>JBILXX010000007.1:0-66873 GCA_044378095.1 Polaromonas sp.
CCGCGCGATGGCTGCAAAGCCGCTTCGGGCTACGCCCTACGCAGCTTTGCAGTCATCGCAAACAAAATAGAAAAAGCGGACAATCTATTTGCTCTAAAACCGGACAGTTCTATTTACTGCTGACACCAGCGCCCTGGCCAGACTGGAGCGCATGCCAGCGGTGGACAGGCCGCAACGCGCGGTGGATGCAACCAGCTCTTTAAGCGAGCAGGTTTGGGGGCCGTACGGCACATCACGCGCCCGCTCGCTGGTGCGTACGCAACTGAAAAAAGAAGCCACCAAAGTCAGCCAGGTGCTGGGTCTGGACGTGGTGCGCGAGCTTGTCAACCAGGTGGCGCAAGATCCACGGCTACTGAGCCCGGTGCGTGAAGCGATCGTGGCGCTGGAGCCATCGCTGCTGCGGCTGGCGCTGGTGGATCCGCGATTTTTTAGCGATGAACGTCATGTCGGCCGGCAGTTGATGGAGAAGGTTGCCCAACGCAGCTTTAAATACAACGACGAGTTCAGCCCCGAGTTTGTAGAGTATTTTCAGGCGTTGACGCAGAGTTTTAACCAGCTCAATGCCAGCACGGTTGAAGACATCAAGCCTTTTCGCGCTGCGCTGGCTAAGCTGGAGCAAGCCTGGAACGCACAAGACCAGCGGGACTTTGACAAACGCCAGCAGGTTTTGCAAGCCCTGCGCTTTGCCGAAGAGCGGCAGGACAAGGCGGACCAGATTGCTTTTGATCTAAGTGCCCGCTCTGACCTGGAGAAGGTACCCGGTGTGGTGCTCGACTTTTTGTTTGGTCCGTGGTCACTGGCGATGGCCAACGCCAGACTGCTGGACGTGCGCAACCAGGTTGACCCAGAGGGCTTTGGCTCGGTGGTGCCTGACCTGGTGTGGAGCGTCAAACGCGACGTGACCCTCAAGCAGCCCGCCAAGCTGATTGACATGATTCCCGGCCTGCTTGACAAACTCCACAGCGGTCTGGCCATGTTGGGTCAAGACCCGAAAGAAAACGAAGCGTTCTTTGAATCGCTGATGAAGCTTCACCGCCCGGTACTCAAACTGCGCCGCCTGAAAAGCCAGCGTGATGCCGAAGAGTCAAACATGGCAGCGCTGGAGCCGGAAGAAGAAACTGTCACCCCCGCCGAGCGGCTGGAAAAGCTGCGCGCTTTGGCCGATGCCCCGCTGTGGATGGGTCGCAACGACCTGGATGCCGCAGGTTTTGAAGACACCCAGCCGACGCAACCTGCAGAGCTGACTGAATTGATCACGGCACAAGACAAGACCGACGAGTCGGTCGTCGCCGAGGAACCAGAAAAGATAACACTGGTGCATCTGCCCGAGGCCACCTTGCCATTGGCCCCCAACCACAATATTGATCACCACAGCGAGCAAGCCAAAGAACAGGCCGCCCTGGTTTTGAGCCGCCTCAAAACCGGCAGCTGGGTTGATTTGTACTCCAAACGCCAGTGGTTGCGCGCACAACTCATTTGGGCCTCCAGTCACGCCACACTCTTTATGTTTATCAGCAACGGCGGCCAGCCGCATTCCATGACCAAACGCAGTTGTGAAAAGCTCATTGCCCAGCGCCTGCTGAGGCCGGTGGACACGCAAGGCGTGGTGGCGCAAGCACTGGACGCTGTGGCGGACGCAGCGGCGGCGCAAAGCCGCGTTGCCAATGAGAAAGCTGTTTTAGCCCAAAATGTGACTGAAATGGTCTAAAAAGGCTCAAATAAACAGTGTTTTAGGGCTCTAGCCCAATGAATACGGGCGCAAGCAGCTCCTGATTAAATAGCGTTTTGCTGCTGGCCTTGCACCTGTTCAAACACGCCAGCATCTGGCTCAAGCCAACTGCCAGAGGTCACCAGCAAGTGAATAAAGTGCAGCTTGGCCACCACTTCGTGTGGCAGCACAAACGGGTAAAAATCGGGTTGTCCCATGCTGCGCGACATCTCGTTGAGCAGCGTTGTCAGGCGCGTCCAGTCGTTTAAAAAATCCAGAAATACTTGCGCGTCTGGGTGATCTGGCTGGTACAGCGCGTCGAGTGTGAAGGCCGTGAATTCAAGATGCGCGCTTTCGGTGGTCAGCCCCAGGCTGACGGCTGTGTCAATGGTGTCGCGCATGTGCAGGTAGTGCGCCCAGCACTCGGCCCAGTCTTCCCAGGGGTGGCTGCTGGCGTAGGCGCTGACGTAGCGCAGCCACCAATGGTCGGGCGGGCCCTGAAGGTAATTTTTTTGCAGGCAGGCGGCGTAGTCCAGCGTTTCATCGCCAAACAGCGCATGAAAGCCCTGCATCCAGTCCGTGCCACGCACCAACCGGTCCCAGAAGTAGTGACCAATTTCATGCCTGAAGTGGCCCAGCAGCGTGCGGTAGGGCTCGCGCATGGCGTGGCGCACAGCCTCGCGCACCGCATCGTCGGCCTCCTGCAAATTCAGCGTGATCAGCCCCGCTTTGTGGCCTGTCACCACGGGCGCGCCGCCGTCGGCTGAGCGCAGTAAATCAAAGGAGATGCCGCGTACCGGGTCTTCTGTCAGTGACGCAACCGGCAGGCCCAGCGCCAGCAGGCTTGAAAACAGGCGGCGCTTGGCCAGCTCAATACGGCCCCACAACACACCGTTGTCCGGGTGAGCTACATCGTTCAGGTCGGGAATCGTGCGGTTCAGTCGGCAGGCCTGACACAGCGTTTGACTTGTCTGCCCGTCAACAAATGGCACGAGCCAATTGCATGTTGCCGGCGTGGTCAGGTTGGCGCAACGTGTGTAGGTTTGACCAGGCGCAGCATCAGGCTCTGCCTGGTACGGCGTCCAGGTGTCTGCGATCTGCCGTGGCATCAGCGGGATCAGAGCGGCAAGCGACGTGTCGTAACCCAACGGTGTGCCGCAGGCCAGGCACTTGCTATTTCTGAAAAATACTGGGTTGCCGCATTGGCATCGGTAGGCTCGGCCTGCCAGGGTGGGCATGTGGGAGAAGGTTTGCACCGGATGATTATGATGAAGGTATTCGCACATCCCCGTCAGCCAATGGCGCAACAAATTGAAGGAAAACCATGCCCACTTACCACGTTGAAATGATGGAAGGCCGCACCATCGACCAAAAGAAAAAACTCGTTGCCGAGATCACCCGCGTCAGCGTTGAAATCCTGGGCGGCGCGCCAGAGTCGGTGGACATCATCATCACCGACATCAAGCGCGACAATTGGGCAACGGGCGGTCAGCTCTGGTCTGAACCGCGAGCCTGACGAATGTGCCAGTTGTTGGGAATGAACTGCAATGCTCCGACCGATGTGACTTTCAGCTTCAGGGGCTTTGCCCAGCGTGGCGGTCATACCGACAACCATGCGGATGGCTGGGGGATTGCGTTTTTTGAAGGCGAACAGGATGACGCCGGTAAAGGCGATAAGGGCTTGCGGCACTTTGTGGATCATCAAAGCGCCTGCTCGTCGCCCGTGGCCGAGCTGATCAGCCGCTACCCGATCAAAAGCCGCAACGTCATCTCGCACATCCGCAAGGCCACGCAGGGCAGGGCGGCGCTTGAAAATTGCCACCCCTTTGTACGTGAGCTGTGGGGCCGCTATTGGGTGTTTGCCCACAACGGTGACTTGGGGGATTTCGCCCCACGCCTGCATGGCAACTTCAAACCAGTGGGTGCAACGGACAGCGAGCGTGCTTTTTGCTGGATCATGCAAGAGCTGGCCAAATCTCACGCCGATGTGCCCAGCGTGGCTGAACTCACGCTGACACTGCGGGAGCTGGCGGCGCAGATCTCACCGCATGGCACGTTCAATTTCTTGCTCAGCAACGGCCAGGCGTTGTGGGCGCATGCATCGACCAAAGCTGAGTCACAGCGCCTGTATTACGTAGAGCGCAAACACCCGTTTGCACACGCGACTTTGAGCGACGAGGATGTCAGCGTTAACTTTGCCGACCACACCAGCCCCAGCGACAAGGTCGCGGTTGTGGTCAGCGCACCGCTCACCACCAATGAAAGCTGGACAGCCCTTGCTCCGGGCGCTTTGCTGGTGTTTGTTGGCGGCGCTTTGTCTGCGGCTTAAGTTTGCAATAGCGCCGCTTCCAGCGCATCCACAAACATGGCAGCCACATCAAAACCGGCCTGGTCAAAAATCTCTTGAAAGCACGTTGGGCTGGTGACATTGATCTCGGTCACGCAGTCGCCAATCACATCAATGCCTGCCAGCAGCAGACCGCGCGCTGCCAACACCGGGCCAATGGCATTGGCGATTTCAAGGTCGCGCGCTGATAGCGGCTGCGCCACGCCTTTTCCGCCCACAGCCAGGTTGCCACGTACCTCCGAGCCTTGCGGAATGCGCGCCAGGCTGAAAGGCACAGGCTTGCCGCCAATCACCAAAATGCGTTTGTCGCCTTTGACGATCTCCGGCAAAAACTTTTGCACCATCACGCTTTGCGCGCCGTCTTTGTTCAGCGTTTCAATCATGCTGCCCAGGTTCATCCCATCTTGCTTGACACGAAAAATCCCCATGCCGCCCATGCCGTCGAGCGGCTTCAAAATAATGTCCTCGTGCTCGGCATGAAAGCGTTTGATGTCGCTGGCGTCCCGAGTCACCAGCGTCGGGCCGATGAACTGCGGGAACTCCAGAATGGCCAGCTTTTCAGGGTGGTCACGCAGGGCGCGCGGCTTGTTGAATACTTTGGCACCCTCGCGCTCGGCTTGCTCCAGAAGGTGCGTGCTGTAGAAAAACTCACTGTCAAACGGTGGGTCTTTGCGCATCACCACCGCGTCGAAGTCTCTCAAGGCTTGCGGACGTTCGTTGGGGTGTGATTGTTTGGCGTTAAACCAGACATCAGGCTCGCCCGTCAAAACGATGTCCCGCACAAAACCCGTCACGCTTTCACCGCGCTGCCAGCGAATGTCTTTGGTCTCACACGCCGCCAGCGTGTGGCCGCGGTTTTGCAACTCACGCATCATCGCAAACGTGGTGTCTTTGTAAATCTTGAAAGACTCAAGCGGGTCGGCGACGAAAAGGATTTGCATGGTGGGCTTCAGTGTTTGGCTTTGGGTTGCCTGTATTGTTGAACAAATAGCGCCAGTGCGCCGGCTGCCACGCCCCAGAAGGCCGAGCCGACGCCGGCTATCACGACTCCCGACAGCGTGACCAAGAATGTGATCAGCGCTGCCTCGCGGTGCGACTCGTCTTTGACCGCCGCCGCCAGACCTGAGCCGATGGTTCCCAGCAGTGCCAGCCCGGCAATGGCGGCGACCAGCTCTTTCGGGAAGGCCGCAAGCAAGCTGGTCACGGCTGCGCCAAACGCACCAATCACCAGATAGATCAAGCCGCAACTGACGGCAGCGGTGTAGCGCTTGTCAGGGTCTGGATGCGCCTCTTTGCCCATCACGATGGCAGCGGTAATGGCGCTCAGGTTCAAGGCAAAGCCGCCGAAGGGCGCGAGCACGAAAGTTGCCATACCCGTCAGTGTGATGACCTTGGACACCGGAATTTGCCCCTCGTAACCTGTGGCGCGAATGGCCGCCACACCCGGCAAATTTTGCGATGCCATGGTTACCACAAACAGCGGAATCGTCAAACTGACCACGGCGGCAAACGTGAATTGCGGCATGACAAATACGGGCATCGCGAACGTGAAGTTGACTGCTGACCAAGCCAGCTCACCACGCGCTACTGCATACGCAATGCCTACCAGCAGTGTCGCCACCACCGCATAGCGCGGCGTGAAGCGACGCCCCAGCAGGTAAACACTGAGCATCAGCAGTACCAGCGGCAAAGCGCTTTGTGCGGCGCTAAAACCGTTCATCCCAAAGCGCGCCAGCACACCCGCCAGCAGAGCAGATGCGATGGCAACCGGGATGCGGTTCATGACTTTTTCGAACCAGCCGGTCACGCCGCACAATGTGATGAGCGCCGCACTGACCATAAACGCGCCGACCGCCTCGGCCATGTTGAAACCGCCCGCGATACCCGCCGTTGCCAGCACCGCCGCGCCGGGTGTAGACCAGGCCACCATGATGGGTTTTTTGTAGTAGAGCGAAGGCAGCACGGTGCACAGCCCCATGCCAATGCCCAGCGCCCACATCCACGAGGCGATTTGCGCTGGCGTGGCGTCAAAGGCCTGCGCTGCCTGAAACACAATCGCGACCGATGAGGTGAAACCGACCAGCACCGCGACGAAGCCAGCAGTGAACGCACTGGCATTGAGATCCTTGAAAAATGACATGCGGCGTTACGACGAAACTCTAGATTTCGATCTTGCTACCCAGCTCAACGACCGCGTTGTTCGGCAAGTTCAAAAAGTCGGCTGCTCCGCTGGCGTTGTGGTGCATCTGGGCAAACAGCTTTTCGCGCCACACCGCCATGCCGCCACCAATGGTTGGCACAATCACATCGCGAGACAAAAAGTAGCTGGTGGTCATGGCCTCCAGCTCACAACCGCGACCCTTGATTTGTTGCAAGGCCTTTGGCAAGTCAGGGTCGTTTTTAAAACCGTAGTTGACAATGACCTGCCAGCAGTCGTGACCGAGCGATTCGATCTCCAGCCGCTTGTTCATGCCTATCCATGGCACCTCGTGGTTGCGCACCGTGACAAACAGGTTTTGTTCATGCAGCACCTTGTTGTGCTTGAGGTTGTGCAGCAGTGCATTGGGCACGGTGCCAGGTTCAGCGGTTAAAAATACGGCTGTGCCCTCAACCCGGGCCGGTGGGCTGACGAAAACCGCATCCAGAAAACTCGGCAGATCAATCGCATCTGTGCGTATTTTTTCGTTCAGGATGTGCCGGCCCTGCTTCCAGGTCATCATTAAAGTAAAGACCACTCCGCCGATGACCAGCGGGAACCAGCCGCCATTGAAAAGTTTCAAAAGGTTGGACGCAAGAAAAGCAAAGTCAATGACAAAAAACACGCCGGTAGCTGCCAGGCAGAGCCCTAGAGGGTACTTCCAGCCGTAACGGATGACGTAGAACGTCAAAATCGTGGTGATCAGCATGTCCATGCAGACGGCGATACCGTAGGCGGCGGCCAGGTTGCTGGACGAACGGAACAAGACAACTGCCAGAACAATGACGGCAAACAGCCCCCAGTTGATGAAAGGCATGTAAATTTGCCCGGTGTCTCGCACGCTGGTGTGCAAAATGCGCAGGCGCGGCAGATAGCCCATCTGGATGGCCTGTTTGGTCACGCTGAAGGCGCCGGTGATCAGCGCTTGTGACGCAATCACCGTAGCGGCGGTAGCCAGTCCCACCAGAGGCAGTAAAGCCCAGTCTGGCGCCATCAGATAAAACGGGTTTTTGACGGCAGCCGGGTTTTCAAGCAGCAACGCACCCTGGCCAAAGTAGTTAAGCACCAGGCACGGCATCACCACCGTGAACCAGGCAATGCGAATCGGGCGTTTGCCAAAATGCCCCAGGTCTGCGTACAGCGCCTCGGCACCCGTCACGCACAGAACCACTGCGCCCAGAATGATGAAAGTCGTCCCCGGATTGGCCCACATGAAACCGACCGCATGGTGCGGGCTGATGGCCTGCAGGATTTCTGGGTGATGAATGATTTGCGACACGCCCAGCAGAGCAATGCTCAAAAACCAGATCAGCGTGATGGGACCAAAAAACCTGCCAATGCCCGCTGTACCCTTTTTCTGCACGGCAAACAAAGCAAACAAAATCACCAGCGTGATAGGTATCACGCCTTTGGCAAAGGCAGGCGACACCACTTCCAGACCTTCAACTGCCGACAGCACGGATATGGCCGGGGTGATGACACCATCGCCGTAAAACAGCGATGTACCAAAAATACCGATGACAAATAAAAACCGCCGCAGTTTGGGCTTGTCCTTGACAGCGTTGGACGCCAGCGCCAGCATGGCAATCAGTCCACCCTCGCCGTTGTTATCGGCCCGCAGCACCAGCGTCACATACTTGATGGACACAATGACCGTCATGGTCCAAAAAAATATCGACATCAACCCATAAACGTTCTCAGGTGTAACAGCGACATGGTCGTGGTTGAAAACTTCTTTAACCGCGTACAGGACGCTGGTACCGATGTCACCGTAGACGACGCCGATGGCGCCCAAAGTGAGTGCGGCTAGGGATGATTTTTGACTTGACACGAAAACTCCCCGTCTTTGATCAGAACGGGAATGCGTTGCTTGGGGAACGCTATTTTGCACCTACCTGGACGCGTGTAGCGATGTGGCATGAGCGAAGGTTAAGGAATAGGATTTTTGTTGCAATGCAGCAACTAATGCTTTTTGGTTGGTTTCCGGTCAGGTTTTAAAAACTGTGCAGTCTCAAACTGCACATTGCTGCCAGTGATGACCCCACCCCCAAGGCAAACTTCACCGTCATAAAGAACAGCCGACTGGCCTGGGGTAACGGCCCACTGGGGTTCTTCAAACACCAACTCGCAGGTGGCGTTGTTGGCCGCCATCAATTCGCAAGCTGCGTCAGCCTGGCGGTAGCGCGTTTTCGCGGCCAGATGGGCTGGCGCGGGCGCGTTGCCTGCGACCCAACTGCAATCTTGCGCGCTGAGTTGGGTTGATTGCAGCCAGGCGTGGTCGTGGCCCTGCACCGCCCACAGGGTGTTGGTGGCCATGTCTTTGCGGGCGACAAACCAGGGCTCATGAGTGCCTGCCCCACGCTGGCCGCTGGCCTGAATCGCTTTCAGCTCAGCGCCTTTGGCTTTCAGCCCGCCTATTCCCAGGCCCGTACGCTGACCCAATGTGTAAAAGCTCAAGCCGACATGCTCGCCCACCACCCGTCCAGTGTCGCTTTTGATGAGCCCCGGCGCTTTGGCGATGTACTGGTTTAAAAAATCACGAAACGGCCGCTCGCCAATAAAGCAGATACCGGTCGAGTCTTTTTTCTTGGCGTTCGGCAGGCCAATCTCGTCGGCAATGCGGCGCACTTCAGTTTTTTTGAGTTCACCGACAGGAAAAAGCGTTTTTGACAACTGTGCCTGGTTCAGGCGGTGCAGAAAATAGCTCTGGTCCTTGGCCGGATCAAGGCCCTTGAGCAACTCAAAAAGCTGCGTTGATTCATTTTGGCGAACGCGGGCGTAGTGGCCCGTTGCGATTTTCTCGGCACCCAGGCGCATGGCGTGGTCTAAAAAGGCTTTGAACTTGATCTCGGCATTGCACAAAATGTCCGGGTTGGGGGTGCGGCCTGCTTGGTATTCACGCAAAAATTCGGCAAACACGCGGTCTTTGTAGTCAGCGGCAAAGTTGACGTGTTCTATCTCAATGCCCAGCACGTCGGCCACAGCAGCGGCGTCGACAAAGTCAACGTTCGATGAACAAAACTCGTCGTTGTCGTCGCCTTCCCAGTTTTTCATGAAGATGCCGACGACCTCATGGCCCTGCTTTTTCAACAGGTGCGCTGTGACCGCAGAGTCGACGCCACCGCTTAGGCCAACAACGACTCTTTGTTTGGGGATTTTGGAGGCTGGCATAAGGTGATTATCGGGTTTGTGGTGTTTTTGGGTAATTTTTGGGCTTTTCTGAGGGTGTTTTTGGGCTCCAGACCAATGAATACGGGCGCAAGCAGCTACTGAATTTATAGCGGTTAACTTGGCTTAGCGTGGAAGCCGGGGGGTGCCCGGCGGCAACTCACTTTCTTTGGCGAAGCAAAGAAAAGTGACGAGCCGCCGGCCCCCCCCCGGCAAACCACGTGAAAGCTAAATCACCCCAAAAACACAGAAGAATCCGTAGTAACCAACCCCAGCGAAAACCGATTACCAGCCAAATAATCCTCCATACACCTCAATAGCAAAGGACTCCGATGATGGTCAACACAGCCCCGAATCTCATCCGCCGTCAACCAAACCGTCCGGACAATCCCCTCATCCAGCGCCTGTCCAGCCACATGCGCGCCTAACTCACCGCAAAAGGCAAACCGCAGGTAGGTGATGTCTTCTTCACCACTTGGCTCAGCCGCACTGGCTCGTTGAAAACGCGACATGTACACGCCAACCACATGCTGAGGCGTGAAGTGAAAAGCGGTTTCTTCCAGCGTCTCTCGGGCGCAGGCCTGGGGCAAACTTTCGCCGGGATCCAGGTGGCCTGCAGGGTTATTGAGCTTCAGGCCGTCACGGGTTTCTTCTTCGACCAGCAGGAATTTCTGGATGCCTTCAAAGTCTTTGGCGATGACGGCTGCTACGGTGACGCTGGGTTTGAATCGGGATTTCATGGGGGGTGATTATGGGCCAGCAACAAGGCGCTCAAAACCGCCTGCAAAACCAGCCCGCAAGTGCTCTACCAAACATTGCACCGCCTTGGGTACCTGGGCTGACCATGGCCTGAGCGCGTAAATCCGCTCCCCAAAAAAGCCTTGTACTTGCCAGTCGGGGAGTACGCGTACCAGTTCAGATTTGCTCTTTACCGCCACAGGCAAACTAAAGTCAGGCAGCAAGCCAATTCCCAAACCAGCCAGCAATGCATCACGCAGTACTTCACTGTTGTTTACCTTCAAGGAGCCGCGAATATCAACCCCCACACGTTCAATGGGTTTTCTTTTCGTGTTTTTCGCAAACGTCCAGCTGCCTGAATGGTTGCCTAAATACAGCAGGCAGTCATGTGCGGTTAAGTCATTGGGGTGTGCAGGCACGCCACGCCGCGCAAGGTAGTCGGCGCTGGCTACGAGCACCGAGCGCGTCTCGCACAGCACCCAGGCCACGTGGGTTTCGGGCGCTGCATTGGTGTGGCGGATGGCCAAGTCAAAGCCCTCGTTGGCGAGGTTGACGAAGCGGTCGGTCAACTCCAGCTCGATATGAATGTCGGGGAATTGCTTTAAAAAGTCAGCCACGATGGGTGCCAAATGCTGCCTGCCCAGCGCTACCGGGGCCGTCACGCGCACCAGACCGCGTGGCGTGCCGACCAGGTCACGCGCGGCGCTGTAGCTGCCCGAGATGCGTTCAAACGCAGGCTGCATGTCAGCCACCAGTTGCTGGCCGGCTTCGGTCAGCCCCACGGACCGCGTGGTGCGGCGCACCAGCAACACACCCGCCGTGCGCTCCAAGTCGCTGATGCGCATGCTGACCGACGCTTTGGACGTGCCCAGGCGGCGTGCGGTTTCAGTAAAGCTTTTGGTAGCAGCCAGCACGGTCAGCAGGTGCAGGTCAGCCACCAGCGGGGACAGTTGGTCAGTGGACATTCGGCGTCTTATTGTTCATTAATATGAACAATGTAATCATAAATCGGGGGATTATCAAATTTGTCTTGCGAACCTAGACTGACAGATTGCTACCCATCCAAGGATTCACCATGTCAGTTACAACTACCGGCCATTACATCAACGGCCAAGTCGCGCAACCCACAGCATCGCGCAGCCAGGACGTGTTCAACCCCGCCACTGGCGCGGTCACTGGCAAAGTTCTGTTGGCCAGCGCAACCGATGTGGGTGCGGCTGTGGCTTCTGGCCAGGCGGCTTTCCCGGCCTGGTCTGACACACCACCGATTCGCCGCGCGCGGGTGATGTTCAAGTTTTTAGAGTTGCTCAACCTGCACAAAGACAAGCTCGCCCACATGATCACCGCCGAGCACGGCAAGGTGTTTACCGACGCGCAGGGCGAGGTCTCGCGCGGCATTGACATTGTGGAGTTTGCCTGCGGCATGCCGCAATTGCTCAAAGGCGACTTTACCGACCAGGTGAGCACCGGCATTGACAACTGGACGCTGCGCCAACCCCTGGGCGTGGTGGCGGGCATCACGCCGTTTAACTTTCCGGTGATGGTGCCGATGTGGATGTTCCCCGTCGCCATTGCCGCGGGCAACTGCTTTGTCTTGAAGCCGAGCCCAATTGACCCAAGCGCCAGTTTGTTCATGGCTGATTTACTCAAGCAGGCCGGTTTGCCTGATGGCGTTTTCAACGTCGTGCAGGGCGACAAGGAAGCGGTCGATGCGCTGCTGGTGCACCCGGATGTCAAAGCCGTGTCGTTCGTCGGCTCCACACCGATTGCCAACTACATATATGAGACGGGCGCGCACCACGGCAAACGCGTGCAAGCCTTGGGCGGTGCCAAAAACCACATGGTGGTGATGCCCGATGCTGACCTGGAACAAGCGGTGGACGCGCTGATTGGCGCGGGTTATGGCTCGGCGGGTGAGCGCTGCATGGCTATATCGGTTGCGGTGCTGGTCGGTGATGTTGCCGAGCGCCTGCTGCCAATGTTGACCGCCAGAGCCAAAACGCTGGTGATCAAGAACGGCGTGAATCTGGACGCGGAAATGGGCCCCATCGTGACGTCCATAGCCCACAAGCGCATCACGGGTTACATTGACCTGGGTGTCGAAGAAGGCGCAAAACTGCTGGTCGATGGCCGCCCCTTTACCGGCAAGGACGCAGGTGAGGGTTGCGAAGCTGGTTACTGGATGGGCGGCACGCTGTTTGACCATGTCACCCCCAGCATGCGCATCTATAAAGAAGAAATTTTTGGCCCTGTGCTGGGCTGTGTGCGTGTCAAGGATCTTGCCGAGGCAGTAGACCTGATCAATGCCCATGAGTTTGGCAACGGCGTGAGCTGCTTTACCCGCGACGGCAACGTGGCACGGGAATTCAGTCGCCGCATCCAGGTCGGCATGGTCGGCATCAATGTGCCGATTCCCGTACCGATGGCCTGGCACGGCTTTGGCGGCTGGAAAAAGAGTCTTTTTGGCGACATGCACGCCTACGGCGAAGAAGGTGTGCGTTTTTACACCAAGCAAAAATCCATCATGCAGCGCTGGCCGGAAAGCATTGGTAAAGGCGCGGAGTTCGTTATGCCTACAGCTAAATGAAGCCGTACCCCGAGGGGACCGCTGCGCCTGCGGACTGGCAGAGCCAGATCCGCGGCCCCTGCTTGGTGGATCGGGGATGACTAGTGGCAATGCTTATGGGCTCTGACCCCGATAAGCCGTACCCCGACGAGGCGTTCTTCATAGTGCAGTCTCTCTAAGCCATGGAATACCCAGTCAAAGCGCTACAAAAACTCATGTAAGCTAGCCGACAGGCCAAAAAGCCCAAAAACTAACGCTTAAAACCGAGGAGAAACCCATGCTGATTGGGGTACCCGCCGAAATCATCGACGGCGAGACACGCGTCGCCATCACGCCGGAAACGGCCAAAAAACTTAAAACCCAAGGTCACACGATTCGTGTGCAAGCAGGTGCAGGCGTTGCAGCTAGCGTGCCTGACGACGCTTACGCAGCTGTTGGTGCTGAAATCACCGACGCCGCAGGCGCATATGCGGCAGACATCGTGCTCAAGGTACGTTGCCCGCTGGACAGCGAAATCCCCCATGTCAAAGTCGGCGGCGTGCTGGTCGGCATGCTGAACCCGTTTGATGCGGCGGGCCTGCAGCGCCTGGCCACAGCACAGCTCACCTCATTTGCACTGGAAGCCGCACCCCGTACCAGTCGCGCCCAAAGCATGGACGTGCTGTCGTCACAAGCCAATATTGCAGGGTATAAAGCCGTCATGATGGCGGCAGATGCCTACCAGCGCTTTATGCCGATGCTGATGACCGCTGCGGGTACTGTTAAAGCAGCCCGGGTTGTGATTCTGGGTGTAGGTGTGGCGGGCCTGCAAGCCATCGCCACCGCCAAGCGCCTGGGCGCGGTGATTGAAGCCAGCGACGTTCGCCCGAGTGTGAAAGAACAGGTTGAATCATTGGGCGCCAAGTTCATCGACGTGCCGTACGAGACCGACGAAGAGCGCGAAGCAGCTGTGGGCGTGGGCGGCTACGCCAAGCCCATGCCGCCCAGCTGGCTGGCACGCCAAAAAGACGAAGTGGCCAAGCGCGTGGCCAATGCCGACATTGTGATCACCACCGCACTCATCCCTGGCCGGGCAGCGCCAGTGCTGGTGACAGAAGACATGGTCAAGGCCATGAAACCCGGCAGCGTGATTGTTGACTTGGCAGCCCCGCAAGGCGGCAACTGCCCATTGACCGAACCCGGCAAAACCGTGGTGAAACACGGCGTGACACTGATTGGCGAGACCAACATCGCGTCACTGGTGGCAGCTGACGCCAGCGCCCTTTATGCACGCAACCTGCTCGACTTTTTAAAGCTGATCATCACCAAAGAAGGTGCTTTGAATATCGACATGGCTGACGACATCGTGGCGGCTTGCCTGATGACGCAGGCTGGCGACGTCAAACGCAAATAACTTAAAAAATCATCTGGAGAAGCTCATGGAAGCCGTGTCACCCACCATCCTCAACTTGATCATTTTTGTGCTCGCCATCTACGTGGGTTACCACGTGGTGTGGACTGTCACGCCTGCGCTGCACACCCCGCTGATGGCGGTGACCAACGCCATTTCAGCGATCGTGATCGTCGGCGCCATGCTGGCTGCTGCACTGACTGAAACGCCGCTGGGCAAAACCATGGGCTTTTTAGCTGTGGTGCTGGCGGCTGTCAATGTGTTTGGCGGATTTTTGGTCACGCGGCGGATGCTGGAGATGTTCAGGAAAAAAGAGAAAAAAGCCCCGGCCGCTGAAGGAGCCGCGAAATGAGCATGAACATCGTCACGCTGCTGTACCTGGTAGCTTCCGTGTTTTTTATTCAGGCCCTCAAAGGCTTGAGCCACCCCACCACATCGCTGCGCGGTAACCTGTTCGGCATGGTCGGCATGACGATTGCCGTGCTGACCACCGGTGCGCTGATTGTTGAAACCTCGGGTGGTAAGGCGCAAGGCATGGTTTACGTCCTGATCGCTCTCATCATTGGCGGCGCGGCTGGCACGCTGATGGCCAAGCGCGTCGAGATGACCAAGATGCCGGAGCTGGTGGCTTTTATGCACAGCATGATTGGCCTGGCAGCAGTATTTATTGGCGTGGCGGCGGTGGCCGAGCCTTTTGCGTTTGGCATTGTGGCCAAAGGCATGGGCACAGCGCAAATCCCTGCTGGCAACCGGCTTGAACTGTTCCTGGGTGCGGCGATTGGCGCGATTACCTTCAGCGGTTCAGTGATTGCCTTCGGCAAGCTCAGCGGCAAATACAAGTTCAGGTTGTTCCAGGGTGCGCCTGTCACGTTTGCTGGTCAGCACATGGTCAATTTGGTACTTGGGCTGATCATGCTGGCGCTGGGCCTGGTGTTCATGTTTACGGGCAATTGGACGGCATTTTTCGTCATGCTGGCACTGGCGTTTGTGATGGGTGTGCTGATCATCATCCCGATTGGCGGTGCTGACATGCCGGTGGTGGTGTCGATGCTCAACAGTTACTCGGGTTGGGCGGCGGCGGGTATCGGTTTTAGCCTGAACAACTCGATGCTGATCATTGCGGGTTCGCTGGTCGGCTCGTCGGGTGCGATTTTGAGCTACATCATGTGCAAGGCCATGAACCGCTCGTTTTTCAGCGTGATTTTGGGCGGCTTTGGTGGCGAGGCCACCACGGCAGCCAAAGGCAGCAAAGAGCAACGCCCGGTCAAATCCGGCTCGGCTGACGATGCTGCTTTCATTTTGGGCAATGCAGAAACCGTCATCATCGTGCCGGGCTATGGCCTGGCGGTGGCGCGTGCGCAGCATTCTGTCAAAGAGCTGGCGCAAAAGCTGACCGACAAAGGCATCACGGTCAAATACGCGATTCACCCGGTGGCAGGCCGCATGCCCGGCCACATGAACGTGCTGCTGGCCGAGGCCGAAGTGCCGTACGACCAGGTGCATGAGATGGAAGACATCAACGCCGAGTTTGGCCAAGCCGACGTCGCGATTATTTTGGGTGCCAATGACGTGGTCAACCCCGCCGCACACGTCAAGGGCAGCGCGATTTACGGCATGCCGATTCTGGAAGCCTACAAAGCCAAGACGGTCATCGTCAACAAGCGCTCGATGGCCGCAGGCTATGCAGGCCTGGACAACGAGCTGTTTTACATGGACAAAACCATGATGGTGTTTGGTGATGCGAAGAAGGTGATTGAGGACATGGGCAAAGCCATCGAATAAGGGGTTTGTTAGAGGCAACTCTCTTCAATACCCTAGGGAAAACACAATAGCCACTGACAAGGCCAGCCTTGAGAATCCAAGGCTGTAAGTAAAAACCACAATGGAGAAACCCAGCATGACCGTAGCCACCCTCGACCGCCCCTGGCTCAAAGCCTACCCACCCGGCGTCCCGTATGACATAGACACCAGCCAGTACAGCTCGCTGGTGGCGCTGATGGAAGAAGCCTTCAAAAAGAACGCCAGCAAAGTGGCTTACAGCTTCATGGGCAAAGAAGTCACCTTCGGCGAGACCGACAGCCTGTCAGTGGCGCTTGGTGCTTATCTGCAAAGCCTGGGCTTGGTCAAAGGCGACCGCGTGGCCATCATGATGCCCAACGTGCCGCAATATCCCATCACCGTCGCGGCCATCTTGCGCGCGGGTTTTGTGGTGGTTAACGTCAATCCGCTGTACACACCGCGCGAGCTGGAGCACCAGCTCAAGGACTCGGGCTCCAAGGCGATTGTGATCATTGAGAACTTTGCCAACACGCTGGAGCAATGCATTGCCGCCACGCCCGTCAAGCATGTGGTGATGTGCGCCATGGGCGACCGTCTGGGCCTGCTCAAGGGCGCGCTGGTCAATTACGTGGTGCGCAATGTCAAAAAAATGGTGCCCGCCTTTAATTTGCCAAACGCCGTGCGTTTCAACGACGCGCTGGCCAAAGGCACGTCAGCGACGCTCAAGCGCCCAGAGCTCAAGCCTACCGATGTCGCCGTTCTGCAATACACGGGCGGCACAACCGGTGTGTCAAAAGGCGCGGTGTTGCTGCACAGCAATGTGATTGCCAACGTGCTGCAGTCTGAAGCCTGGAACATCCCCGCCATGGCCAGCATGCAGCCGGGTGTGCAGCCGGTGTACGTGTGTGCGTTACCGCTGTATCACATCTTCGCGTTTACCGTCAACATGATGCTGGGCATGCGTACGGGCGGTAAAAACATTTTGATCCCGAACCCGCGTGACTTGCCTGCCGTGCTCAAAGAGCTGGCCAAGCACAAGATCAACAGCTTCCCGGCTGTCAACACGCTGTTCAACGGCCTGGCCAATCACCCTGACTTCAACACGGTGGACTGGTCGCAGCTGAAAGTTTCGCTAGGCGGCGGTATGGCCGTGACCAGCTCAGTAGCCAAGCTGTGGCTTGAGAAAACCGGTTGCCCAATTGTCGAAGGTTATGGCTTGTCTGAGACCTCACCATCGGCCAGTTGCAACCCAACCAACAGCAAGTCATTCAGCGGCACGATTGGTGTGCCGATTCCAGGCACCTACTTCAAGCTGCTCGATGACGACGGCAACGAAGTACCGCAAGGCCAGCCCGGCGAGATCGCCATCAAGGGCCCACAGGTCATGGCAGGTTACTGGCAGCGGCCTGACGAGACCGACAAGGTGATGACAGCTGACGGTTACTTCAAGTCTGGCGACGTGGGCATCCTGGACGACAACGGTTTCTTCAAAATCGTGGACCGCAAGAAAGACATGATTCTGGTCAGCGGCTTTAACGTCTACCCGAACGAAATTGAAGACGTGGTCGGCAAACTCGAAGGCGTGATGGAATGCGCCTGCGTGGGCGTGGCCGATGAAAAATCCGGCGAAGCCGTCAAGCTGGTGATCGTCAAGAAAAATCCGGATTTGACCGAAGCCCAGGTCCGCGCCTTCTGCAAAGAAAACCTGACCGGTTACAAGCAGCCCAAAGTGGTCGAGTTCCGCACCGAGTTGCCGAAAACCCCAGTCGGCAAAATCTTGCGCCGCGAGTTGCGGGATAAAAAGTAAACCAAGACTTCTCCATGAAAGGGCGGCGCAAGCTGCCCTTTTTTATTGAAAAAAATCAAACCATGCAAGCCATCGCCATCCTCAGTGCCCTCGTCCAGGAACAACATGGTCTGATTGAGCTGTTGCAACACCCCAGCAAAGTCACCCACGCAGGCCGTGACTTCTGGCTGGGTGACTTGCATGGGCAACGCGTCGTGCTGGCACTGTCCAAAATCGGCAAAGTCGCGGCTGCCACGACCGCCACCACGCTGATTGAGCGCTTTGGCGTGCAGCGCATGGTGTTTACCGGCGTGGCGGGTGGTCTGAAAAGCGGCGTGAATGTGGGCGATGTGGTGGTGGCGCACGACTTTGTGCAACACGACCTGGACGCATCGCCGCTGTTTGCACGCTATGAAGTGCCTCTGTATGGCAAAACCCGGTTTGATGGTGATGTGGCGCTGACAGCCGCACTGTTTGAAGCCAGCCGCAGCGCTCTGGCCGACCCCACGCTGCGCAGCGCTTACCCGCAAGCGCAAGCGCACCGGGGGCTGGTTGCCAGCGGCGACCGTTTTGTGTCCGGCGCGGCTGAATCCAGGCAACTGCGCGACGCCCTGCTGGCAGCCGGCCACGAGGTGCTGGCAGTAGAAATGGAAGGCGCTGCCGTGGCCCAGGTTTGCCACGACTATCGTCTGCCGTTTGCCGCCGTACGAACCATTTCAGACCGCGCCGACGACACCGCGCATGTTGATTTCCCCAGTTTTATCGACCAGGTGGCCAGCAAATATGCCCAGATAATTGTTGAACGGCTTTTGAAGTCGCTATAAATTCAGGAGCTGCTTGCGCCCGTATTCATTGGGCTATAGGCCAAATCCACTCGAAAAAAACAGACTCTGAGACGTTTCTTCGCCAAGTCGGGGCCGCGGGTTCGGCTTTGCCGGCCCGCAGGCGCAGCGACCCCCTCGGGGGGCAGGACGCTACACGCAGTGAGCAACCGTGGGGGCTATTTCAGCCAACCACGTTTCCTGAAGTACCACATGGGCACCAAAGCGCTGACGATCATCAAGCCCAGGGCCATGGGGTAACCCAGCGCCCACTTCAGCTCGGGCATGAATTCAAAGTTCATGCCGTAGCTGCTGGCAACCAGGGTGGGCGGCAGCAGCGCCACGCTGGCCACCGAGAACAGTTTGATGATCTTGTTCTGGTTGATGTTGATAAAACCGACGGTGGCGTCCATCAAGAAGTTGATTTTGTCGAACAGGAAGGCTGTGTGGGAGTCCAGCGAATCAATGTCGCGCAAGATTTGCCGCGCGTCTTCAAACTGGTCACTGGACAACATTTTGCTGCGCATCATGAAGCTCACCGCCCGGCGTGTGTCCATCATATTGCGGCGGATGCGGCCATTCAAGTCTTCATGCCGCGCAATCGCGCCCAGCACCTCACCGGCCAGCACGTCGGTCACGTCGCCCGACAGCACTTTGGCACTGACTTTTTCCAGCTCAACGTAAATGCCTTCCAGTGTGTCGGCGGAGTATTCGGCATCGGCGTCAAACAGCTTGAGCAGCACTTCCTTGGCGTCTTCAATCAGCCCCGGTGCCCGGCGCGCGCGCATGCGAAGGAGCCTGAAGACGGGCACGTCTTCGTCGTGGATGGAAAACAGCACGCCCTTGCTTTTGAGGTCGTCGTTGACCAGGTTCAAGATAAACGCCACCCGCACCGTGCGTGGCTCCTGCTCATCAGCGACTAAAAAGTCTGACCGGATGTGCAACTCGCCGTTGTCTTCTTCATAAAATCGGGCTGACTCCTCGATGTCCTCGTCCATCGCGTCCTCAGGAATCGACAGGCCGTAGTACTGTTTGATCCAGCGTTTTTCTTCAGGTGTGGGAGATTCGAGGTCAACCCAGATGGGCTGGAACCTGGAGAGTTCTTCAAGCGACTCGATCTCTTCCTGGAAGAGTCGGCCGTTGGCGAGCGTGAAAATGTTGAGCATGACGTGTTGCCTGTTGTATCGACGATCAGCCTGAAAGGCCGACAGCCGGATAAAAAAGAGGGTGAAAGAGCTATTGCCTCCAACACCCGTGACAACATCAGTCAGCGGTGCTGAAAGCTAGCTGCTACTGCTAGTTTCCAAGGATTTCTCCGTAGTGAAGATGTTTTGATTATCGCAGTTCCAGGCCAAAAAATGTCATCCATTGAGTTTTACGCGCCTGCGCGTCACGGCTCACCCAAAGCCATCAGCGCCCTGCTAAATGGAGAAGGCTTGAAAATCCACCCCATGACCCGGCCTGTATCTGTAGATACAGTCTTTGCCGAAAGCTGCGCATAACAGGTCAGGGTGATCAGGCCTGGGTATTGCTTTGCAAATACTTGGCAAATAACGCAGAAAGTTGCATTTATTTGTGCGGTGCAAGGTTGCATTTGGCCAATTTAGCGCGCATAGTGAGTTCGAGTGAGTTGTTTTCGTTGCTGCCCTCCAAGGCAGTTTTTGTGTCCTGTGCCTTCCGTTAAAAGGAGTCTTTTTTATGAACATGACGATCAGCGGCCACCATCTTGAAGTCACCCCCGCACTGCGCGGCTACGTGACCAGCAAACTCGACCGGATTACCCGCCACTTTGACCAGGTGGTCGATGTCAAAGTCCTTCTCACCGTTGACAATATGAAAGAAAAAGACAGCCGACAGCGCGCCGAATGCAACGTGCATGTCAAGGGCCGAGATATTTTTGCTGAAAGCTCGCATGCAGATTTGTACGCCGCTGTGGACGAGCTGACTGACAAGCTGGACCGCCAGGTGGCGCGCCATAAAACCAAAACCAAGGACCACCACCATATTTCCGCGAAGCGTCAGCCCGATCTGCACGCTTGAAGCCCCACCGCTTTGACGCAAGCCGCCCACAGATGGCGGCTTTTTTACGGCTTAAATTTGTCTAAATCTTTTTCAAGTGCTGCATAAAGTGCATAATTTGCCGACTTATCGAGCTCTATGAACCGACTTTCGCAAATTTTGCCCCCCGCCCAGGTTCTGGTCAGCGTTGATGCGACCAGCAAAAAGCGTGCTTTTGAGGAAGCCGGCCTGCTTTTTGAAAACATGCACGGCCTGAACCGAGCACTTATCACCGACAGCCTGTTTGCACGCGAACGCCTGGGCTCAACGGGTTTGGGGCACGGTGTGGCCATACCGCACGGTCGCATCAAAGGCTTGAAAGCGCCGATGGCGGCCGTGTTCCAGTTGGCCACGCCAATTGGCTTTGATGCGCCTGACGAGCAGGCGGTTGCCATGCTGATCTTTTTACTGGTGCCCGAAGCTGCAACCCAGAAGCACCTTGAAATTTTGTCTGAAATCGCAGAGTTGCTGAGCGACGGAACACTGCGCGAAAAACTCAAAACGACAACCGACGCAACAGCCTTGCACCATTTGATTGCCTCCTGGCAGTCGGCCGCATAACGCACCTTTCAGCATGAAACCCACCGCGATCAGCGCTGATGTTTTATTTGAAGACCACCGCGCCAAACTGAAGTGGGAATGGGTCGCCGGCCTTGGGGCTTCAGAGCGGCGTTTTGATGAGGTAGCGGTTCGCGCCGCGCGTTCGGGCGCTGACCTGGTTGGCTACCTTAACTACATCCACCCCTACCGTGTACAAATCCTGGGCGAACGCGAAATCGCCTATCTGCTCAACGCTGACGAAGAAGCCTGCGCCCGGCGAGTCTCACGCATCATCAAGCTGGAGCCGCCGGTGCTTCTTGTTGCCGACGGACAAACTGCGCCTGACACGTTACTGGCCATGTGCGAACGGGCCGGACTGCCAATGTTTGCCACGCCAGAATCAGCTGCATTTGTCATCGATGTGCTGCGCGCCTATCTGTCCAAGCACTTTGCTGACCGCACGTCGATGCATGGTGTCTTCATGGACATTCTGGGCTTGGGTGTGATGATCACCGGCGAGTCCGGTCTCGGCAAAAGCGAGCTGGGCCTGGAGCTTATCTCGCGTGGCCACGGCCTGGTGGCTGACGATGCAGTCGATTTGTACCGTATAAACCAGACCACAATTGAAGGTCGCTGCCCGGACTTGCTGCAAAACCTGCTGGAGGTGCGCGGCATTGGTTTGCTTGATATTAAAGCCATTTTTGGCGAGACAGCAGTGCGTCGCAAAATGCGCCTGAAAATGATTGTGCATTTGGTGCGCCGCGAAACCCTTGAGCGCGAATACGAGCGCATCCCATATGAGCCTTTAAATCAGGAAGTGTTGGGTATTCCGGTACGCAAGGTCATCATTCAGGTTGAGGCCGGCCGCAACATTGCGGTGCTGGTAGAAGCTGCTGTGCGCAACGCTATTTTGCAGCTGCGCGGTATCAACACCTATCAGGAGTTTGTCGAGCGGCACCGCAAGGCCATGGAAAATGATGAATAACAAACGAATTTTCTTTATATCATCAAGGTATTAATTAATCATTTAATATTCTTTTGAGATTTAAAGAAATGCTTGCAGAATCCAAACCTTCACAAGTTTTGTTCTCAAGGAAGCATCATGATTCAACGCCGCACATTGATCGCACTGTCAGCCGCCAGTGCACTGACCAGCCTGGCCGTGCCAGGTTTTGCACAGCAGCCCGTCACACTGTTCAACGTCTCTTATGACCCGACACGCGAACTGTATGTCGAGTACAACGCCGCCTTTGCCAAGCACTGGAAAGCCAAAACAGGTCAGGATGTTACCTTCAAACAGTCGCACGGCGGGTCGGGTCGTCAGGCGCGATCCATCATTGACGGGCTGGACGCCGATGTGGCCACGCTGGCACTGGCTGGCGACACCGACGCATTGCACGCCAACGGCGGCTGGGTTCCCAAAGACTGGCAAAAGCGTCTGCCCCTCAACAGTTCACCCTACACGTCCACCATTGTTCTGGTGGTGCGTGCCGGCAATCCAAAGGGCATCAAGGATTGGGACGACCTGATCAAGCCAGGCATCAACGTGATCACACCCAATCCCAAGACTTCGGGCGGCGCACGCTGGAACTACCTGGCCGCCTGGGAGTTTGCAAAACGCAAGTACGGCGGTGATGCCAAAGCCAAAGAATTTATAGCCAAGCTCTATGCCAACGTGTCTGTGCTGGACACGGGTGCCCGCGGTTCGTCGGTGACCTTTGCACAGCGTAACCAGGGCGACGTGTTCATTAGCTGGGAAAACGAAGCCTATCTGCTTGAAAAAGAATTCGGCAACAAGGTGGACTTCATCTACCCGTCGCTGTCGATCCTGGCCGAGCCCGCAGTCACAGTGGTGGACAAAAACGTGGATAGAAAGGGTACCCGCGCTGTTGCCGAGGAGTACCTCAAGTATCTGTACTCGGAAGAAGCGCAAGACATCATTGGCAAAAACTTCTACCGCCCAACAAGCGCCAGGGCTCAGGCGAAATATGCCAAGCAGTTGCCCAAACTCAATCTGTTCAAGATTGATGATGCCTTCGGCGGGTGGGATAAAGCCGCCAAGGACCACTTTGCCGACGGTGGTGTGTTTGACCAGATTTACGCGAAGAAATAAGTTCTCCCCGAAGCGGCCTCTGGCCGCCTCCCCTCAAGGGGCGCCATCTGTGGCCCGGCAAAGCCGGTTCAACGCTGGCACTTGCGAAGAGGGCAAGGAATCAATCAAGCGAATCACCAAGGCGAATCAGGGAGAAAACAAAAATATGTCCTCGCAAGCTACCGTGTTATTGATAGCAGGCAGTCCGTCCGGGCAATCCCGCTCGTCTGCGCTGCTGGATTCTGTAGAGCAAAAACTGCAGGGTCGCCAGAACTTGACGATTGATCGTCTGAATATCCGCGAACTGAACGCGCCCGCATTGCTGCGAGCTGACTGGAACCATCCTTCAGTGGTCAAAGCCATTCATCAGGTCGCCAGGGCACGTGCCATCGTGGTGGCGACGCCGGTTTACAAGGCGGCCTACAGCGGCGTGCTGAAAGTGTTTCTGGACCTGCTGCCGCAAACCGGGTTCAAGGACAAAACCGTATTGCCACTAGCCACGGGTGGCAGCCCACACCACATGCTGGCTGTTGACTATGCGTTGCGGCCGGTTCTGCAGTCCCTGGCGGCGCGGCACATATTGCCCGGCGTGTACGCCACCGACTCGCAAATATTGCAGCGGGAAGACAGCGGCTACCGACTGGGTGCAGAGATTGAGCAACGGCTGGAAGAAGCCGTCGCCAACCTGTTGCTGGAAGGTTTCCGAATGCCGGCCACCACGGGCTTTGAGCCCGTGGCTTTCTCCACCGTGCGATGTAGCGTTTGACGCACCGCTGAACCGCAGGCCGTGCAGTTCATGCACTGCCTCCCAATTTCATTGAAAACATGTTGCGCAGCGACAGGGCAAAGCTTTGCCTGAGCAACGCCAAAACGCCGCCTTCAAGCGGCTCAACGACACAAACAAGGATATTTTTATGACGACTACCGCCGAACAAAACCCTGCCGGGACTGAACCAAGCTACCAGCAGAACACTTTCAAGACCATCCTGCGGTACCTGGGCCTGGGCGCGCTCGCTGCTTTTGTCGTGGCTCTGATTGCCGGTCTTCTGCTATTGCCAGTGGTACAGGCCCAGGAAAAGACCGAACTGCGTATCGGCTACCAGAAGGCAGCCAGCCTGTTTGTGCTGCAAAAAGCACAGGGCACCCTTGAAAAACGTCTACTGCCCCTGAATACAACCGTGAAGTGGGTTGAGTTTCCAGCCGGGCCGCAGCTGCTGGAAGGCCTGAACCTCGGCTCGGTTGATGTGGGCTATGTGGGTGAAGCGCCGCCGATTTTTGCCCAGGCTGCTGGCGCCCAGTTTGTCTACATTGGTTATGACCCTGCAGCACCTGAAGCAGAAGCGATTCTGGTGCCAAAGGACTCGGCCCTTAAATCCGTGAGTGACCTGAAAGGCAAAAAAGTAGCGCTCAACAAAGGCAGCAATGTGCACTATCTGCTGGTCAGGCAACTGGAGAAAAACGGCCTCAAGCTGTCAGATATACAGCCGGTGTACTTGCCACCCGCCGATGCCCGTGCTGCCTTTGAAAGTAAAAACGTCGACGCCTGGGTGATCTGGGATCCGTTTGCAGCTGCCGCCGAAAAGGCCATTGGTGCACGCGTGCTAGCCAATGGAAAAGGGGTGGTCAACAACTATCAGTACTACCTGGGTGCACGCAACTTCGTCAGTAAAAATCCCAAAATCATTCAGGCACTGTTTGACGATTCGGTAGAGCAGGGCAAATGGCTCAAGGCGAATCTGAAAAAGGCGGCGGAGGTGATCGCACCGCTGCAAAGCCTGCCTCTGGATGTGGTGGAACTCAGCCTCAAGCGTTACGAATTCAATGTCAAACCCGTACCCGACAGCGTGATTGCTGAACAGCAAAAGCTCGCTGACGTGTTTTTTGACCTGAAGCTCATACCCAAAGCCGTGGCCGTCAAAGACGCCGCCTACAGGCCTGCACCTTAAACACCCACGGAAACATTGCCATGAACAACACGTCCACTTTCAATTTACGCCGCCGCTTTCTGATCATTGCAGCCACCACTGCAGGCCTTTGGGGCCTGGGCTTTAGCGCAGCGAAAGCACAATCAACGACATCGGTCAAAGCGCCTGAACAGCTTCGCATTGGTTACCAGAAATCCGCTGTCAATCTGGTCATCCTCAAACAGCAGGGTGCGCTCGAAAAGCGTTTTCCCAATACCAAAATTACCTGGGCTGAGTTTCCGGCCGGGCCGCAACTGCTTGAAGCCATCGCAGTCGGCAGTCTGGAATTTGGTTTGACGGGGGATTCACCGCCTGTATTTGCACAGGCTGCTGGCAAGGACTTGCTGTACGTCGCTGCCGAGCCCCCAAAACCCGACAGTTCTGCCATTTTGGTGTTGCAGGACTCCTCACTGCGTCGCTTGCCAGACCTGCGAGGCAAAAAAATTGGTGTTCAAAAAGGCTCCAGCGCGCACTACCTGCTGGTTCGCGCGGTAGAAAAAGCCGGCTTGCAGTGGTCTGACATCCAGCCGATCTATTTGGCGCCCGCAGAAGCCGGAGCTGCTTTTGAACGCAAAAGCATTGATGCCTGGGCCATCTGGGACCCGTTTTATGCCGCTACCGAACTGGCCATCAAGCCGCGTGTGCTGGTCACGGGCCGTGATTTGTCCAGCAACAACTCGTTTTACCTGGCCTCCCGCCCGTTTGTGACCCAGCATGAACCGGCCTTGCTGGTGCTGCTGCAAGAGCTGACGCGCGCCGACAGTCTGGCGCAGGGCAACCGCAAGGAGGCCATCAAGCTGGTGTCTGACTTCAGTGGTCTTGATGCGGGTGTTGTCAGCCTGTTTCTGCAGCGCCGTCCCGCCTCGCCCGTCGGCCCGCTGAGCGCGGCCACGATAGCCGACCAGCAACGTGTGGCTGACACATTTCTCAAACTGGGTCTGATTCCAAAGGCAGTCAAGGTGTCCGACATCGTATGGCGTGGCGGTGGAAGCACTGTGGCCCAGTTGGCTCGCTAATCCATCAGTTCAGGCATTCATCGCCACTTTCGGCACGCAACGGTATTTCTTTGAGGAGCATCTGATGCAGGTATTCTGGTTTATTCCAACCCATGGCGACAGCCGTTATCTGGGCACAGCCGAGGGCGCACGTGAGGTCAGCCACGACTACCTCAAGCAGGTGGCCGTGGCGGCTGACACACTCGGTTATGAGGGGGTACTGATTCCGACGGGCCGTTCCTGCGAAGACCCGTGGGTTGTGGCGTCCAGCCTGCTGGCAGTGACAAAAAACCTCAAGTTTCTGGTGGCTGTACGCCCCGGTTTGCACCAACCGAGCCTTGCGGCGCGCATGGCCGCCACGTTTGACAGGCTTTCTGGCGGGCGCTTGCTGATCAATCTGGTCACGGGTGGCGACCAAACCGAGCTGGAGGGCGATGGTGTTTTTCTGGACCACGCCCAGCGGTACGAGCAGTCTGCCGAATTCATACGCATCTGGCGCGAGATTCTGACCCGCAGCCACGATGGCCAGACGTTTGACTTTGAAGGCGAGCACCTGAGCGTCAAAAGTGCCAAGCTGCTCTACCCGCCGGTGCAAAACCCGTATCCGCCGGTGTATTTTGGCGGTTCGTCGCCAGCGGCGCATGAACTCGCAGCCGAGCAGGTAGATACCTACCTGACCTGGGGCGAGCCACCTGCAGAGGTTGCCAAAAAAGTCGCTGACGTGCGTGAGAAAGCAGCCAGACACGGTCGTACCGTCAACTTTGGTATCCGCCTGCATGTCATCGTTCGGGAGACAGACGACGAAGCCTGGAAAGCTGCCGAAAGCCTGATCAGCCGCCTGGACGACGACACAGTGATTCGCGCGCAAGCTGCTTTCTCGCGCATGGACTCCGAGGGCCAGCGCCGCATGGCTGCGCTGCACGCCGGCGGCAAAAAACGCACACGCGCAGACCTTGAGATCAGCCCCAACCTGTGGGCCGGTGTGGGCCTGGTGCGCGGCGGCGCAGGCACGGCGCTGGTGGGCGACCCGCAAACCGTAGCGGCGCGAATTCAGGAATACGCCGAGCTGGGTCTGGACACCTTCGTGCTTTCGGGCTACCCGCACCTTGAAGAAGCTTACCGTTTTGCCGAACTGGTGTTTCCGTTGTTGCCGCTCAAGCTGCGCAACAAGCTTGCTGGCCATGCCCTCAATGGGCCGTTTGGTGAAGTCGTGGCCAATGAATATCTGCCGCGCGCTTCCCAAAGCTGACGACGACTTTCAGACAAGGATTTTCAATGTCACACCATGCAAGAGAGCTTCAGGTCACGCCCACCCCGGATGCGATTGATGCGCCTGGGCTGGGTTTTATCGCTGTCTCCAGTCTCTCGCTGCAAACACTCGGCCAGTATTTGTCAGCGCCATTTTTTCGCGATGTGGGCAAGCGTCTGCTGCCCTGGCTGGTACCGGTTTTGTTGCTGTCGGTATGGCAACTTGCGTCGTCGCAGGGCTGGCTGTCCACACGTGTGTTGCCAGCGCCATCGGAAGTCACCAAGGCAGCGTGGAACCTGTCTGCCTCGGGCGAGCTGTCGACGCATGTCAAGGTCAGCGCCGCCCGTGCCCTGGCGGGCTTGGCAATAGGCGGCAGCCTTGGCTTGGCGCTGGGTTTGCTGACCGGCTCGGTCAGGTTTTTTGAGGTATTACTCGACTCCAGTATTCAGATGGTGCGCAACATTCCGGCGCTGGCCCTCATTCCGCTGGTGATCCTGTGGTTTGGCATTGACGAAACTGCCAAGCTGTTCCTGATATCGGTGTCGGTGTTCTTTCCGATTTATCTCAACACCTTTCACGGCATCCGCAACGTGGACCCAGGCCTGATCGAGATGGGGCGCACCTACGGCCTGAGCCGCTGGCAGTTGTACCGGCAAATTATCTTGCCGGGCGCGCTTTCGTCGATTCTGGTGGGGCTGCGCTTTTCTCTGGGTCTGATGTGGGTCATTTTGATCGTCGCTGAAACCATTTCAGCCCAGGCGGGTATTGGCTACCTGACGATGAACGCCAGAGAGTTTCTGCAAACCGATGTGGTACTGGTCGGCATCCTGTTGTATGCGCTGCTGGGCAAGCTGGCGGATGTGTTTGCACGTGGGCTTGAAAGTTACTGGCTGCGCTGGCACCCCGGCTATCAGGCAGTGCGCTAGGCGCCAGCTTGAATCGACAACACAAGGACTCGCAAAAATGACGGAAATCACCCAAAACGGCGTGCGGCTGCAAGCGTCGCACCTGTCCAAGCGCTACGGCAGCCGCGACGTGCTGCGTAACACCCAACTGACGATTGAGCCGGGCCAGTTCGTTGCCATTGTCGGGCGCAGCGGCTGCGGCAAAAGCACCCTGTTGCGTCTGGTGGCAGGGCTGGAACCTCTGAGTGCCGGCAGCCTGCGGCTTGACGACAGGGATGTGACAGGACTGAGCCATGACACCCGCATCATGTTTCAGGACTCGCGCCTGCTGCCGTGGAAGCGTGTCAGAGACAACGTGACGCTGGGTTTGCCCAAGGAAAAGCATGCCGACGCCGATGCCGTGCTGGCGCAGGTGGGCCTGGCCGACCGCGGGGCTGACTGGCCGGCCAAGCTGTCTGGCGGACAACGCCAGCGTGTCGCACTGGCGCGGGCGCTGGTGCATCACCCACGCCTGCTGTTGCTGGACGAGCCGCTGGGTGCGCTGGACGCGCTGACCCGCATCGAAATGCACCGCCTGATTGAAGGCTTGTGGCTGAAAAACGGTTTTACCGCCTTGCTTGTGACCCATGACGTTCAGGAAGCCGTGGCTTTGGCGGACCGGGTGATCCTGATTGAAGACGGTCACATCGCGCTGGACGAAACCATCAGCCTGGCACGACCACGCTCGCAAGGCGATGCAGCATTCGCTGCCATTGAAAAACGCATCCTTGACCGGGTGTTGCAAAAGCCTGCCTCCCAATCGCCTGCAGCCGATTCGCTATGGCCGGGTCCGGTCGCCCACGGCTTGCGCTGGGCCGTCTGAAAGGTGGTTTCGACACATATTTCACCAAATTCATCCAAAAAACACCATCAAAAACAGCACCAAGCCAATAAATATATGCGCGAGCAGCTATTGATTTGATAGTGACTGTCATCCGTTTCAGGTTTCACTTTGTATTCAAGGAGTTTTCATGTCCATTCAAGCCATCAATGTCCGCAACCAGTTCAGGGGCAAGATCAAGGAAATCATTCGCGGCGACGTGGTGTCCGAGATTGACGTCGAAACCCCGTGGGGCATCGTCACTTCGGTGATCACCACGCGTTCAGTCGATCAGCTGGAGCTGGGGGTTGGCAGCGACGTGGTCGCCCTTGTGAAATCGACCGAAGTGTCGATCGCCAAGCTCTGAGGGCAACCCGTTCCGATGAGGTTTGATAGTCATTAAAGTAATAAACAAATCGAAAAACTATTGTTTGAGTTTTAAGGCGGATGCCGCAAACTCGCCAACTCATGACAAATAAGCCCACCATCGTGATCGTCCCAGGCTGGCGCAACTCTGGCCCCGGCCACTGGCAAAGCCTGTGGGCAGAGCGATTTCCGGGGGTCGTGCGCGTGCAGCAGGATGACTGGGTAACGCCATCCCGCAAGGCGTGGGTGGCCTCCATCACGCGCACCATACTGGAGCAAGAGAAGGCTGTTCTGGTGGTGGCGCACAGCCTGGGCTGCATTGCCACGGCTCATTTGCCACCAAAGGCTGCCAGCCGCATCAGCGGCGCGCTGCTGGTCGCGCCTGCAGACCCGGAGCGCCGCTCCGTTCTCAGTGACTTTGCGCCGGTGCCTTACAAACCACTGCCTTATAGAAGTGTGCTGGTAGCCAGCAGTAACGACCCTTATTGCCCGGTGCGCCTTGCAGGTGCCTATGCCCGTGCTTGGGGCAGCGACTATGTGCGCGTGCCAAACGCCGGGCATATCAACATTGAGTCGGGTCACGGCGAGTGGCCGCTCGGTGTGGCCTTGCTTCAGTCTCTGGTTGGCAATGCACATGTCGGTGCCATCACACCAGAGTTTTCATACTCTTAATCCTGTCTTTATCTTCTTTAAAACTTCGGAAATAGCATGACCTCCAAGCTGAAAATCGTTCTTGCCAGTGTGGCTCTGGCCGCAAGTGGACTGACACCCGCGCAAACATTGCTCAATGGCTCGTATGACGTGGCACGAGAGTTTTACAAAGACTACAACGCTGCCTTTGTCGCCCACTACAAAAAGACCACTGGCAAAGACATCAAGATTGACCAGTCGCACGGGGGCTCCAGCGCGATTGCGCGTTCTGTGGCTGACGGCCTTGATGCCGACGTGGTGACCATGAACACCTCAACCGACATCGACTTTCTGGCGGGTGTGGGCGTGGTTGCCAAAGACTGGAACAAGAAGTTTCCCGACAATGCGTCCCCCACCACATCCACCATGCTGTTTCTGGTGCGCAATGGCAACCCGAAGGGGATCAAGGACTGGGACGACCTGATCAAGCCGGGCGTCCAGGTTGTGGTGGTTAACCCCAAGACTGGCGGTAACGGGCGCTACGCCTATCTGGCTGCGTGGGGTTATGCCAAAAAGAAGGGTGCTACCGATGCACAGGCCGCAGAATTTGTGGGCAAGCTGTACAAAAACGTACCAGTGCTCGGCAAGGGTGGGCGTGATGCCACGACAGCGTTTTTGCAGCGCAATATTGGTGATGTGCTGATCACCTTTGAGTCCGAGGTCGTTTCTGTCAACAAAGAGTTCGGTGAAGGCAAGGTTGATGCGATTCATCCGTCCATCAGCATCGTGGCTGAAAACCCGGTCGCAGTGGTGGAACGCACGGCTGCCAAGAAAGGAACTGGCGACCTGGCCAAGGCCTACCTGAACTACCTGTACTCCGAAGAAGGCCAGGAAATTGCTGCCAAACACGCCTTGCGGCCGCGAAATGCAGCTGTGCTGAAAAAGCACGCCGCCGTATTCAAGCCCGTGCAGTTTTTTACGGTGCAAGAGCTGTTCGGCAGCCTGAGTGAAGCGCAGAAAGTGCACTTCAATGACGGTGGCCAGTTTGACAAGATTTACACCGTCAAATAAGTCCACCGAAAAATGACTGTCTTGTCTCCTGCGCCGCCAGCCATTGTGCTGGCACCCATTGCAGCAATGCCCAAAAAGCGCGCAGCCAGGCGCGTGCTGCCCGGCTTTCGGCTGACGCTCGGCTACACGCTTTTTTACCTGAGTCTCGTGGTGCTGATTCCGATATCGGCGCTGTTTTTTAAAACCTTCAGCATGACGCCCGATCAGTTCTGGGCTGCTGTCACGTCCGAGCGCGTGATGGCGTCATACCGCCTGACTTTTGGCGCGTCACTGATTGCGGCCCTTGTAAACCTGGTGTTTGGGCTGCTGCTGGCCTGGGTCTTGGTGCGCTACAGCTTTCCTGGAAAAAAGCTGGTGGATGCGCTTGTGGATCTGCCCTTTGCACTGCCGACGGCCGTGGCGGGCATATCGCTGACCGCCTTGCTGGCAGGCAACGGTTGGCTGGGCCAATACCTGGAGCCCATGGGCATCAAGCTTGCGTTTGTGCCAGCGGGTGTGGTGATCGCGCTGATTTTCATTGGAATTCCATTCGTGGTGCGTGCCGTGCAGCCGGTACTGGAGGACTTTGAAAAAGAACTCGAAGAGGCGGCAACCTCGCTTGGCGCCAGCCGCCTGCAGATCTTTACCAAGGTTATCTTGCCGCACATTACGCCCGCCTTGCTGACCGGTTTTGCCATGGCGTTTGCGCGCGCGATTGGTGAATATGGCTCGGTTATTTTTATTGCGGGCAACGTGCCGCTGGTGTCTGAGATCACGCCCCTCATCATCATTGGCAAGCTTGAGCAGTATGACTATGCAGGCGCTACCGCTGTGGCGGTGGTCATGCTGGTCATTTCGTTCACCTTGCTGCTGGTTATCAATGCACTGCAGGCCTGGCAGCGGCGAAACACCGGGGCAGCTGTATGACCTCAACTGTCTTTCGTACAAGCAGAAGCAGCACAACCGAGTCCGCTTGGGTTCGCTACAGCCTGTTGGGCGCGGCCCTGCTGTTTGTGTTGCTTTTTTTGATTCTTCCTTTGGCCGCTGTCTTTACGGAGGCGTTACGCAAAGGTTTTGGGGCTTATCTGGAGGCGTTGAAAGAGCCCGACGCCTGGAGCGCCATCAAGCTCACGCTGATCACCGCAGCCATTGCAGTGCCAATGAATCTGGTGTTTGGTGTGGCGGCGGCTTGGGCGATTGCCAAGTATGAGTTTTGGGGCAAAGCGTTTTTGACCACGCTGGTTGATCTGCCGTTTTCTGTTTCGCCAGTGGTGGCGGGCTTGGTTTACGTGCTGATTTTTGGCGCGCAGGGCTGGTTTGGCCCGTGGCTGATGGCCAATGACATCAAAATCATCTTTGCTGTGCCCGGCATCGTGCTGGCCACCATGTTTGTCACCTTCCCGTTCATTGCTCGCGAGCTGATTCCCCTGATGCAGGCACAGGGCAATGACGAAGAGCAGGCCGCCATCGTGCTTGGGGCCACTGGCTGGCAAACCTTCTGGTATGTGACGCTGCCCAACATCAAGTGGGGGCTGATTTACGGCGTGATCTTGTGCAATGCGCGCGCCATGGGGGAGTTTGGTGCGGTGTCGGTGGTGTCAGGGCACATTCGCGGGCAAACCAACACGCTCCCGCTGCATGTCGAGATTTTGTACAACGAATACCAGTCGGTGGCTGCATTTGCAGTGGCGTCCCTGCTGGCTATCCTGGCGCTCGTCACGCTGGCCATCAAGTCGGTGGCTGAATGGCGCCATGCCGCCGAGATGAAAGCCGCCGCAGAACTGCCGCCTGAGCGTCCTACCGTCCCCAATTGAACTGAGCACATCATGAGCATTGAGATCCGCAACATCAGCAAGCATTTCGGCAACTTCACGGCGCTTGGCGATGTCAGCCTTGACATTGAACCGGGAGAACTGGTCGCACTGCTGGGGCCGTCTGGCTGCGGCAAAACCACACTTTTGAGAATCATTGCCGGGCTGGAAACACCCGACCACGGCAGCATCCACTTCAGTGGTCTGGACACCACCGACCTGCATGTGCGTGAGCGGCAGGTGGGCTTTGTGTTTCAGCACTATGCATTATTTCGACACATGACGGTTTTTGAAAACGTCGCCTTTGGTCTGCGCATGAAGCCGCGCAGCCAGCGCCCAAGTGAGGCGCAGATCAGGGACAAGGTGTATTCGCTGCTGAATCTGGTTCAGCTTGACTGGCTGGCCGACCGCTTTCCGTCGCAGCTGTCGGGCGGGCAGCGCCAGCGCATCGCTCTGGCTCGGGCGCTGGCAGTCGAGCCCAAGGTGCTGCTGCTGGATGAGCCTTTCGGTGCACTCGATGCCAAGGTGCGCAAAGAACTGCGCCGCTGGCTGCGCCGCCTGCATGATGACCTGAACGTCACCAGTATTTTTGTCACCCACGACCAGGAAGAGGCGCTGGAAGTTGCTGACCGCGTGGTGCTGATGAATCAGGGCAAAGTCGAGCAGATCGGCTCGCCGCAAGAGGTGTGGGACCACCCGGCCAGCCCATTTGTCTATGGATTTTTGGGCGATGTAAACCTTTTTCACGGCCGCGCGCATGAGGGGGAGGTCAGTGTCGAGGGCGTCCGTATCGCTTCGCCTGAGCATGCCAGCGTCCAGAACGCCAAAGCCTTTGCCTATGTCCGTCCGCACGACATTGACGTGCAGCCTTACACAGCGCAGGCAGCAAGCAACAAGGGTGAGGGAATTATTGCCACACTTGACCGAGCCATCGTCATAGGCCCTATTGCCCGGCTGGAACTGATTCCCAAAGACGTCTCAAGGCCAGCAGGCGGTCCGCTGGTGGAGTCGCTGATTGAAGTGCAGCTGTCAGCTCAGCAGTTCAGAGAGCTGGGTTTTAAAGAAGGCGACACCGTACTGTTGACGCCTCGCAAGGCGCGTGTGTTTGTGGAAGCAGGGGACGGGGTTTGAATTTCCGGCCGGATAAAACCTGCTCTAACCACTATAAAAATAATAGCTTCTCACGCAAGTATTTATTGGATTTGAGGCCGGTTTGATGCTTAAAATGAGCAGGAATCAAGCTTTAAAAAACCGGAATCAAATAGACCTGCTAAAACGCGCTGCAAATCACGCGTGCTGATGCCGCACAGATGTCGCAGTGCGGCTGGGGCATTTGTCTTTGGTGCAATTGGCGTAAATCGACAGCGAATGGTCGGCAATCGCGAAACCCTTGGCCTTGGCCACAGCCTGCTGACGCTTTTCAATTTCTGCGTCGTAAAACTCCTCGACCTTGCCGCAGTCCAGGCATACCAGGTGGTCATGGTGTTGGCCTTCGTTCAGTTCAAACACCGCTTTGCCGGATTCAAAGTTGCTGCGATTCAGCAGCCCGGCTTGTTCAAACTGGGTCAGTACCCGGTAAACCGTGGCCAGGCCGACATCAGACCGCTCTTCAAGCAACACCCGAAACACATCTTCCGCCGTCATGTGGCGCTGCTTGCCGGTTTGAAAAATTTCAAGAATTTTCAGTCGCGGCAAGGTGGCCTTCAGGCCGGTATTTTTCAGTTCATTGATATTGCTCACGTCTTTTCCTCGACGAAAATCTGAATCCGTTGATCTCGCGGCTCAAAATACCCAGCCGCTACAATGTTTCATCATATCGCTACCGACTGCATTATGTCTGCAAAACACCGTTACATCACCACCGTCTTCCGCCGCTCAAGCCTGATCTGTGTGGCCTGTCTGGCCGCAATGGGGCTTGCGGGTTGTAGCACCCTTGGCAATCTCAATTCAAGTTTCAATGCCAGCGCCGCCAATCCGGTCAACTGGATCACGCCCTACAAGATTGATGTGATTCAAGGCAACTTCATTTCTAAAGAGCAGGTTGAATTGCTCAAACCTGGCATGACGCGTGCGCAGGTCAAAGACGTGCTGGGCACGCCCCTGGTGTCCAGCGTTTTTCACGCGGATCGCTGGGACTATGTTTTTACTTTCAAGCGCCAGGGTGTTGAGCCGCAATCCTTCAGGTACGCTGTGTTTTTCAAGGGCGACCAACTGGAGCGTTTCGAGGGCGACACCATGCCCAGCAATGCCGAATTCATCGCCTCCCTGTCGAACAACCGCAAGTTTGGCAAGATTCCAGTGCTAGAGGCCACTGAAGAGCAACTTAAAAAAGCTGAAAAACCCTCAGCACCGGCCACCTCTGCTGCCAGCACGCCAGTCGCCACACCCGCAGGGCCACCGCCCGCCACCTATCCGCCGCTGGAAAGCGCCAGGCCGTAATGCCTGCAGCCATGCACGCAATTGCTGTAGCCGGCGCCAGCGGCCGCATGGGCCACATGCTGATTGAGGCGATTGCGCAAAGTACCGATTGCCAACTCAGCGGCGCGCTGGATCAGCCGGGCAGCCCCGGCATTGGCCTGGACGCAGCCGGTTTTTCTGGCCAGCCCAGTGGCGTGTTGATTGATGCAGACATTCGCCAAGGTTTGAAAAAAGCAAGCGTGCTGATTGACTTTACCCGCCCCGAAGGCACGATGGCGCACCTGGCCGTCTGCCGCGACATGGGTGTGAAACTGGTGATCGGCACCACCGGGTTCAGCGACGCCCAAAAGGCCGAGTTGCTTCAGGCCGCTAAAACCATCGCCATCGTCATGGCACCGAACATGAGCGTGGGTGTCAATGTCACCCTCAAACTGCTGGAACTGGCTGCCAAATCGCTCAGCTCTGGCTACGACATTGAAATCATCGAAGCGCATCACCGCCACAAGATTGATGCGCCGTCGGGCACAGCGCTCAAAATGGGCGAGGTGGTCGCCAAAGCTTTGGGGCGTGACCTCAAAGGCCACGCTGTGTTTGCCAGAGAAGGCATCACCGGTGCACGTGACCCTTTGGCTATTGGCTTTTCCGCCATTCGCGGCGGCGATATTGTGGGCGACCACACCGTTATGTTCGCCGGCATTGGCGAGCGGATTGAAATCACCCACAAGTCATCGACCCGCCAAGGTTATGCCGAAGGCAGTTTGCGCGCAGCGCGCTTTTTGGCAGACAAGCCAAATGGCCTGTTTGACATGTTTGATGTTTTGAACCTGAACTGAGGCAAGGATGAATTTCTTGAGTCTGATCAGCCAGGGCGGTGCAGTCAGCGTGATTGTGGCGGTTGTGCTGTTGCTGATGTCGATAGCCAGCTGGGTCGTGATCTTGTGGAAAGCCTGGCTGTTTAAACGCGCAGTCGGCGATGTTGCGCGCAGTACCGCAGCCTTTTGGCAATCGGCATCGGTTGCAGAGGCCGCTGACAAGGTGGCCGCGTTTGACCGTGAACAACTGGTGTTGCCATTGATTGCTGCCAGCAACATGGAAGCCGGCAACACGCTGGCCACGCGCGGCGACAAGTCCCAGCAATTGACCCGTGTCCTGCGCGATGCGCTGCACAAAGTGCTGCTCAAGCTGCAGTATGGCCAGGTGCTGCTGGCCACCGTTGGCTCTACTGCTCCGTTTGTGGGTTTGTTGGGTACCGTCTGGGGCATCTACCACGCCCTGATTGCGATTGCATCCATTGGACAAATCACCATCGACAAAGTATCGGGCCCTGTCGGAGAGGCGCTCATCATGACAGCGGCGGGATTGGCGGTGGCGATTCCGGCGGTGCTGGCCTACAACATTTTTGGGCGTTATATCAACCGGATTGAGGCGGATCTGGAGGGCTTTGCGCGCGACCTTCGTGAGCTGTTAATGCAGGAAGTCAAATGAAGTCATTTTTTCGACGGGCCGCCCCTAGAAAAAATAGCCCCCTTGGGGCTGAAGCCTGCGGCTCCAAACCTGCTTTCGCAGGCTTGGACAGGCTTCAGAAGCGAAGGCTCTGCCGAGCGGCGGCCTGCAAGGGGCAGAGAGTTACACGAAGTGAACGAACGTGGGGGCCAACATGTCTTTTGGGCGGTTAGAGCGCACCAAAGGCTCTGAGCCAATGAGCGAGATCAATGTCACGCCGATGGTCGATGTGATGCTGGTGTTGCTGGTGATCTTCATCCTCACTGCACCGCTGATGGCTTCGTCCATCAAGCTGGACTTGCCCAAGACCGATGCGGTCAAGGCGTCTGAAGCGCCCAAGTTTGTGACGCTTGTGGTCGACAAGGCAGGCCAGATTTTTTTAGACGACCAACCCATCGCGCTGGACGCTTTGAAAGCCAGCCTGAGTCAAACCGCCGTTAAAAACCCCGACACTGAAGTGCAACTGCGCGCCGACGAAGCCGTGCCCTACGGCAAAATTGTTGAAGTGATGGGCGCAGCGCAAAAAGCGGGTTTGAACCGGATTGGCTTTGTCGCTGACGCGCCAAGCCTGGCGCCCCTGCCGCCTGCTCGCTGACACGCTGAGCCCAGCATCTAAAATCAGCCATCCGCCACGATTGGCTGCAAGGCCTGTCCGATCAGGCGTTTCCTGCTACAGAACCACTTTCCATGCAAGCTACAGAACAATCCAAACCGTACGACCACAAGCCCATCGAGGCTGCCGCCCAAACTCACTGGACGGCCAACAACGTCTATCGCGTCGAAAATCAAGACAGCGCCAGCAAGCCGCAGGGCAAATACTACGCTTGCTCCATGTTGCCTTACCCCAGCGGCAAGCTGCACATGGGGCATGTGCGCAACTACACCATCAACGATATGCTCACGCGCTACCTGCGCATGAAGGGCTACAACGTGTTGATGCCCATGGGCTGGGACGCCTTTGGTCTGCCCGCTGAAAACGCAGCCATGAAAAATGGCGTACCTCCCGCCCAATGGACCTACGACAACATCGCCTATATGAAGCAGCAGATGCAGGCGCTTGGCTTGGCGATTGACTGGTCGCGTGAAGTGGCAACCTGCGACGCCAGCTACTACAGGTGGAATCAGTGGCTGTTTTTGAAGATGCTTGAAAAAGGTATTGCTTACCGCAAGACCCAGGTCGTGAACTGGGACCCGATTGACCAGACCGTGCTGGCCAACGAGCAAGTGATTGACGGCAAAGGCTGGCGCACTGGCGCGGTGGTTGAAAAACGCGAAATTCCGGGCTATTACCTGAAGATCACGGCCTACGCCGAGGAACTGCTGGGCCACGTCAAGGACGGCCTGCCTGGCTGGCCCGAGCGCGTGAAGTTGATGCAGGAAAACTGGATCGGCAAAAGCGAAGGCGTGCGCTTTGCGTTCACGCATGAGATTCAGGATGCAAGCGGGGCGCTGATTGGTGACGGCAAGATGTATGTCTTCACCACACGTGCCGACACCATCATGGGCGTGACGTTTTGCGCGGTGGCACCTGAGCACCCGCTGGCGCTGCACGCGGCTTTGACCAACCCCAAGCTTGCGGCGTTTATTGAAGACTGCAAGTCTGGCGGCACGACCGAAGCTGAACTGGCCACGCAAGAGAAAAAGGGCGAACGCACGGGCTTGTTTGTCAGGCATCCGCTGAGTGACGAGCCGGTTGAGGTGTGGGTCGGTAACTATGTGCTGATGAGTTACGGCGACGGCGCAGTGATGGGCGTACCTGCGCATGATGAGCGTGATTTTGAGTTTGCTTTGAAATACAAGCTGGCTATTTCGCCGGTAGTAGCTCGGAATGATGAGGTTGTTGTCTGGCCGTATACAGATCCCGTAACTGGTCACGCACATCTCGAGCTTCGAGACGCGCACACTGGGGAGGAATTGCGATCGGTCGGAGATCGCTTTTTCGATGCTAAGCAGTGGAACGAACGCTATGGGCTTAAGGGGGGTATCTGCGTCAACTCCGGCAAATACAATGGCCTGGCCTTCAAAGCCGCGGTTGATGCGGTCGCTGCTGACCTGATGGCCAAAAGCCTGGGCGAGAAAAAAACCACCTGGCGTTTGCGCGACTGGGGCGTGAGCCGCCAGCGTTACTGGGGCACGCCGATCCCCATCATTCACTGTGATGAGCACGGCGCCGTGCCGGTGCCTGAAGAAGACCTGCCGGTGGTGCTGCCGCAAGACTGCGTGCCAGATGGGTCAGGCAATCCGCTGCTCAAGCATGAAGGCTTTCATGCGGGTGTGGTTTGCCCTGTTTGCGGAAAGCCCGGCAGGCGCGAGACCGACACAATGGACACTTTTGTCGATTCGTCCTGGTACTACATGCGGTACTGTGATCCAAAAAACGATCAGGCGATGGTCGCAGAAGGCGCTAACTACTGGATGCCGATGGACCAGTACATTGGCGGCATTGAGCATGCGATTTTGCATTTGCTGTACGCCCGCTTCTGGACCAAAGTCATGCGCGACATTGGTTTGGTCAAAGCTGACGAGCCGTTTACCAAACTGCTGACCCAAGGCATGGTGCTGAACCACATTTACTCGCGCAAATCAGACAAGGGCGGCATTGACTATTTCTGGCCGAAAGAAGTCGAAGATATTCATGATGCAGACGGCAAGGTGCGCACGGCCAGGCGCAAGACCGACGGTTTGATCGTGACCTACGAAGGCGTAGGCACCATGAGTAAAAGCAAAAACAACGGCGTGGACCCGCAGGACCTGATTGAAAAATACGGCGCAGACACCGCGCGGCTGTACACCATGTTCACCGCCCCGCCCGAGGCCACGCTGGAGTGGAATGATGCGGGTGTGGAAGGCAGCTACCGCTTCTTGCGCCGTGTATGGACTTTTGGCACAAAGCTGAATGCTACTAATTCAGGAGCTTCTTGCGCCCGTATTGATTGGTCGAAAGGCACTTTTGAGAAGGAAATCAAGGCCTTGAGGCTTGAAATTCACTCGGTTTTAAAGCAGATCGACTACGACTACCAGCGCATGCAATACAACACGGTCGTGTCTGGGTCGATGAAGTTACTCAACGCGCTCGAAAACTTCAAAACTGATGCGTCCAACGCATCAAACGCTGCGCTGCATGAAGGCCTCAACATCCTGCTGCGCTGCCTCTATCCCTGCGCGCCACACCTGGCGCATGCATTGTGGGTTGACCTGGGCTACAGCCAGCAGCACGGTGACTTGCTGGACGCGCCTTGGCCGCATGTCGATAGCAGCGCATTGCAACAAGACGAAATTGAGCTCATGCTGCAAATCAACGGCAAACTTCGCGGCTTGGTCACTGTCAGCGCCACCGCAGACAAGGCGACAATTGAAGCCGCAGCTCTGGCCAGTGAAGCCTTCATCAAGCAAGCTGCAGGTGTGGCCCCCAAGAAGATCATCGTCGTGCCGGGTCGCCTGATTAACATCGTTGTTTGAAGAACATCAAGGAAAACACATGCAACGCCGTTTTTGCCTCACCCTGCTGGCCACCAGCATGACGCTTGGCTTGTCGGGCTGCGGCTTTGCCCTGCGCAAAACCCCCAACTTTGCTTTCAAGTCGCTGTTTTCACCGTTTGCTGAAAGCTCGCCACTGGGCACAGAGCTCAAGCGCTCGCTCGAATCTGGCGGCAACGTGAGGGTAATCAGCGATACACGACAAATTGACCAGGCCGATGTGATTCTGGACGTGCTGCAAGATCAGCGCGAAAAAACGGTGGTCGCCGTCAATGCCTCGGGGCAAGTGCGTGAGTTTCAGTTGCGCATTCGCTTCCAGTTCAAACTGCGCAGCGCCAAAGGCAAAGACCTGATCCCCCCGACTGAAATTGTGCAGCAGCGCGACATCAGTTTTAACGAATCCGCCGTGCTGGCCAAAGAGTCTGAAGAAGGCTTGCTGTACCGCGAGATGCAAAGTGACATCATTCAGCAAATCATGCGTCGCCTGGCAACCGTGACGGCTCTTTAGCAGACACCCATGAATCTGGCGCCCGCGCAACTCGCCGAGCATCTCAAGCGCGGCATCAAAAGCCTGTACACCCTGCACGGAGACGAGCCGTTGCTGGTGCAAGAGTTTGCCGACAGCTTGCGCGCCCACGCACACGGCCTGGGCTACACCGAGCGCACGGTGCATACGGTGCAGGGCGCCCATTTCGACTGGAGCGAAGTTCTGGCCAGTGGCGGCTCACTGAGTTTGTTTGCCGACAAACAGATTGTTGAAATCCGCATCCCCAGTGGCAAGCCCGGCAAAGACGGTTCGGTGGCTTTGCAGCAAATCGCCGAGCGGTCGCAGGGCGACGATTCGAACCTGACGCTCATCATGCTGCCCCGGCTGGACAGCATGACGACCAAAGGCGCCTGGTTTGGTGCACTGGAGAGTTACGGCGTCACCGTCAAATTTGAGCCGATAGCGCGCGGCATGTTGCCGCAGTGGATATCGCAGCGTTTGCAAGCGCAAGGCCAGCGCGTGGCGGCTGGGGAAGAAGGCCAGCGCACGCTGCAGTTTTTCTCAGACCGGGTGGAAGGCAATCTGCTGGCAGCGCACCAGGAGATTCAAAAACTCGGCCTTCTGTATAACAGCGCCCCCACGCTCCCCGCGTCGCGTGGTTCGCTGCCCCCCGAGGGGGCGTCTTTTCCTAGGGGCGGCCCGTCGGAAAAGTCTGCCGATCCTGTCACACTGAGTTTTGAGCAAGTTGAAAACGCTGTGTTGAATGTGGCGCGTTATGACGTCTTCAAGCTGTCTGAGGCGGTCCTGGGTGGCCAGACCGCGCGTATGGCGCGCATGCTCGATGGTCTGCAGGCCGAGGGCGAATCAGAGGTGCTGGTGCACTGGGCCATCAGTGAAGACATTCGCAGCATGAAGCGCGTGAAAGACGCCATAAGCGCGGGCAGACCCATGCCAATGGCCTTGAGAGAAAACCGCATCTGGGGCATCAAGGAGAAGCTGTACGAGCGCGTGCTGCCAGGCATCACAGACAACACATTGGCCAATTTATTGACCGCTGCACACAAGGTGGACGGGATCGTCAAAGGCCTGAAGCAACCCGACTGGCCGGCCAGCGGATGGCAGGCACTGCACCGGCTGGCCGGACTGGTGTGTGAGCAGTGTGCCATGCGTGCAAAATAGCAATATGACTGACCAGAACCCTTTCACCGTTTTCGACCTGATGCAGGCTATGGGTAGCAAGGCAAAAGCAGCCTCTACCCATATGGCACGGGCGCAAGCAGCTACTAAAAACGGAGCGCTTTCAACGCTTGCCACCTTGCTGCGCCAAAACACGACAGCGCTTGCGGCGGCCAACCAGCACGACCTGGCACGCGCTGCCAGCACCGGGCTGGCAGGCCCCATGCTGGACCGGCTCAAACTCACCCCCAAAGACATTGAAACCGTCGCCACTGGCTGCGAGCAATTGGCTGCCATGCCAGACGTGATTGGGGAAATCATTGGCATGAAGCAGCAGCCCAGCGGCATCCGCGTGGGGCAAATGCGGGTGCCGATTGGCGTGTTCGGCATGATTTACGAAAGCCGCCCCAACGTGACGATTGAGGCGGCCAGCCTGGCCATCAAAAGTGGCAACGCCTGCATCTTGCGTGGCGGCTCCGAGGCAATTGACTCGAACAAGGCGCTGGCTGCTTTGGTGGCTCAGGCATTGATGAGCGCCGGGTTGCCTGCGGACGCCGTGCAACTGGTACCCACCACCGACCGCGAAGCCGTGGGCCACCTGATCACCATGCCGCAGTATGTTGACGTCATCATTCCGCGCGGCGGCAAGGGCTTGATCGAACGCATCAGCCGCGATGCAAAAGTGCCCGTCATCAAGCACCTGGACGGTAACTGCCACGTCTACGTTGACGATCCCTGCGACATCGACATGGCTGTCAAAGTGGCCGACAACGCCAAAACCCAAAAATACAGCCCCTGCAACGCCGCTGAAGGCCTGTTGGTCGCGCGTGGTGTGGCGGAGGCATTTTTACCCAAGATCGCCGTAATTTATGCTGAAAAAGGCGTAGAAATACGTGCCGATTCGGCTGCGGTCCATGTATTACGGCTTCAAACAGCTACTAAAAACATAGCAGTCAAAGCGGCGACCGAAGACGACTGGTACGAAGAATACCTGGCGCCTATCATCAGCATCAAGGTGGTGGAGGGTATTGACGAGGCGATTGCCCACATCAACAAATACTCAAGTCACCACACCGACGCCATCATCACCACCAACCACCTGCACGCTCAAAAGTTCCTGCGTGAAGTCGATTCAGCCAGCGTGATGGTCAACGCCAGTACCCGCTTTGCCGACGGCTTCGAGTTTGGTTTGGGTGCTGAAATCGGCATTTCTACCGACAAGTTCCACGCGCGCGGCCCGGTGGGGATTGAGGGGTTGACGTCGCTGAAGTATGTGGTGTTGGGGGATGGGGAAGTGCGAGTCTAAATGGGTTGGTGTGGCTCAGCGCCAAACACTGATCAGAATTGAGGCAACAGCCACAAACAGCAAAATCCCCAGGAAAATGCCAATTTTTGAGGTGTTTCGAGCTCTTAACAAAACCAGCATGCCAATAAACGACTGACCGTACATGGCGGCGACCATCAAGTAGGCCTCAGGAAACGGTACAAACACCGGTTTGGAACCGCGGGTTTTGGGAGATGTTTCAAAGCCTGTGTGCGCAATGATCAAGCTGCCGCCAACCATGCCGAGGATAACCAGTGCCATGATGGCAATTTGTGCGCCACGCCCTAGGTTTTCAGCGGGTTTCATTCGGCCTGATGCCGTTCAAAATACAGGCTCGGCGGCTTTAAAGTGGGATTGTGTAGCGAACCAGACATCTAAATTTCCTGAAAAGGTTTGTGCGCGGCAAACAAGGATTGAAATGATAGGTCAGACGATCGCAAAATGGCATCGAAGCCAGCCAGAAACAAGCACCCATCGATCAAAGACCCTTGCAACTTAATGGCCAGCCCCAATATCTGAACGAAACATCGAACAACCAAAAATTAAAGCGCCCGCATGGTCCCGCACCTGATAACCGCCTTGACTGGTCCCATCAATGAACTGGAGCAGCGCATTCTGGACTCTACCCCTGCCATTGAGCGATGGTTCCGGCTTGAATGGATGGAGCACACGCCGCCTTTTTATTGTGCTGTTGATGTGCGCAATGCAGGATTCAAGCTTGCTCCCGTGGACACCAACTTGTTTCCGGACGGCTGGAACAACCTGACGCCTGAAATGTTGCCGCTCGCGGTGCAGGCAGCGATGGCGGCGATTGAAAAGATTTGCCCTGAGGCGCGCAACCTGCTGGTAGTGCCTGACAAGAAAACGGACAACAGCTTTTACCTGGCCAACATCCTGGAACTCAAACGCATTTTTCATCAGGCCGGGCTGAATGTGCGTTTTGGCTCGCTGGATGCCGCTATCAAGACGCCTACCACGCTGAAACTGCCCACGGGTGAGAGCATCACGCTGGAGCCTTTGAACCGTACCGATCGCCGTCTGGGCCTGAAAGACTTTGACCCCTGCACCGTGCTGCTGAACAACGACCTGGCAGCGGGTATCCCTGGCATGCTGGAAGACATCAACGAGCAGTATTTGCTGCCACCGCTGCACGCCAGCGGCTCGGTTCGCAGCAAGGCCAACCATTTCAAGGCCTACGAAGAAGTGGCCAAACGTTTTGGCAAACTGATTGGTGTGGACTCGTGGTTGATCAACCCGATGTTTGCGCACTGTGGCCAGGTGAACGTTGCCACGGCTGAGGGTTTTGACCATCTGAAAACCGAGGTCGACGGCCTGCTCACCAAAATCAAGCGCAAGTACAAAGAGTACGGTATTCATGAAAAGCCGTTTGTGCTGGTCAAATGCAACAGCGGCAGTGGTGAAGGCAGCTGCGGCATGGGCATCATGACGGTGCGCGACGTGAAAGACCTGGACGCCTGGGCGGCGAAGAATAAAAGCAGTAAAAAACAGCCTGCCAACCCCGTGATGGACATCATCATTCAGGAAGGCGTGCAAACCAACGAGCGCGTCAACGCTGCGGTGGCCGAGCCGGTGGTCTACATGATGGACCGCTATGTGGTTGGCGGCTTTTACCGCATCCATGCAGACCGTGGCATTGATGAAAATCTGAATGCACCGGGTGCCAGCTATGTACCGCTGGCCTTTGCCGACGGTGGTCGCTTGCCTCAGCCAGGTGAAAAGCCAGGCGCCAGCAGCCCCAACCGCTTTTACATGTACGGCGTGATAGCCCGGCTTGCCATGCTGGCCGCCAGCTATGAGCTGGAAGCGACCGACCCGGATGCTGAGGTTTACGACTGAGTTTGCAGGCTTCAGACCAGCAGATGCTGTTTCAGCATCTGCTCGGTAAGGGATAGCATTAATGGCGCTGAACAGCGTGCCGGTCGCTTTATTCGCGCCAATAACTTGAAGCTGCCGTAACGCTGACGACCCTGCTTTTGTATTCGCGTGTGATCGCATCCATCTTGACCTCCTTGGGTATTGATCGACTTGAGTTGCTGGACTCAATAAAGTAGTTGTGTCACAAACGGTTTTTTTACTATTAAGTCAGGGGCTTCTTACACACGCATTTATTGGCCTAGATTCCTAAATTACTGCTAATAACGGTCTTAAACAGCTTTCAGAATGAGCTCCCTTACCTGCCAAGTAATCGACAAGCTGCAAGCCAAGCCAGACACTTCAATCAGTGCAGTAACCGCTGCACTGGTTTTAAAAAAGGAGTTTGACAATGCAGCACGACGAACTGTTACCTCGGGCGGTGACCTTGTTGATTGGTGTTCCCGCGTTTGGCGCATGTATAGGCATTGGCTTGTGGTTTGCTACGGCTAACGCGTTCAAATGAATACCGCTATGCGCCATTTGGTCAGTGCCATGCTGTTGGTGGTGGCTGCCATTCATCTCATACCCGTATTGGGTGTGTTGGGGGCTCAAAGGCTGTCTGGTTTGTACGGCATAGCGCTAAGCGATGCCAACTTGCTCATCTTGATGCGGCACCGGGCCGTGCTGTTTGGCCTGCTGGGTTTGTTCTTGGCGCTCTCAGCGTTTCGACCATCATTGCAGCCGCTGGCCTTTGTGGCGGGTTTTGCGAGTGTGCTGTCTTTTTTGTGGCTGGCTTGGTCCGTGGGCGGCTACAACGCTTTAATAGCCCGTGTGTTTGTTGCGGATGTGGTGGCTTTGGTGTGCCTTGTGGTGGGCCTTGCAGCTTATGCGCTAGACCGCAAGAATGTCTGGCTAGCCTCATCGGCTGGGTAGTACAGCTCAATACACAGTTCATTCAAGGTGATGTCGCGTGGGCTGCCGAAGGTGGTCAGGGTGGTGAAGAGCGAAATCTCATGGCCACCAATTTCCAGCACGCAAGGTATCAGCAGTTGCGATTCAGGGCTGGGTGCAGGGGTCGTACTGGCCAGGTTGGCTTTGAGTGCCTGCACATTCGGGTAAGTCGCCACTTCAGCTGCCAGCGCCATCACGTTTTCATCACGGCCAGCCAGCACCAGGCGCTGCAGCAGCGCCACCAGGTAGCTGCCCCATTCACTGAAGTTCTTCGTCATGGCAGCAAAGCCTTGCGGGTGCAGGCTGGCTTTGAAGATATTGATAGTAGGGGTTTGCAAAAAATCAGGTAACAAGCTCAGCAGCTTGCCTGCCGCCTCGTTGTGCAGGACCACATTCCACTGTTTGTCCAGCGCCACGCCGGGGTAGGGGTCATGCGTGTCAAGCAGCCGCTGTATCGCTGCCTTGACCAGCACCATGCGGGCGGAGTCCAGCCCCTGCTCGCTGTAACGCGGTGCGTAGCCTGCTGCCAGCAGCCAGGTGTTGCGGGTGCGTAGCGGCACATCCAGGTGGTCGGCTATCGTCATCAGCACCTCGGCGCTTGGTTTTGCGCGCCCGGTTTCCACAAAGCTCAGGTGGCGCGGCGAGATGTTCGCGTCAAGCGCCAGGTCCATTTGGCTGCGCCGCTTCGTGGTGCGCCATTGGCGGATGAGTGTGCCTACCGTGTCATCGCGCATCGGCATGTCAGTCGTCGTGTCGATCAGCTGTTTCAATTGAAGTCTCCCGTGGCCGTGAGGATAGTGCCTGATTATTGACACGCGCCGGGCTCAAGTCCATTACCTGCCAGGTAATCGGCTCATGACCTGCCAGGTAATCGACTTGCGTTGATGCCGTGACGACACTGACGCCTCATTCAATCAACCTGGAGATTCATCATGACCATGACCGCGACGCAAACCCAGCCATCACAGACCTTTGGCTTGGGCATCAGAAAAATCCTGCTGCTGGATGCCTTGACCGGCCTGGCCATGGGCCTGCTGCTGGTTAGCTCGGCGGGTGTTTTATCACCGTGGCTCGGTTTGCCGCAAGACTTTGCTTTTGGGGCGGGCGTCGCTGTGTTGGTGTTCTTTGTGATGCTGTGGCTGGCCAGTCGTGCGGGCGCTGGCGAGAAGCCCCCGGCCTTTGTCACCTGGCTGGTGATACTGGGCAATGCGGCTTGGGTAGTGGCCAGCGTGTTGACCATCACGCTGTGGTTTAGCCCAACAGTGCTGGGCGCTGCGTTTGTGGGTTTTCAGGCGCTGGTGGTGCTGGTTTTGACGGTGATGGAGTTCAGAGGGCGGTGAAAGGGAACTGTTTTTACTACAAAATTAGGAGCTGCTTGCGCCCGTATTTATTGATCTAGAGGCCAATTTGGCATCTGAAAATCGCTAAAAATCAGGTTTTCAGGTTCAAAACCCCCTTTTTTACGAGCTCACGCTCGGCGCTTTGTCCTGCACAGCCGCGCGGGAAAACCCTTATGCTTCTGTACTATTTATCGTTCTCGTTCAAATCGCCAGTCCTGTATTTGAAAGCCATTGCCATGCAGCGTTCAGCTCTCTTCGTCACTCATTCCTCCTCTTTGCTTAAACCTAAAACACCTCTTATCTTGCTGACTGTGGTCGTTGCTGCGGCTTTGGCTGGCTGCGGCAAAGGAGCACCCGCTGGCCCTGGCGGCCCGGGCGGGGGGGCATGCCACCGCCTGAGGTGTCGGTCATCACGGTGCAAGCGTCGAGCCAGCCGATCCAGCTGGAATACGCCGGGCAAACAGCAGGTTCGCGAGAGACAGAAGTGAGGGCGCGGGTGGCGGGCATTTTGCAGCGCCGCTTGTTTACTGAGGGCGCTAACGTTAAAGCTGGGCAACCGCTGTTTCAAATCGACCCGGTGAATTTTCAAAACCAGGCCGCGTCGCTTGACGCGTCTGTGGCGCTGGCCAAGGCGCGGGTTGACCAAGCCCGGCGTGACCAGGCGCGACTGGTGCCGCTGATTGCAGAAAAGGCCATAAGTCAGAAAGAGTTTGACGACGCGAAGTCTGCGCTCGACATTGCTTAGGCCACACTCAAGCAAACCCAGGCGCAGGCCAGTGAAGCACAGCTCAATTTGGGCTACACCAAGGTCGTTGCGCCGATTGGCGGCATCACCACGACGGCCAACAAGTCAGATGGCAGCCTGATAACAGCCGCCGACAGCCTGCTGACGACCATCGTGCAAACAGACCCGATGTTTGTGAACTTCAGCGTGTCTGAGAGCGACTTCATCTCTTTGAACAAGCGCGTGAAAGAAGGCAAGCTCAACGTACCGAGTCAATCTTCTAGCGGCAATTTGGGCTTTGCCGTCAAGGTCAAGCTGGCCGACGGCAGCCTGCACCCCCAAGCGGGCAAGCTGAACTTTTCAGGCCAGCGCGTTAATCCGCAAACTGGCAGTATTGATGTGCGGGCTGAAATCCCCAACGCGGATGGCAGCTTGCGCCCCGGCCAGTTTGTGCGCGTGTTGCTGGGCGGCGCCACCCGGCCCAACACCATCAGCGTGCCGCAGCGCGCGGTGATCGACAGCCCCTTTGGCAAGATTGTTTTTAAAGTCACGCCTGACAACAAGCTGGCGCCGCAGCCAGTTGAGCTCGACGGCTGGACGGGCGGCAACTGGGTGATCACCAAAGGCCTGCAAAACGGTGACCGCGTGCTGGTTGAAGGCTTTATCAAGGCCAATCAGCCCGGCATGACGGTGAAGGTGGTGCCTTATGTGGCTGGTGGTGTTGCAGGCGGCGCACCGGGTACAGCCCCGGCAGCATCCGCCAAACCTGCCTCAGCAGCTTCCAGATAAGGAGCGGCTGCATGTTCTCCAAATTCTTCATTGACCGCCCGATTTTTGCGACGGTGCTGTCGCTGTTGTTGGTGCTGGCTGGACTGGCAGCGATGCGTATCTTGCCCATCGCGCGCTACCCTGACATATCGCCACCCGTTGTCAACGTGCGTGCCATTTACCCCGGCGCGTCAGCCGAAGTGCTGGAGGCTACCGTTGCCGCACCGATTGAACAATCCATCAATGGCGTTGAAAAAATGCTGTACATGGATTCGACTTCCTCCGGCGACGGCGTGGTGGGCATCAACATCACGTTTGAAGTCGGTACCAACCTGGTCATCGCGGCCCAAAACGTCAACAACCGTGTGAACCAGGTCATCACCAAACTGCCGCAAGAGGTGCAGCGCCAAGGCGTGACTGTGGCCAAAAGCTCGGCCAACTTCATGGTGGTGGTGGCGGTGTATTCGCCCGACGACCGCTACAGCGATTTGTTTATTTCCAACTATGTGGCGCAAAACATGCTGGACGCCGTCAAGCGCGTGCCGGGCACCACCAATGTGCAGATTTTTGGTGCCAAAGACTACGCCATGCGTATCTGGCTGCAGCCTGACCGCATGGCGCAACTGGGCATCACGGTGGCCGACATCAGTGCCGCCGTGACCGAGCAGAACGCCCAGTACGCCGCCGGCAAAATCGGCGCGCCACCTGGCAACACCGAAGAGCTGACACTGACCGTGACAGCCAAGGGCCGGCTGCTGGAGCCTGAGCAGTTTGCCAACATCGTGGTCAAAAGCGGTGCCAACGGCGCGTTGACCCGCCTCAAAGACGTGGCGCGTGTCGAGCTGGGCAGCAAAGACTACAACTTCTATGGCCGCATCAATGGTCATGCGTCGGTGCCGATTGGCGTGTTTCTCCAAACCGGTGCCAACGCGCTGGACACCCGCGCTGCGGTTGAAAAAACCCTGCAAGAACTCAAAGCCAAGTTCCCTGAAGGCCTGACATACGCCACGCCTTATGACACCACGCCTTTTGTTTCAGAATCGATCAACGAGGTGCTGAAGACATTGGCCGAGGCAATGGTGCTGGTGTTTCTAGTGGTGTACCTGTTTTTGCAAAGCTGGCGCGCCACCATCATCCCGGTGCTGGCCGTGCCGGTGTCGTTGATTGGCACGTTGGCGGGTCTGCATTTGCTGGGCTACAGCATCAACACGCTGACACTGTTTGGCATGGTGTTGGCCATCGGCATTGTGGTGGACGACGCGATTGTGGTGCTGGAAAACGTCGAGCGCCTGATGCACGAAGAAGGCTTGAGCCCCAAAGAGGCGTCCATCAAGGCCATGCAGGAAGTCACCGGCCCGGTGATTGCCATTGTGCTGGTGCTGTGCGCCGCGTTTATCCCAGTGGCGTTTTTGGGTGGACTGGCCGGTGAGCTGTACCGGCAGTTCTCCGTCACCATCACGATTGCGGTGGTGCTGTCTGGCCTGGTAGCACTGACGCTGACGCCCGCGCTGTGCGCCGTGCTGCTCAAGCCCGGGGCCGAACGCAAGAACAAGTTTTTCAGCTGGTTTAACCATAGCTTTGACCGCTTCACCCGTCGCTACACGCGCGGCGTGGCGTTCTTTTTAAAGCGTGGCGTGCTGGGCTTGCTGCTGTTTGTCGGCATGGGTGCGTTGACGGGCTTGCTCTACACGCAAGTGCCCGGCGGGCTGGTGCCGGATGAAGACCAGGGCTACTACATTGGCGCGGTGATTCTGCCTGAGGGCTCATCATTGGAGCGCACCAACGCGGTGGTGAAAAAAGTTGAAGCGGCCATGTCGCCCAACAAAAATATCGAAGCGGTATTCAGTCTGGTTGGTCTTAATTTTCTGGGCGGTGGTGGTTTGAAATCATCGGCTGCGACGATGTTTTTCCCGCTCAAGCCCTGGGGTGAACGTGACCAGTCGGCCAAAGAGCTGGTGGGCGAAACCTATATGAAGACGGGTGACATCAAAGAAGGTTTGCCGCTGGCGTTTGCGCCGCCTGCCATTCAGGGTTTGGGTCAAACCGGCGGCTTTGAGTTTTACTTGCAGAACAAAGGTGACGGCGGTGTGCGCAGGCTGGCGGAGTTTTTGCCCACGCTGCTGGCTGAGGCGAACAAGCAGCCCGAGCTGCAGGGTGTGAAAAGTTTGTGGCAAGCCAATTCGCCGCAAATATTGGTAAACGTGGATACGGAAAAAGCACGCGCACTGGGTGTAAATGTCGCGGATGTTTACAACACGCTGGCCGCCACGCTGGGCAGCTACTACGTCAACGACTTCAACAAAAGCGGCCGCATTTACCAGGTGCTGATGCAGGCTGAAGGCGAGTTTCGCGCCAAGCCAGACGATATTGGCGCGCTGTATGTGCGCAGCAAAACTGGGCAAATGGTGCAAATCCGGTCGCTCTCAAGCATCACCTTTGCCAGCGGACCTGACTCGGTGCAGCACTTCAACGCACTGCCGTCGATCCAAATTTTGGGTGACCCCAAGCCGGGCTACAGCTCGGGCCAGGCGATTGCCGCGATGGAACGGGCCGCCGCCAATGTGTTGCCGACAGACATGAGTTACGACTGGGGCGGCTCGGCCTTTCAGCAAAAGCGCAGCAGCGGTGCAGCGGGCTTGGCGCTGGCGGCGGGTTTTCTCATGATCTTTTTGATCCTGGCCGCGCAGTACGAAAAGTGGACGCTGCCGCTGTCGGTGCTACTGGCCTTGCCGTTTGGCATTTTTGGTGCGCTGCTGGCGGTGTACTTGCGCAACTTCACCAACGACGTGTACTTTCAAATTGGTCTGGTCACGCTGCTGGGCTTGTCAGCCAAAAATGCGATTTTGATTGTGGAGTTTGCGATGGTCAAAGTGCATGAAGGCATGAGTCCCGTTGCAGCCGCCCTTGAAGCTGCGCGCCTGCGCTTCAGGCCGATTTTGATGACCTCGCTCGCCTTTATTTTGGGCGTGGTGCCACTGGCATTTTCAAGCGGGGCAGGAGCTGCTGCGCGCCAGTCGATTGGCACGGGCGTGCTGGGTGGCATGCTGGCTGCCACCTTTTTGGCCATCTTTTTGGTGCCACTGTTCTTCAAGCTGGTCAACGACTGGCACTTTCGCAGCAAGCCCGAGGACTACGACGGCTTGAAGCGCCAAGTGCCTGGCCATGACTATGGCAACGGTGCGGAGGTCCACAATGTCAGGTAAGCAAAATTTAGCGCCTGTTTTTATAGCTGCTTGCGCCCTTTTAATGGGCGGTTGCACCTCTTTGGCACCTGAGTACAAGCGCCCTGCAGCGCCGGTCGCCGCGCAGTTTCCTGTTGTATCGGGGGCCGCTGCGACATCCACCACAACGGCACCAGAGATTGAATGGCAGAGCTTTTTTACCGATGCCAAGCTGAAGCAATTGATTGAAGTTGCGCTGCAAAACAACCGTGACTTGCGCATTGCAGTCCTCAACATCGAGCAGTCCCGGGCGCAGTTTCAAATTCGCCGGGCTGACCAGTTTCCCACGGTCAATGCCGCGCTGACGGGCTCACGCCAGCCCAATGCCACGCCCGCCAACGGCGCAGGCCGCATCAGCAGTGTCTACACCGCTGGCCTGGCCGTGACGGCCTACGAGTTTGACTTTTTCGGCCGCGTGGCGAGTTTGAAAGACGCTGCGCTGGCGCAGTACCTGGCGACGGAAGAAGGCCGCAAAATCGCGCAAATCAGTCTGATTGCCAGCGTGGCTAACACGTATCTCGGGCTGTTGGCAGATGACGAGTTGGTGTCGATTACCCGGCAAACGCTTGTGACTCGGCAAGCGTCCTACAAGCTGGCCAAGCTGCGCTTTGACAGCGGCGTCGCGTCTGAGCTGGACCTGCGCTCGGCTGAATCCTTGCTGGAAGCCGCCAACACCGCGCTGGCCCAGCAAACCCGCCAGCGTGCGTTGAGCGAGAACGCGCTGACCTTGCTGCTGGGGCAAGGCGGTGGTGCGGAGATCGCAAGCAAAGATTCATCGTTTGCCAAAACCACCTTGCAAGACGTGCCCGCCGGGCTTCCGTCGGACTTGCTGGTTCGCAGGCCCGACATTCGCCAGGCTGAGCAACAGCTCATCGCCGCCAATGCCAACATCGGCGCGGCCCGGGCGGCATTCTTTCCGCGTATTTCACTCACCGCAACAGCAGGCACTGCCAGCTCGCGTCTGGCGGGTTTGTTCCAGGCAGGCACCTGGGGCTGGACGCTGGCCCCCCAGTTGTTGCTGCCCATTTTTGACGCAGGCCGCAACACGGCGGGCTTGGCGTCCAGCAAGGCGGCGGAGGGTATTGCGGTAGCAGGGTACGAGAAAGCCATTCAAACCGCGTTCAAAGAGGTGTCAGACGCGTTGGCAGGCCGCGCAACGTATGCAGAGCAACTGCGCGCCGCCGAGGCCCAGGCCAATGCTGAATCTGTGCGTTACCGATTGGCTGACCTGCGCTATCAGAACGGCGTTTCCAGCCAGTTGGACCAACTCGATGCGCAGCGCTCATTGTTCGCCGCCCGACAGGCCGTGGTGCAAACCCGTTTGGCGCAACTGCAAAGCCAGGTGACGCTGTACAAGGTGCTGGGCGGTGGGTGGAAGGATGAAGCGGTGGCTAGCAACAAGCCTTGATGGGCAGCGAATCGCTCACCTCAGTAATCCCACACTTCATGCCCCAAAATGCCGTGGTTGAGCGTTTCCCGGCAGGCGCGCCAGTTAGGTAGAAAGCCATCCATCAGCGCGCTGAATCGCTCTGTGTGATTGCGCTCCAGCAGGTGTACCAATTCATGTACCACGATGTATTCAATGCATTGCACGGGTTTTTTAGCAAGCTCCAGGTTTAGCCATACGCGCCGGGTGCTGGTGTTGCAGCTCCCCCATTTGGTTTTCATTTTTTTAATGCCCCAGTCAGCAGCTTGAACACCAATAACCGGTTGCCATTTTTGAAGCATTGGCTCAATCAATTCTTTTAAGTGGCCTCGGTACCAGCGCTGCAAGGCGGCATCCCGTTGCGCTGTGGTTGTGTTTGGTTTTGCAAACAGATCAAGGCTGGCAATGCCGCGTATGGCAATGCGTGGGGCAGCTTTGGTTGGCGCATCAACAACGTGTACCCGAAGGCGGTAGCGCTGGCCTAAAAAATAGTGGCTTTCGCCGCTGACCATTTCGCGCGCACTTTGCCTTGGCTGCTGCGTAAATCGGGTTTTTTGGCGTTTTATCCAGCCTAGTTTTTCGATCACTGCCAGGCGTACCGCTTCGTCGTCCACCACCAGCGGCGCTGCCACCCGCACCCGGCCATTCGGTGGGTACAGGCCCAAGTGCAGGTTTTTGATGTCTTTACGAACCACCTCAACCGACAGTGCACCGATGCGAATGTGGTGTGGCTCGTGGCGTTTACTGGCCAGATGCTTAGTAGTCACGCTGATTTTTCACCAGGGCCAGGATGCGGTCCGTCTCTTGTTCCAATGTGGACAGTGGTGGCGCATCGCTGTTGCCTTGACGCACGCCCTTAACCTCGGCCGGTATCGTTGGTATCAGTACGAAACGAATCGCCAACCGGACAGCTCGGGTTTTGATGGTGTTGTCACGCCATCCGTCTTGCAGCAGGGGTTTGACAGCGCTGTCCATTGCCAAAGCCAGCGCTTCGCTTTTGCCCAGGTTGTTGTACAGCGCACGCTGTGCCGCCGTCTGCATACTGGCCGGGTAGCCACCTGTAGCGCCGCCAGGCAGAGTGGCGTCTTTGGTCAGGCTCGCTATTTTTTGCAGGTATTCCTTGTAGCTGACCACCCCTTTGCGCCGCTGTTCTATCAGTGCATCCAGCAACCGGGACATCTTGTCGTAGTAGGCCGGGTCAACCGGGGACTCGTTGATGATGAGTTTTCGCACATTGTTTTCAATGGCTTCAGCCACGGCTTCATCGCGCTTCAGTATTGCTTTGAGCTTTTGTTCTGCTGCGTCGGGCCCGCGCTCAACAATCAGTTGTATCAGGCTCATGTCGTCAAAGGCAGAGATTTTTTCACTCTCTTCAGCCCGAATGTAGGTGTCTATCAGGTAGCGCATGGCGGGCTCATAAGCCTTGAGGTCTATGTAGTCGCCGCTGGCCAGCCGCACTTCGTCACGCACTTTTGACGCGTGATCTACCTCCGCCTTGATTTTTTCGATCTCCTTGGGCGAATAACCAGCTTCCGCCAGCTCATTGGCAATAGCGGCGTAAGCGCGAATCAGGCTGGCCACAAACTTGTATAGCTTCAACCGCTTGGGTTCGTTGTCTTTGAGTTGCGTTGCATCGCCCGATGTTTCGGCGCAGAAATAATGCCCATAGGCCATTTGGTCTCGCGGCGGCTGCACCGGCTCGCACAATGCAATAACCGCCTCCCGCGCATCCTCAAGGTCTTCTTTGGCTTTGTCCAGCCGGTTTTCCAGCAGGCCTTTTACATCGTCCTGGTCGTAGCCGTCCAGCGCGCCACTGGTGTAGTCACCTACCGCACCCTCAAGGCTTTTGAACAAATCCTTGTAGTCAATGATGTAGCCGTACTCTTTGTCGTCACCGTCCAGCCTGTTCACCCGGCAAATGGCCTGAAACAGGCCGTGGTCACGCATTTGTTTGTCGATGTAGAGGTAAGTGGCCGAAGGCGCGTCAAATCCCGTCAGCAGCTTGTCCACCACGATCAGCAACTTCATCTGCCCCGGCTCGTCGATGAATTTTTTCTTGACCTGCTGCTCAAACTTTTCGGCCTTGTTGATGGCCTTGTCCACCGGCTCGTTGAACCAGTCGGCCAGCATCTGGCTGTATACCGCGTATTTGCGCAGCTTGTCGGTATCGCCTTCGCCAGTGGTTTCGCCTTTGGTGTCAGCCACGCTGGGCGCGTAGCTGGTCACGATGGCGCATTTGCCTTTCAGCTCGGTTTGCGCAAACAGCTCATAAAACTTGCAAGCCTCGTAAATGCTGCCAGCCACCAGCATGGCGTTACCGTGGCCGTCCATCAGGCGCGGCTTGGTGCTCATGTCCAGCAGGATGTCGGCCACGATTTGCTCCAGTCTGTCCTGGCTGGACAAAACCCGCTGCATCGTGCCCCATTTTTGTTTCAGCTGCGCCTTGGCCAGGTCATTCAGGCCCTTGGTTTTGGCGTCAAACCACTGGTCAATCTTGTCTTTGTTGGTCAGGGTCTGGTCAATGTCGCGCGCCTCGTAGCGCAAGTCCAGCACCACGCCTTCACGCACCGCCTGGTCAAACTTGTAGGTGTGGATGTAGCGGCCAAACACCTCAATGCTTTTTTGCTTGTCGGCTTTGAGCAGGGGCGTACCCGTAAAACCAAAAAACAGCGCATTCGGCAGTAGCGCCTTCATGGCTTTGTGCAGGTCGCCCGTCTGGGTGCGGTGGCATTCATCCACAAACACATGCATGTCGCCCCTGGCCTTGAAGTCTGGCGGCAGTTTTTTGATGGCTTCGATAAATGTCTTCGTGCCCTTGTCGCTTTCATCGCCGGTTTCTTCGCTGCCCTTGCCGCCAAACTTGTGCACCAGTGAGCAAAGCAGTGATTCGGTGGTTGAGTTGAGCTTTTCGATCAGGTCTTCGCCGCTGGTGGTGCGGTAGATCTGCTCGTTCACCCCTTTGAAGACCTTTTCAATCTGCTCGTCCAGCTCGGTGCGGTCGGTGATGATCAGCACCCGCGCACCTTCACGGTTCTCACGAATCCATTTGGCCAGCCACACCATGGTCAGGCTTTTGCCGCTGCCCTGTGTGTGCCAGATGATGCCGCCCTCGCGTCGGTGAATAAACTCCTGCGCCGCCTTTACGCCAAAGTACTGGTTTTGCCGGCACAGCTTTTTGGTGCCTGCGTCAAACACTACAAAGTCATGCAGTAGCTCCAGCAGCCGCGCTTTGCTGCACACCTGCAGCAAGTGTTTGTCGAGCAAGTTGGCTTCGCCTGCATATGCGCCATCGTCTTCAACCCAGCGCAGGTAATACTTTTCTTTGGTTTCTAGGGTGCCGTAGCGCAGCCCCTCGGTGTCGTTACCCGCCATCACCAATTGCATGGTTGAGAAAAAGGGCTGAATGAATTCTTTTTTCTGGTTGTCCAGGTTTTGGCGAATGCCTTCAGCCACAGACACGGTTGAGCGCTTCAGCTCCAGCACACCCAGCGCGATGCCGTTGACGTACAGCACCACATCAGGCCGCTTGCTGCTGGCCTTGGCCGAGTTTTGCAGCTCGGCGCCTTTAATCGTCACTTCTTCAGCAATCGCAAAGTGGTTGTTGAGCGGCTGCTTCCAGTCAATCAGCCATACCGTCACCCGGTTCTCGCCCATGGCGGGCAGCACCTTCACGCCGTAGCGCAGCAGCTCATACACCTCGCGGTTGCGGTCGTAAATGCTTTTACTGGTGTCTGTGGCCACCATGTTCAGCTCATGCAGGGCACGCGTGACCAAGCTTTCGCTCACGCCTTGTTTTTCCAGCCATGCTGTCAGCAGTTTTGGTTCTATGTTGCTGTTGTCGCGCTCCAACTGGTTGCCCAGGTAGTCGTAGCCCAGCCTGGCCTGAAAGAGGGCGACGATACGGGCCTGGGTGCGCTTTTCAATTTGGCCAACGGTTGACATCTCAGCCCTTTAGTAGCTTAAAACTGACCTGGTAGCGGTAGAACTCAACTGTCGGCATCATCGCCAATGCGCGGCGCATGCGCTGGTCGTCTTCCAGTGCAATGATTACCCCACGCACAATTTGGTCTGGCTCGGCCAACTCCTGCATCACGTAACCCATGTAACGCAGCACTTGCCCGACCACGGCGTCGCTGGCTCGGCCTTTTTTCAGCTCGACAACAAGTAACTCTTTCTTGTCCTTCCGAATGGCAAGGATGTCCATCGGCCCGGTGTCCGTGGCGTATTGCTGCCCAACGAGTTGGCCGTCTTCCTGATAGATGTCGTGGGTTTTGCCCAACTCCGTTTGTGACCAATTGGCCACCAGAAAGTCCTCAAGGTGCTTTTCCAGCGCAAACGCAGACGGATCTTCTACCGTTTCATCGGTCGAAAAAAGCCTGTTGGCGGAGGTTAAGCCGCCCATGAGTTTTTCAAGTTCTTCACGATAACGGGACACGTTGCTGACGGTGCCGATTGAACCTGTGGAGTTTTGCAAGGCTTCACTCATGTCAACCCGGTTGATATTTGAATTCAACCAAGTGACGGGCCTTTGATGTGGCAGCTCTTCACCCTCAACAAATCTGTAATCGCCAGTGACCTCACCCACATGGTAAGTGCCGGCACCGTCTGGGCAAAGAACAATGTCGCCTTTGGCTATACCCTTGCACACCGTCCACGTCACACCGCAGGCCAAACCCGCAGCAATCCTGGTTTTATCTGGCCTGCCAGCAAGAAACACAGGGATGAACTCTTTATTGAATGCTCGCCATTCATCGGGTAGTCTGTTTGTTAAGTCGACGGCTAATCCAAAATCCACGCCAACAAAGCCCCGCGCAAAGCAGTCCGCTGCGAACACGCTTTTTCGGCCCAGCATCACGCGATAGTAGTTTTTCATTTTCTGTTTTGGTAGGTTACACCAGCCGGATTCTGCCAGTCAGGAGCTCTTGCATCATCCCCTGCTTGAGGGCGCGGGTCTTGTCGCGGCGGGCTTCGACGACTGCGAGTTCGGTGTCCATGTCGGACAGAAGGATTGCTATTGCGGTTTGTTCGGCCTTTGCTGGCACTTTGACCTCGAAGCGTATTAGCTGTGTTTTACCGATTTCCAAGAAGGTACTGCCGCTGCACAAAGCGATGAAGTCTTGTTTTTTTGTTTGGAGCAAGTAATACAGGAACTCACCATCAGTAGAAGGGAAGGGAATAAAGTTTTTAAAACCTTGGTTGGTTGTCATTGGTACCGAATTTATTGCGCATTCGCCAATGGTTGCCCGCGATGTCATCACTACTGAGCCCACAGGAACCAACTCGGCCGAGCTGGATTGCAATCCGGCATGGGTAATAGTGCGAGACGTTTGGCTCAGGTATTTGTAACCGTCCAGTCCAGTGATATCAGTAGGCGTACACCAAAGCACCTCGCCGTTCCAAAATTTGGGTACTCCTGTACTGGGTGTTCCGCCGCTGCGTATGTCGGCTAACGCATCCAGCCGCTTCACCTCCCACGCCCCACTAAACCCCGGTAGGCGGGTCTGGCCGGTCAGGAGTTGCTGCATGGTGGCCTGTTTGAGGTCGCGCTTCTTGGCGATGAGCTGGTCGAGCTTGTCCAGCAGGGCGTCTACGTCTGACAGGGCGGCGGCGATGGCGCGTTGTTCTGGGAGGGGTGGACTTGAAACAAAAATTTTTTCTATAGTTCTTGCATTGAGGCTTGGTACGCCAGATGCTTCGTTATACGAGTACCAGTCGATCATGCAAAACTTATAAAACATGAACTTGGGATTCGCGCTGTCTGCCACTTCAGAATAGAAGAGAGTGTCAACAGTCCAAAAAGGGATGTCCAAGTATCTTGGCGCATCAATAGTGCCTTTTCTACCGATCAGAACAGACGGTTTTGAATACAACGGCCGAGATGCTTTACCCATCTCGCCACCAGTACCATATATTGGGAATTCACCGTTTGCGCTAACAACCTCATGTTGGCTTTTGCCATGTCGAATTTTCAGGCAATTACCTATAGGCTTCACCTCCCAATCCCCCGGAATCACCCCCATCTCAGTCTGCTTGTACCCAGCCGGAATCGTCGCGCTCATGCTGCTCCCGGTACAAAAGTGGTCGCAAAAAGGCTAAAAGACGGCTTTTTAGGCCGTTTTAGGGTATCAAATCGGCCTCTAGACCAATGGATACGTGCGCAAGAAGCTATTAATTTCATAGTGATCGATGTCGTGTTGGCACTTGGGTTGCAGCGCGTAGCGGCGGCGTTTACCAAGCAAACCCCATCTTTTGCAAATGCTCGTCCACCCGTGCAGCCTGGGCTTCTACCTCGCTGGCCAGTAGCGGCATGGGCGTGGCGTAGCGTTCGGCCAGTTGCTTGAGGCGGCTGGCCAGGGCCTGGCTCACGCGGTCAAGCTCGCTTTGAATTTGTGCCGACAAAGCGGCCAGCCATTTGCCTTGCACCACCAGTTGCTGAATGTCTTGCGCGCTAAGTGCAGGGTATTTGGCGGCGACTTTGGCGTCCAGGGCTTTGGCGGCGTCTTTGGCCGATTTGCTGGCGGTGGCTTCCTTATCAACAAGCGACAAGTATTGCTTTAAGAGCGGTATTTCGCCAGGCTCGGCAACATCTGCACCGCCTTCTTGAGCTGCCGCAAGTCTGGTTTTGACGCTCGCTTTCGTCAATTTGCCTTTTTCTGTTTGCGCTTCAAACAGCAGACCATCATCCCCGCTGTGTTCTTCGGCCAGCTCTTCTATCTGGCGGCTGATGGCGTCGCGTTCAGCTTCTATCTGTTCAACAACCTTTTGCTCTGCTGCAAAGTAGCGCGCCACCACCAGCGCAGGCGGTATCAGGTCAATATTTGGTTTGCCGTTTTGTACAGCCTGCCAGCCATCACTGGCAATCATCCAGGCATCGTCTTGCATGGTTTCGGCCCAGTAGTCCATCAGGTGCTGGTACACACCGTACGGGTCTATCAGTGTGGCGATGGGTGCGTTGGCCTTGAAGGTCTCTAACAGGCTTTCAGACAGCACCTCAATCAAGGCCTTGGGCCGGTCGCCTTGCTTCAAGCCCGTCAGCAGAGCGGTGTTGGCGGCTTTCCATGTGTCAAACAGGGTCGTGACCTGGGTGTTGAACGCGGTGAATTCGCTGTGCCCAAAAATGGCGGCTTTGACCTGGGCGGGTTCTACCTTGGGCATGCTGTAGCCGGGGCGCGTTGATGCTGCAAACAGCGCCTGCCGCACGTTGGGCAGTATTTGCCAGTAGGCGGCCAGGCCATCAATATCGGCATTGGGTATTCCGCCCAGCAGGTGGGCGGCTATGTCTTGCAGGTCTTCAGGCTCGGTACTATCAATGTAGCGGGGCAGGTTGAGGTTGAAGTCATTGGCCTCAACCTCTGCTAGCGGCACCATGCGGGCGTATTTGGGTACTTCTTGCTGGCGGTTGAAGGTGTCGACGATTTTGTGAATGTCTTGGGCGCGCAGGCGGTTTTTGTTGCCGTCTTTGATATAGCCCTTGCTGGCATCGACCATAAAGATGCCTTTGCGGCCAGCCGAGCCTTCTTTGTCGAGCACGATGATGCAGGCGGGTATGCCGGTGCCGTAAAACAGGTTGGCAGGCAGGCCAATGATGCCTTTGACAAAACCCTGGCGCAGGATGCGGGTGCGAATGCCGCCCTCAGCGCCACCCCTGAACAGTACGCCATGCGGCAAGATGACCGCTGCCTTGCCGGTGCTTTTCAGGCTTTTCAGCATGTGTAGCAAAAAGGCGTAGTCACCGTTCTTCTCGGGCGGGGTGCCGTATTCAAACCGGCCAAACTCGTCTTCAGCCGGGTTCAGGCCGCTGGTCCAGTTTTTGTTTGAAAACGGTGGGTTTGCGACCACAAAGTCAAAAGTCTTCAGACTGCCATCTGCGGCTTTAAAGTGTGGGTTGGCCAAGGTGTTGGCCTGCCAGATTTCAGCCGTGGGGCAGTCGTGCAGCACCATGTTCATGCGGGCAAGGGCGCTGGTGGCGTTGTCCATTTCTTGGCCGTACAGCGCCAGGTCAAGCCCGGTGCGGCTTTTGGCCTCGTCGTGGGCCTTGAGCAGCAGCGAGCCAGACCCGCAGGTTGGGTCATAAATGCTTTGGCCGGCGTGGGTGGCCTTGCCCAGGTCAATCACCAGCGCCATGGTGCGTGAGACTTCAGACGGGGTGTAAAACTGGCCTTTGCTCTTGCCCGACTCGGTGGCAAAGTGGCGCATCAGGTATTCGTAAGCGTCGCCAAGCAGGTCGTCACCCTCGGCGCGGTTGCTGCCAAAGTCCAGGCCCTCAAAGATGGCCACCAGCTTGGTCAGCCGGTCCACCATTTCTTTGCCTTTGCCAAGCTTTTCTTCGTCGTTGAAGTCTGCGACGTTGATGGCGCCCTTCAGGCTGTCATTGGCGTCAGCCAGGCGGCCAATGATTTTGTTGACCTTATCGCCAATCTCTTTGTCTCCCTTGGCGGCCACCATGTCGGCAAAGCTGCCGCCAGCGGGCACGGCTATCAGGCTGTTGGCATTGCCGCCGTATTTGTCAGACACGTATTTGACGAACAGCAGAATAAGGACGTAATCCTTGTACTGGCTGGCGTCCATGCCACCGCGCAGCTCGTCACATGACTTCCAGAGGGATGAATAGAGTTCTGATTTCTTGATGGCCATGACTAGAGCGGTCTCGGATGATGTTGATTGGGGGTCATCATAGGGGTTCGCGGTACATCGTCAGAACAAACCAACAGCTACAATATGCTATATATTTAGTAGCTGCTTGCGCCCGTATTCATTGGGCTAGGGGCCTAAATGATGCCTGAAAATGGCCAAAAAAGAGTGTTTTTTAGCCTTTTCGGCCTCAATCAACTCCCAGCCACCTTCATCCGGTTCACCAAAATCGACCCCACCGTTTTTGCGCCATAGTTGTAGGTGTCTGCACCCACAGCGGTGATGCCCATCAGCATGTCTTTCAGGTTGCCAGCGATGGTGATTTCTTCGACCGGGAAGGCGATTTGCCCTTTCTCGACCCAAAAGCCTGACGCACCGCGTGAATAATCACCCGTCACGTAGTTCACGCCCTGGCCCATCAGCTCAGTAACAAACAGGCCTGTACCGAGTTTTTTCAGCATTTTGTCCAGATCGTCGCCGGGCTTGGTTTGGCGGCTGCTCAGCACCAGGTTGTGTGAACCGCCCGCGTTGCCGGTGGTGCGCATACCCAGTTTGCGGGCAGAGTAGGTGCTTAAAAAATAGCCTTGAACAATGCCGGCCTCGACCACGGTGCGGGCACGGGTTTTGACACCTTCTTCATCGAACGGGGCGCTGCCTTTGCCCTTCATTAAAAACGGGTCTTCTGTGATGTCAATAAAGGCGGGAAAGGCGGCTTTGCCTAACGAGTCGAGCAAGAACGTGCTCTTGCGGTACAACGCACCGCCGCTGATGGCCTGTGTAAAGCTGCCCAGCAGGCCTGCGGCCAGGGGGGATTCAAACAGTACCGGGCATTCGCAGGTTTTGACCTTGCGGCTTTTCAGGCGTGACAACGCGCGTTCAGCAGCGTAACGGCCCACCGCTTCGGGGCTGGCCAGGTCGCACGCGTCGCGCATGGACGTGTACCAGGCATCGCGCTGCATGTCGCCGTTTTTGCCGGGTGATGAGGCGATAGGGGATGCCGACATGGAGTGGAGTGAGCTGGCGTAACCACCCCTGAAACCCCGTGTGTGGGCGCTGAAAAAATGCGATTGCTGCGCAGACACGCCTGCGCCTTCGCTGTTGGTGATGCGTTTGCTCACGCCAAGTGCAGCGGCTTCGCATTGCTGCGCCAAAATGGCCGCGTCTTCACTGGTGATGTCCCAGGGGTGGAACAGGTCCAGGTCGGGGTGCTTGCGGGCAATGTCGCGCTCTGCGGGCAGCCCGCTGGACTTGTCTTCAGCCGTAAAGCGGGCAATGTCGAAAGCGGCTTTGACGGTTTGCTGAATCGCTGCTTTTGAGAAGTCGCTGGTGGCTGCGTTGCCGCGCTTTTGTCCGACGTACACCGTGATGCCGAGCGACTTGTCGCGGTTACGTTCGACGTTTTCCAGCTCGCCTTTGCGCACGCTGACCGACAGGCCGCAGCCTTCAGACGCTTCAGCCGCGGCGTCGGTTGCGCCCAGTTTTTTGGCGTGGGCAAGGGCGGTATCGACAAGGTCTTCAAAAAAATCGCGGCTGTAACTGAAGCCTTTTAGCGGTTGATTGGAGGAGGAGATGGCTTTTTTGGGAGCTTTTGAGGTCATATGGGTAGCTATGATACGGGTTGCTATGAACACAAAGAATATTAAGGGTACGCCCAAGGCCATCAAAGGCTACTGGTCCAACGGCCGATTCGTCAAACCGGAAGAAATCGCGCTCGAAGAAGTTGGCCCGCCCAGCAAAACCATGCTCAAGGCCGAGGCTGATGAAAAGCAGGCTTTGGGCGAGGCTTTGCTCACGCTGCGTGCCGACCTGATGGCCCGGCTGGACTTGCCCACCAAGTTGCTCGATGCTATCAAGGACGCGAAAAAAATCACCAACTTCGAGGGCAAGCGACGCCAGATGCAGTTCATCGGCAAGCTGATGCGCCCGCTCGATGCCGACCCGATTCGCGACGCCATCAACGAGCAGCTCAACGGCTCAGCGCAACTGACACTGCAGCTGCACCTGGCCGAGCAGTGGCGCGACAAGCTGGTGGCGGACGATGAAAGCTTGCAAGCGTGGTTAACCGAATATCCTGCAACCGACGCGCAGCAGTTGCGCGCGCTGATTCGCCAGGCCCGCAAAGACTACAAACCTGAAAAGCCCGGCGAAGCCCCGCGCCACGGCAAGTCGTACCGAGAAATTTTTCAGCTGGTCAAGGCTGAGATGCAAGCCAGCACAGAGCCTGAAGCATGAACTTTGACGCAATCAAAATTGGCATCGTCTCCGTCAGCGACCGCGCATCGACGGGCGTGTATGTTGACAAAGGGTTGCCCGCCCTGAAAGACTGGCTGGGCAAGGCGCTCTTGAACCCCATCACCTTTGAAGAGCGCCTGATACCTGACGAGCAAGCGGGTATCAGCGCAACACTCATTGACTTGGTTAACGCTGGGTGCAATCTGGTTTTGACCACCGGCGGTACAGGCCCGGCGCTGCGCGACGTCACACCTGAAGCCACGCTGGCCGTGGCGCACAAAGAAATGCCCGGCTTTGGCGAGCAAATGCGGCAAATCAGCTTGAAGTTTGTGCCGACAGCGATTTTGTCGCGGCAATGCGCGGTGATACGCGGCCAATGCCTCATCATCAACCTGCCGGGCCAGCCGAAAGCGATTGCCGAGACGCTGGAGGGTTTGAAAAGTGAAGCGGGCGAGCAACTCGTGCCCGGCATTTTTGCCGCCGTTCCGTACTGCGTAGACTTGATTGGCGGGCCGTACATCGAGACTCGGCCAGAGGTTTGCAAAGTCTTCAGGCCCAAGTCGGCGCTGCGGGTCGCTGTTTAGTTGGTTTGAAGCTTCAAAAAGCTCTAAAAACCGCTTTTTTAGGTGTCAAATTGGCCTTTAGACCAATGAATACGGGCGCAAGCAGCTACTAAATTAATAGCGGTCACTGCATCACGACCCGGATCAGCAGCACCTACTCAAGGCAGCTTGGGCTGCTCCCACTTCTCGGTGCTGGTCAGGCTTTTCAAAAACGCCACGACTTGACTGACTTCCTTGTCGGTCAGTTGTGTGTCCCGCAGGATGGGCGATTTGTTCGGGTCTGGCTTGCCGCCGCCTGCCATGTAGCGCACCGCGTCTTCCAGTTTGGCCACGCTGCCATCGTGAAAGTAAGGGCCTGACAGTTCAATCGAGCGCAAGGTAGGCGTTTTAAAGGCGCTCATGTCAGCCGGGTTTTTACTGACGTTAAAGCGGCCCACATCGGGTTTGGCTTTGCCGTGCTCCAGCCCGATATTGAAAAACGTGCTGTTGCCATACAGGGGTGGGCTGTGGCACACGATGCACTGGCCCTTGCCTGCAAAGACTTTGTAGCCCTCCACCGCATCGGAAGAAACAGCCTTGACGTCTCCCATCTCATACTTGTCCCAAGGTGCGTTTTCGCTGTTCAGGCTTCGGAAGAAAGTGGTCAGTGACTTGACAATGTTGTCTGGTGTGGCCGGCCCGCCATAAACAGCCTGAAACTGGCTGACATAGCCCGGTACTGTGTTGATCAAAGCGGCAACCTTGACAGGGTCAGCAAGGATTTGGCCACGCCAGGCAGCGAGGGTTTGTGCCTCTAAGGTAGCGGCACGACCGTCCCAGTACCAAGTCGACTGATGGCCGACGTTATAAAGCGTGGGTGTGTGACGGGTATTGACACTGCCGTCTTCCTTGGCTGACAGCGCTTTCGCATCGGTCCAGCCGAGGTCGCGGTAATGGCAGCTTTGGCATGCCGCTTTGCCCGCGCCCGACAACCGGGTGTCGGCAAACAATTGTTTACCCAAAGCTACTTTGGCAGGTGACGTCGGGTTGTCTGCGGGGTAGACCATTGCAGGGAGGGCTGAAATACGACCCACAATCGGTTTGGCGGATTCTGGTGTGGCGCATCCCACAACCACTGCGGCAATTGCCACGCTACACAAAGCTGCCATTTGCAATGACTTTTTCATCTTGCGCTCCGTCTTTGGTATTGCTCTGGTCAACTGCAAAATGGCTGATGACCGGAGGCAGGTTTTTTTGAAAACCCAATTTGATGCTAGGCGCGAATGGCGGTGGGGTCAAGAGGGCAGACACCACAAAGCGCTCTGCGCGGCTGTGGGGCTGGCGGTTTCTCTGGCTTGCCGTTGGCCAAAGGAGGGCGGGATTCTAGTGGAGCGGGTGAAGGGAATCGAACCCTCGTATGAAGCTTGGGAAGCTGCCGTTCTGCCATTGAACTACACCCGCATGGAAAGATTCTATTTGCAATCAGTATGTCATGACATCAGCCACTGTCTTGCAAAGTGTTCCTGGTCGACCTTGAAATACGGGAGTGTCTGAATTTCTGTGTGTGAAGCGGATTGGATGTTAGCTGAGGTTTGAAGGTTTTTGGATTTTTTCTTTTCAAAGAGGCCCCTGCCAGGGAGTGTCTGAATTTCTGTGTGTGAAGCGGATTGGATGTTAGCTGAGGTTTGAAGGTTTTTGGATTTTTTCTTTTCAAAGAGGCCCCTGCCAGGCCGCCGGAGGCGTCCCCCTCCCGTTTTCT
>JBILXX010000139.1:0-5414 GCA_044378095.1 Polaromonas sp.
TTTGCTTGCCATGGCAAAAACCCGGTCATTGATTTTTGCTTTGCCGCTGATGTGCGGATCTCCAGCGCTGATGTGAGGGTCGCCACGACCAATGTGAGGGTCGCCACGGCCGATGTGAGGGTCTCGAAGGATGGGTACGCCGTTTTTGTCAAATTCTTTTGCCATGGCAAAAACGCGGTCGTTGATGTTTGCGCGGACATAGTCGACGGTCTTCGCGGTCACTGCTTCCATCGCACCTTCGCGGAACGCAGTAACGTCAAAATCCACGTTACCCGAACGTAGCTGATGACTGCCAGCGGTTAGTGTTTCAAGGCCAGCGGTTAGTGTTTCAAGTTTTACATTGCTCATAAGTCACTCCAAAAAATGTTTGACTGTCTGTAACCTTTACCCGGCTGCATCCGTTTTAATCATCGGGTGATCAGCTTGGTTGTCTACGAATCAGCATGAAGCGTGCCAACTTATCTGAGAGAGTTTTTAGTTGCTTTTTTCGTGTGGGGGCTGAGGTGTGCCTGCTACCTCACACACCCGCCTCCAGGCGAAGCCAGGGGCCGTATTGCAGGTAAATGCCTTCACTCGTGATGTCAATAATTTTTGCCCCTCCCTCAGGGGCTGCAATGGTTGCGCCCTGCCCAAGCCGCCTGTTAAGCGCTATAGGGCCCACCAGCACAGACGCGGGGGCGTCCAGCCGCACTTGCCTGACGGCATTGGCACCTGTGAGCAAAAAAACAAAGTAGTTGTCGCCTAGCTCAGGGGCGGCAAGCCGGCGATTCAAATCGACAAGACGACTGTTAAAAACCGCTGGCTGTCTTGTGGCGGCGAACCACATGCCCCGCAGCTGAACAGATACCTCTGCCGATGCGCAGTCAGTGATCGACAGGCGCAGCAAGGCGGGCTTTACTTTTGGGAAGAGCTCCCAAGGGATGTCGAGGGTTGTTGTTTTGTCTGATTACTGAGAGTTGATCTTTATCTCTCGGGTCGGGTGTATTGGCTTGACACCTGCTTGATTGGCCCAAGCGCTGCTGACGCTGGGTCGAATTTTTTCAGCGAACAAAACTTGTTTAGTTTTTGAGAACTCGTTTTTTTATAGCTGTAGTGGGGGGGGCAACTGACAATCGTTGATTTGAGGTCAGCCGCAATGCTGTTCACTTAAAAACAGGCATCACGTCAAACCGCCGATTCGTGGTTTCCGCTTCTTTTGTCGACGAGAGCTTCTCTATTCGCCTTTTAACCACGCGCGGGTTGCTGCGCCATTACTTTCCCAAGAAGACCAACTTCCCGAAAGCAAGCCAGCTTGACATCTCTGAAGCGGTTTGGCTGCTCAACCACTGGCTTAGCAGGTACCTGGGCGACCGCACGCCGCATTAGGTCTCCTATGCATTTGGAAATACAGGCGATGACACTTCCATTTTTCGCATTTTGTACTTGGATCTGCGAGAAGAAAGTGCTTTGCTCTCCGATGAGAACTGAACTAGTTCGCTATCAAAACCAGAGCGGCCCACCAGGTCTTCAGTGGCGAGCCGATCGGGGGGCTGATTACTTCAAGGTAATGGTCACGTCAATGTTGCCGCGTGTGGCGTTGGAGTACGGGCAAACCTGGTGTGCGGCGTCAATCAGCGCTTGCGCAGCGGTGCGGTCCATGCCGGGCAGGGTGACGTCAAGACGGGCGGCAATGCCGTAGCCCGCCGGGATTTTGCCCAGGTCAACGCTGGCATCAATCGCCAGGCCGTCTGGCAGGGTGATTTTTTGCATGCCTGCCACGGCTTTGATGGCGCCGATAAAGCAGGCTGAATAACCAGCGGCAAAAAGCTGCTCGGGGTTGGTGCCTGTGCCGGCGGTGCCGGGCGAGCTCAAATTGACTTCCAGGCGGCCGTCGTCTGTTTTTGAATGGCCGTCACGACCACCCGTGGTGTGGGCTTTGGCGGTGTAAAGAACTTTGTCGAGTTTCGTGGTCATGGTGAATCCTTCGGAGAAAAATACCCCAACATCGGGGCGGGTTGAAAAACGTGGAATGGTTAAAGCTTTTGGGCTGTCAAGCGTTGGCGAAGCGCCTGTACCTGGCTTGTCAGGTTCATCAGCTCGGGGACAGAACATTGGCTGGCCCTCAAAATGCAGCCAGGTATTTTGGCGGCACGCGTTTTAAGTTTGCGTCCTGTTTGTGTCAGGGTGATGTGAACGCGCCGCTCGTCATCGACGGCACGGATGCGGCTGATGTAACCTGACGCTTCAAGCCGTTTGAGCAGCGGCGTCAGCGTGCCAGAGTCAAGACAAAGCCGCTCGCCCAGCTCGGACACCATCAGGCCGTCGCGCTCCCACAGCACCAGCATGGCCAGGTATTGCGGGTAGGTCAAGCCCAACTCCTCAAGCAGCGGCTTGTACAACTTGGTCATCGCCAATGAGGTGCTGTACAGCGCAAAGCACAGCTGGTTGTCCAGTTGCAGCATGGGGTTGGGTTGGGTGGGCATGGCTCTATTATATAACACAATTAAATTGCGTGCAATTTAATTAATGGGTAAGTCCGCAACTGCTATTGACCCGTGCCGCTAAACTGCCGCAGATGCCAAAACAACCTAAAAACCAGCCGCAAGTCATTGAAGAGCTGCGCCCCGGCCAGTCGATTGAGCTGCTCAAAGAGCTGCACATCCTGACGCGTGAAGGCAAACTGAACCAGGACACCCGCCGCAAGCTCAAGCAGGTGTACCACCTTTATCAGTTCATTGAACCATTGCTCAATGATGCCTTGAAGGATGATGCCGCCTTCACGCTGGCTGACCACGGCGCGGGCAAGTCGTACCTTGGTTTCATTTTGTATGACCTGTTTTTTAACGTCGCGCACACAGGGCAACCACTGCGTGGTCATGTTTACGGCATAGAGACCCGCCCCGAATTGGTTGAAAAATCTCGTAGCCTGGCTGAGCGTTTGGGCTTTGAACGCATGTCGTTTTTGAACCTGTCCGTCAAAGACGCCACCACGGCAACCGACTTGCCCGGTCGCATCAGCATCGTCACCGCGCTGCACGCGTGCGACACCGCCACTGACGATGCCATTGCCTTTGGTCTGGCCAAGCAGGCGCAGCACATGGTGTTGGTGCCTTGCTGCCAGGCTGAGGTGGCAGGGGTATTGAAGAAAAGCAAAGCCTTGAATCTAAGCCGCACGCCATTGGCTGAGCTGTGGCGCCACCCACTGCACACGCGCGAGTTTGGCAGCCAGATCACCAACGTGCTGCGCTGCCTGCAGCTGGAGGCCAACGGCTATGAGGTCACCGTGACTGAGCTGGTCGGGTGGGAGCATTCGATGAAGAACGAGTTGATTCTGGCGAGCAAGCCGAAAGTTGCCGCAGCGGCGAAAACTGCCAGCGCCCAAGTGCGTTTGCAACAGGTACTGGCTGAGCTGGGGTTGACGGAGTTGCAACAGCGGTTTGCTTTTGCGTAAATCAAGCGCTATAGATTTACTAGCTGCTTGCGCACGTATTCATTAGTTTAGATGCTAATTTGATACCTAAAATCGGCTAAAAAAAGCAGTTTTCAGCTCAACTGCGAAATCTTTTGCGCGTCAACGCTAGCGCGACCCAAAACCCGACCACCGCGTATGCCACCAACACCACCAAGTGCAGCAAGCCCTGCGCGGGCCATTGGCCTAAAAAGAGCGGACGAATCAGCTCTACTGCTGCCGTCAGCGGTAGCCAGTCAGAAATATGGCGCATCACTGTCGGCAACTGGTCGCGCGGAAAGAACACACCACTTAAAAACATCGTCGGCGTTAGAAATAGCGTGAAGTAGTAGGTAAAAAAGTCGTAACCCTTGGCCAGAGCATTGAAGATCAACGCGATGCATGAAAACGTGATGCCGACCAACGCCAGCAACGGCAAAGCCAGCAGCAGCATCGGGCTATGGCTGATGTTCAAAGCCAGCATGACAGCCAATATCACCATACTGGTAAACAGCGCCTTGAAGGCCGCCCACAGCATTTCAGCAAACACCAAGTCGTCAAGCCGCACTGGCGCGTTCATGATGCCGTCCCAGGTGCGCTGCACATGCATGCGTGAAAAGGCTGAATAAAGCGCCTCAAACGACGCAGCTTGCATGGCGCTGGCGCACACCGAGCCGCTGGCCAAAAACAAAAGGTAAGGCACGGCGTTGCCGTTCAAATTGACCGTACCAATCAGCATGCCCAAGCCGTAGCCAAAAGCCACCAGAGTGATGAGCGGCTCGGCAATGTTGCCCACCAGGCTCGGGATGGCCAACTTGCGCCAGACCAGAAAGTTGCGACGAAACACCGGTATCCAGCGCAGGCTGATGCGAGGCGCTGCCCAAAGTGAGCTCATCACGCATCCTCCCTTATCTGCCTGCCTGTGAGTTTGAGGAACAGGTCCTCCAAGTTGGCAGGGCGGTGCAGCGTGCGCAGTTGAGGGTATCCCGTCAACGCCTCAAGCAAGCGCTTGGAGTCTTGGGTGTAGAAAAACACCGTCTCACCGCTCACTTCAACCCGCGCAGCCATTGCTTTCAACGGCGAATCCATCAATGCCAAAGCCCCCGCACCAAAGACCTCCACCACATCGGGCTCCAGGTTCTCAAGAATCAATTGGCGCGGCGTGCCCTCGGTCATTTTTTTGCCATGGTCTAGCACCAGCAGGCGGTTGCACAAGCGCTCGGCCTCATCCATGAAGTGGGTTGTTAGCAGAATCGATTTGCCCTGCTGCACCAGGCGCTGCAAGCGCTCCCACATCAAATGGCGGGCTTGCGGGTCTAGCCCGGTGGTGGGTTCATCGAGCAGCAGCAACTGCGGGTCATTGACCAAGGCGCGTGCCAAACTCAAACGGCGCTTCATGCCGCCCGAAAGCTCGCTCAACTTGGCATCTGCCTTGCTGGTCAGCGCGGCAAACTCCAGCAGCTTGGGGATGCGCTCCTTGATCACGGCGTCTTTCAGGCCAAAGTAGCGGCCAAACACCAGCAGGTTTTCAGCACACGAAAAGTCCGGGTCCAGGCTGTCAAACTGGCTGACGATGCCCAGCTTGTCCTTGATGGCCAACGCGTCGCGCGGCATTTGCAAGGTGCTGTGCCCCGGCTGGTAAAACGACACGCTGCCCGAGTCAGGTGCCGTCAGTCCCAGGCACATGCGAATGGTGGTGGTCTTGCCCGCACCGTTAGGCCCAATCACGCCCAGACATTCGCCGGGTTTGATGTCGAATGACAGGTTGTTGACGACGGTGGTGTCACCGTATTTTTTGGTCAAGCCTTTGATGCTGAAAATGGGCTGGGTCATGAAAAGATATCGCTCTGCTGAAGGTAACGCTGTCAGCAGTAAATAGAACTGTCCGGTTTTAGAGCAAATAGATTGTCCGCTTTTTCTATTTTGTTTGCGATGACTGCAAAGCTGCGTAGGGCGTAGCCCGAAGCGGCTTTGCAGCCATCGCGCG
>JBILXX010000069.1:0-19492 GCA_044378095.1 Polaromonas sp.
ATGATTCAATACCCTGATCTTGCAGCCTTTTAGGCGGTGCCCGCAACTTTTTTTACCTCACGTAGCGGTTAATTCGGCTGGCTTGCGGAATTCTGCAAGTCCCTCAAATTACAAGCAGATATTCAATCTGGTAAACTTAATGATGTAGAAATTCTCACACCTCAACAAATATCTGAGCTGATTAAAAGCGATATTAAATCAGTTACTGATACAAAATTTGGCGTTTGTCGCCTCTACACAGTCCCAGGAACAAATTGCAGCGTCCAATCCGCTATCACTCATACCCGGCACCAACTTTCTTCAAACCTACCGGACAGCATTGTTTGGCGGTGAAAACAGCGCGGGGGGCACCTTTCCGCCAGCTCTGCCAATGATGTGGGTCAGCCTGGTGACGGCTGTTGTTATTGCCGTCGGCAAGATCGCGATTTCGCTACTGTCAGCGTTTGCGATTGTCTACTTTCGCTTCCCCGCCAAGGGCATCGTGTTCTGGATGATTTTTATCACCCTCATGCTGCCGGTGGAGGTGCGCATTGGCCCGACTTACAAGGTCGTGTCTGCCCTGGGCATGCTCAACAGTTATGCGGGCTTGACGATTCCGCTCATTGCGTCAGCCACCGCCACGTTCTTGTTCAGGCAGTTCTTTTTGACCGTGCCCGATGAACTGGTTGAAGCCGCGCCCATGGACGGTGCCAGCCCGATGCGGTTTTTTTGGGACGTGCTGCTGCCGTTGTCCAAAACGTCCATTGCCGCGCTGTTTGTGATTCAGTTCATCTACGGCTGGAACCAGTATTTGTGGCCGCTCCTGGTGACCACCAACGAGAACATGTACCCGGTGGTGCTGGGCATCAAGCGGCTGATTGCGGGCGAGGCTTACACCGAGTGGAACGTGGTCATGGCCACCGCCATTTTGGCCATGCTGCCACCTGCGCTGGTGGTGATCCTTATGCAGAAATGGTTTGTCAAAGGCCTCGTCGATACTGAGAAATGAAACACCCCCGAAGCGCCTGTGGCGCCTCCCACTCAAGGGGGCGCCACCTGTGGCCCGGCAAAGCCGGCTCCACGATGTCCGCTTGAAATAAACCCACTCGAACAACCCTATGGCTTCTATTTCACTAAACAACGTCACCAAAAGCTACGGCAACGGCGCCAAGACGCTGCAAGTCATTCACGGCGTGACCGCCGCTGTCGCTGACCATGAATTCATCGTCATCGTCGGGCCGTCGGGTTGTGGCAAGTCGACGCTGCTGCGCATGGTCGCAGGGCTGGAAGACATCACTGGCGGCGAGATCAGCATTGGCAACCGGGTGGTCAATCAGCTGGAGCCTGCCGAGCGAGACATTGCCATGGTGTTCCAAAACTATGCGCTGTACCCGCACATGAGCGTGTTTGACAACATGGCCTATGGCCTGAAGATCAAGAAAGTACCCGTTGATGAAATCAAACAACGTGTCGCCAAAGCCGCCGGTATTTTGGAGCTGGGCAAGTTTTTGGACCGCAAGCCGCGTGAACTCTCAGGCGGGCAGCGCCAGCGCGTGGCCATGGGGCGGGCCATTGTTCGCCAGCCGCAGGTGTTTTTATTCGACGAACCCCTGAGCAACCTGGACGCCAAGCTGCGGGTGCAAACCCGGCTCGAGATTCAAAAACTGCACCGCGAATTGGGCATCACTTCGCTGTTTGTCACGCATGACCAGGTCGAAGCCATGACGCTGGCCCAGCGGATGATGGTGATGAACGCGGGCCGCATGGAACAGTTTGGAACGCCCGAAGAGGTCTACCATCGTCCGTCCACCACTTTTGTCGCCAGCTTTATTGGGTCGCCCCCGATGAATCTGTTGAAGCACGCCACAGGAGCCAAAGCAGGTCATGTTTTGGGCATTCGGCCCGAGCACCTGGACATCGGAACTGACGGCTGGCAAGCGGTGGTCGAATCCGTTGAAATGCTGGGCGCAGAACGCCTGCTGTACTGCCGCCTGGGTGACGAGCAACTGGTGGTTCGCACCGACGAGGCGACAGTAGCCCCCGCTTTGGGCCAAACCATTGCCTTGACGCCACGGCCTGACCGGGTACATCACTTTGATGCAAATACCGGGATGCGAGTGAGCGACTGATGAATGTCGACTGACGCATAATTTGCGAATGACACGTCGCCAAATTACCCAGAGCTTTCTGCTTCTTTTTTTCGTCTGCCTGCTTCCCGCATGCGGCTTTTCAGACGGCAAATTCACACTTGATTTTTCAGCCAAACAAATCCAGGATGCGATTGCGCCCAAGTTCCCGGCAGAAAACTGCCGCTTGCCGCTGGCCTGTATCAAGCTGCAAAACCCGATCGTCAGCTTGCAAGAAAACTCTGACCGAATCACCTTGACGCTCGACACCACTGTGTCAATCTTGCAGCAACCCGTTACAGGTACGTCGGTGGTGTCGGCCAAGCCGCGTTACCAGGCCAGCACGGGCGAGATATTCCTGGACGATTCGCAGATTCAGGATTTGAAGTTTCCGGGTGTGTCGTCCAACGTCACCAACCTGGTGACGCAGTACGGCTCCATCCTGGCCAAGCAAAGCCTGGAGCGCACACCGATTTACAACTTTAAAAATACCCAAACCGAGAAGATGGCGCGCATGAGTATTGCGGATGTGAAGGTGGTCGATGGCAAGTTGCGGGTGTCCATTGACCCGACGCTGCGGCAAATACCGAAGACTGCACCATGAGCGACAGCACAACCGAAGCCTGGCCGTACCCACGCTGGGTAGCGCACCGTGGCGCAGGCAAGCTGGCACCTGAAAATACCTTGGCCGCCTTCCAACTGGGGGCAAGCCACGGCTACCGTATGTTTGAATGCGACGTGAAATTGAGCAGCGACGGCGTGCCTTTTCTGCTGCACGACGACACGCTGGAGCGCACCACCAACGGCCAGGGCATCGCAGGCCAGCAGACTTGGGCAGCGCTGCAACAACTGGACGCGGGCAGCTGGCATTCAAGCGCTTATGCAGGCGAGACTATCCCCAGCCTGGACACCATCGCCTCCTATTGCATCAGCAACGGGTTTGACCTGAACATAGAAATCAAACCCACTATCGGCACGGACAAGATAACGGGCGAAGCAGTTGCCCAACACGCCGCCCGCCTGTGGCAAAACGAAGCGCGCAAGCCCTTGCTCACGTCCTTCAAACCCGATGCCTTGCAGGCCGCTATGGACGCTGCCCCCGACCTGCCGCGCGGGCTGCTGCTGCATGAGCTGTGGACGGGCTGGCTGGAGACTGGCCTGATGCTGGGTTGCCAGGCCATCATTTGCAACCACAGGCTGTGGGACACGTCCAGCGCGACACAGGCCCAAAGCGCAGGCTTCAAGTTGCTGAGCTACACCGTCAACGACGATGCCGAAGTGCAGCGCCTGCTGGCTTTGGGGACGGACGGCATCATCACGGACAGGGTCAATTTGTTCAAACCCGCCAGCCCCTGAACAGTACCCACTGGCAAACGCCTGATGCGAGCACCATGGCCGCATAGGTTGCCATCTTGCCGTCATTGCCGAAAATCACCAGGCCAGCAGCCAGCACCAGCACATTAACTATAAAAATAGTAGCTGCTTGCGCGCATATTGATTGGTTAAAAGCCCTTTTTGATACTAAGAAGCGGCTAAAAACACGACTTGACAGCACCAAAAGCAGTGCCACCACAGCTGCCGGGGCGATAAAATTCAAAATGTGATCTAGCAGCAAATAGGCGGGCATGGGTGTTTATCCTGATCAGGCGCCCAAACAGGCACTTCAATTTTATAATCAGCCAATGTCTGTCTGGGCCCTGGGGCTAAACCATAACACTGCACCGCTGGATCTGCGCGGGCGTTTTACTTTTTCTATTGAGCAGATGGCACCCACGCTGAAGGGTTTGCGCCAGGCTCATGCCCAGCACCCCGAAGCCACGATACTTTCAACCTGCAACCGCACCGAGGTGTATTGCGCCAGCGATGCGCCAGCGCTTGACCACACACTGGCCTGGCTGGCGCGCAGCGGTGATGTGTCTGCCGAGCTGCTTCGCGCCCACACCTACACGCTGCAAGGCGACCAGGCGGCACGCCATGTGTTCCGGGTTGCCAGCGGGCTTGACTCCATGGTGCTGGGCGAGCCGCAAATACTGGGCCAGATGAAAGACGCAGTACGCGCGGCTGAGGGTGCAGGCGCCATGGGCAGTACCCTGCACCAATTGTTTCAGCGCAGCTTTGCGGTGGCCAAGGAGGTTCGCAGCACAACAGAAATTGGCGCGCACAGCATCAGCATGGCAGCTGCCAGCGTACGCTTGGCGGGGCAGCTCTTTGAAGACCTGGCCGAAATCAAGATTTTGTTTGTCGGTGCCGGTGAAATGATTGACCTGGCCGCCACCCACTTTGCCGCACGCAACCCGGCGCTGATGGTCATTGCCAACCGCACCATGGAGCGCGGCGAGTCGCTGGCTAGAAAATTCAACGCACAAACCATGCCGCTGGCTGATTTGCCGGCACGCCTGCATGAGTTTGATGCGGTGATCAGTTGCACTGCCAGTGTGCTGCCCATCATCGGCCTGGGGGCTGTTGAGCGCGCCGTGAAGCTGCGCAAGCACCGCCCAATTTTCATGATTGACCTGGCCGTGCCGCGCGATATTGAGATAGAAGTCAAAGATCTGCCCGACGTGTACCTGTACAGCGTGGACGACCTGGCACAGGTGGTGCAAACCGGCAAAGACAGCCGTCAGGCGGCGGTGGCAGAGGCTGAAATCATCATTGACGCAGGCGTGCAAAACTTCATGCACTGGCTAGACCAGCGCGGCACGGTACCGCTCATTCAGCAACTGCAAGCCCAGACTGACGAATGGCGCGCGCTGGAAATTTCCAGAGCCAAAAAGCTGCTGGCCAAGGGCGAGTCGATTGACGCTGTGCTGGAAGCACTGGCGCGCGGCATGAGCCAAAAAATGCTGCATGGCACATTGGCCGAACTGCATGCCGGGGATGCGGACCACCGGGAGGCGACGGCGCAGACCGTATCCAAGCTGTTCTTGCGCGGGCAGGGCCGGTCCAAAGCGGACGACGCTGAGCGTTAGCTGAGGCGTTCAGCCGCGCTAACCCTTACCCCAGCCCTCTCCTTTTACTTTTGAATAACGGAGAGGGAGTCATTCAGAGCTCCCAAATGAAACCCTTTTTAAGACAAACCCTGGACCGCCAACTGCTGCGCCTGCATGAGCTGGATGCGCTGCTGTCTGCCAGCGACGTGGTCAGCAACATGGAGCGCTTTCGCACACTGAGCCGGGAGCATTCTGAAGTCAGCGTGGTGGCCGAGCAGTATCGCAAGTTGACCAGCCGCGAGGCTGATTTGGCAGGCGCTGAAGAACTTCTGGCCGCCAGCAAGGGGGATGCAGACATGACAGCCATGGCTGAAGAAGAAATCGAGGCCGCGAAAGCCGACATCACGCAGATTGATGACGCGCTGCAGCTGATGCTGATCCCGAAAGACCCGGACGACGTGCGGCCAGCGTTTGTCGAGATTCGCGCGGGCACGGGGGGCGATGAATCGGCCCTGTTTGCGGCAGATTTGTTTCGCCTGTACACCCGTTATGCCGAGCGCAGCGGCTGGCGCACGGAAGTCATCAGCGAGTCCAACAGCGAGCTGGGTGGCTACAAGGAAGTGGTGCTGCGCATTGAGGGCGCGCCCGATGCGCAAGGGGTAGGCGTGTACGGCAAGCTGCGCTTTGAGTCTGGCGGCCACCGGGTGCAGCGAGTGCCCACCACCGAGACACAGGGCCGGATTCACACCAGCGCCTGCACGGTGGCGGTGCTGCCCGAGCCTGACGAGTTGGAAGCCATCAAAATCAACCCGTCAGACCTGCGGATTGACACCTACCGGGCCAGCGGCGCAGGCGGCCAGCACATCAACAAAACCGACTCGGCCGTGCGCATCACCCACCTGCCCACTGGCATCGTGGCTGAATGCCAGGACGGCCGCAGCCAGCACGGCAACAAGGCGCAGGCGCTGAAAGTGCTGACGGCGCGCATCCATGAAAAAGACCGCTCGGAGCGCGCCGCAGTAGACGCCGCCATGCGCAAAGGCCTGGTCGGTACGGGCGACCGCAGCGACCGCATACGCACCTACAACTTCCCGCAGGGGCGGCTGACGGATCACCGCATTAACCTGACGCTGTACAAGCTGCTCACCATCATGGAAGGAGACTTGGACGACGTGGTGACCGCCTTGCAGGTGGCGCGCGGTGCGGAGCAACTGGCTGAGCTGGAAACGGCTTCGCAGGGCTGAAATGCCTGAAAGCAGGCTAGAAAATGTCAAAAACACTGAAATTATGCTCTTTTTAGGCATAAAATCAGCCTCTAGACCAATGAATACGGGCGTAAGCAGCTCCTATTTTAATAGCATGTGCAGAACCGCGATTTGACCGCCCTCACCATCACCCAAGCCCTCGCAAGTGCACAAACCTTGGGCTTGGACAGACTTGATGCACAACTGCTGCTGCTCCACGCGCTGGGCAAACCACCAGACGCGCGCGCCTGGCTGCTGGCGCATGACGAAGACGCACTGCCTGCGCAAGCGGCCGACCTGTTTCGCAGCTTCAGCCTGCGCCGCGCTGCCGGTGAACCCTTTGCCTATATCGTGGGATACAAAGAATTTTTCGGGTTGACCTTTGCCGTCGATGCCCGGGTGCTGGTGCCCCGCCCGGATACCGAAACCCTGGTGCAGTGGACGCTCGACGTTATAAGCGACTTGGCAAAGCCCGAAATACTTGACCTGGGCACCGGCAGCGGCGCGGTGGCTATCGCGCTGGCGCATAGCCTGAAAGCCCGCGTCACGGCGACTGACTTCAGCTTAGACGCCTTGGCAGTCGCATCACAAAACGCCAGGCAACTTGGCGTGGATGTGCAGCTTGTCCACAGCAACTGGTTTGACAAAGTCAGCGGTCACTACCACGTTATCGCCAGTAATCCCCCATACATAGTCGATGCAGACCCCCACTTGTCAGCATTGACACACGAGCCGATCAGCGCCCTCACCTCAGGCTCAGACGGCCTGAGCGACATCCGGCAGATCATCCAGCGTGCGCCCCAACACCTGCAACCGGGCGGCTGGCTGCTGCTGGAGCATGGCTACGACCAAGCGGACGCGGTGCGCGATCTGCTGGTTGAGTGCGGCTTTGCGCAGGTGCAAAGCCGCAATGATTTAGCGGGGATCGCGCGCTGTTCTGGTGGTATCTGGCGGGTCTGAGATAATTGGGGATGGGCCAAGATACTGTGGAGGTTTAAATGATTAACGGATTAATCGGGGTGCACAACCCTCTAAGCACTTGGAAACAGGGCAACTTGCCAAGCAATCCTGTTGTTCAGCTTTTGCTAAACCAGAACTTAGGACAAAAAGAGGGGTTTCCGCTGCTCACATCAACTTTATCAAGTGATGCTGAAATAGATGAGGTTGTTGCCTCATTTAAAGTAGGCCTTGATCATGCGGCCAAGAATGCAAAAAAGATGCTGCGAATGCAGCGCGACAAAATGATTGCTGCTACTGAAAGTCAAACTGATTGACGAGCAGCAGTGACAGTCGACTGATAAATTGCGGCAAACTTGAAACACAAATAAGGAATAGTCATCATGGATCCAACGATTAAAAAATTTCTAGACAACTTTGTTGAAACCGCTTCAGGCCCCCTTGCAGCACAATTAAAGGTAATGACCGATCGAGCAGCAGTGCTACATCAAACTGGTTTAAGTCCAGATGATGCGCTTAAACGAGCCGCTGAAGAATTAGGATACGCCGACTCAAGTCAGTCGCAAACAGTTGAAGATAACCCCACTTTTGACCGCATTGACCAAATCGTTAAATCCAGCGACGTGGTGCTGTTTATGAAGGGCAACCCCAGCTTTCCGCAGTGCGGCTTTTCAGGCAAGGCGATTGCAGTGCTCAAAGCCTGCGGCGTGACCAAACCGGTCACCGTGAACGTGCTGGAAGACGGCGACATTCGCAACGGCATCAAGGAATACAGCAACTGGCCGACGATTCCTCAGCTTTACGTCAAGGGTGAATTTGTAGGCGGCTCTGACATCATGATGGAGATGTACGAAAGCGGCGAGTTGCAGCAGATGCTGGGCGCGCCAGCCGCATAAAACCTAACGGGTGTAGCCGGTGCATGCGCCGGCGTTGACCTCGCCCTTGCATTCGCGCGTCAAACGCGAGCTGCGTTCTTTTTTGGTTTCTTGCGAGCCCGGAATAAATTTGGCCTTTGAGCTTTTTTCACTGCTTTCGGTTTTCGGCTTTTTTGCTTTTTTCTTGGCCTCGGTCTTAGCAGGCGGGTTCATCACATCGGGCGTTTGAGCCCAAGCGCCTGAGGTCATCAAAAAGCCCGATAAAGCAGCAACACACAAAAGTCTGTTTTTCATCACGTGCTCCTTGACGATTTATTGAAGTTTCGGATCACCATAAGCCTCATCATCCGGTGGTGTGTCCACCGGCATGCGAAAACCTTCGCTGGCCCAGGCTCCAAAGTCAATGTTTTTGCAACGCTGGCTACAAAACGGCCTGTAGGGGTTACTCGGCGCATAGACGCTGTCGCCCTTGCACTCGGGGCAAATAACGATTTTTTCAGGCGCTGAATCGGCCGACATGCCAGCCGCTTTCAGGAGCAAAGCGTCAATTCAAAAGACGCATCAATGTTGGCAGAATGCAGGCGGTCATCGCTTTCATGGCGCATCAGCCGCACCGAGACAATCAGGCGGTTGCCACTGATCTCGGGAATCAAACCCAGCGACGGGTCAATCCTCAAGCGCAGGAGCTGAAAGGTGCGGCCTTGCGGCAAATTTTGCTGGTAAACACCCTCGGGCGCGGTCACCATTTGCGGCGCACCGGAGTCTCGCAGCAGTTGCAGCAGCAGGCGGATGGATTCGGCCAGTGGCACCAGGGTGGCGGTCCAGCGTTGCAAATCCTGCTGGCGGGACTGGGCACTGAAGTGCTGCCACGCATAGTAAGCAGGCAGGTCAAACTCGCAAGTGCCGCCGGGGATGCCCACCCGACTGCGGATGCTCATCAACCAGTCGTTTTCCGTCAATGACTGCCCAGCCTTGCCAGGCAGGGAACTCAAATTTAAAAAGCAGGCCTCCAGCTGGTTGGTGACGTCGTCGAGAACGCCCTCGGCGATCGCCGGATTGCCCCGGTAGCCATTCAAAATGTGCTTTTGCTTTTCCAGGTCTTTGAGCACATCGGTTTTCAAATCAGCCCGTGCCGCGACATCCATGACTTCAAAGATGGTGGTGATCGCGTAATGATGATCCGTAGGATGCTCGCGTGCGACCAGATCACCCAGGCGGTGAAACAGATGCTCAAGTCGCAAGTAGGTACGTATGCGTTCGTTGAAAGGGTATTCGTAAAGAATCACGGCGTGGTCTTTGTCAGCACTTGGACTAAAAGCAAACTCGAATCATAGCGTGATGTGCTTGGCCAATTGGGCAACCTGTGCAGCCAATTCGTCCAGCCTTATGCCGTCGTTGTAGATCACCAGATCGGCTGCAGCCAGGCGCTGGGCTCTGCTGGCCTGCTGGGCAATCACGTTTTCAACGGCTTCTTGCGTCCAGCCATTGTTGCTAATTTCACGCTGCATCACCCGGCTGATTTGTGTGGCTACTTCGCAGTCAACCACCAGCACCTTGTCGAGCTGTTGGCGCCAGCGTTTTGATTCAACCAGCAAGGGAATGTCAAACACCACCCAGGTGCTGCCAGCTTGCCGCGCCGCTTCAGTCAGCCGTGCGGCTTCAGCACTGACCAGCGGATGAATAATGGCTTCGAGTTGCTGCTTGGCATTCGGGTCAGCAAACACCCGCTGGCGCATCACATCGCGCCTCAATGCGCCGTCGGCTGTGATGACGTCAAACCCAAATTGCGCCGCAATTAGGCCGATGGCCGCGCCACCGGGTGCCGTGCAGGCACGCGATATCGCGTCGGCATCCACCAGGGTTGCACCCTGCCCCACCAGCATCTGCGCAACCGTACTTTTGCCGCTGCCAATACCGCCGGTCAAACCAAGGCGCAGCACCTACAAACCCACCGCTCGCAAAATGGACTGTGGCCCAAATACCATGGCCGTAAAACCAGCGCCAGCCAGGAACGGGCCAAATGGGACGTAGCCGCCTTCACGCAGACCGCTGGAAAATTTCATCGCAATTCCAACCACTGCGCCAATCACCGAAGCCATCAAAATAATCGGCACCAATGCTGCCCAGCCAAACCAGGCACCCAGTGCTGCAAACAATTTGAAGTCGCCATAACCCATGCCTTCTTTGCCTGTGACCAGCTTGAAAGCCCAATACACCAGCCAGAGTGACAGGTAGCCACCAACTGCACCCCAGACGGACGCATGCAAGCTGACAGCCGGATTCAGTTGCAGGGCTGACAAAACCAACCCTACCCACATCAGTGGCAGCGTGATGTCGTCAGGCAACAAGGTAGTGTCCCAATCAATCACGGCCAAAGCCAGCAATGCGGCTGAAAAACCACACCAGGCCAACGTGGTGGGCGTATTGCCCCAGCGCCAGGCGCAAAAGACAAACAGCAAGCCTCCGCTGAGTTCAATAACCGGATAACGAATGCCAAAGGGTGTGCCGCAAACCGAACATTTGCCTCGCAAAAAAATATAGCTGAGCAGCGGGATGTTTTCGTGCCAGGCGATCGTGTGACCACAGTTGGAGCAGCGCGAGCGCGGCGACATGAGACTGAGTTTTTCAGACGGGGATTCAGTGGTTTGTCCAGTCAGTTCTGCGCACTCCGCTGCCCATTGCTGTTCCATTATTTTGGGCAGGCGGTAAATTACCACATTCAAAAAACTGCCGACAAGCAGCCCCGAAAAACCAGCCAGCGCAATCAACGCTTCTTGCGGCAAACCGTCCAGCATCAAACGACTTGACCCAGCTTGAAAATCGGCAGGTACATGGCCACCACAATGCCACCAATCAAAGTGCCCAGAAAGACGATGATGATGGGCTCCATCAGGCTGGACAAGCCAGCCACCATTTCATCCACTTCAGCTTCATAAAAGTCAGCGGCCTTGCCTAGCATGTGATCGACCGAGCCGGACTCTTCACCAATCGCGCACATCTGCAGCACCATGGTCGGGAACAAATTGGCATTGGTCATGGCCGCAGTCAGGCTGGTGCCGGTAGAGACTTCCTGCTGGATTTTTTCAGTCGCATCAGCGTACTTTGAGTTGCCAGATGCACCGCCTACCGAGTCCAGTGCCTCGACCAGCGGTACACCCGCTGCAAACATGGTGGCCAGAGTTCGTGTCCAGCGGGCGATACATGATTTTTCAACCAAAATACCAAAAACTGGTACTTTGAGTAGTACCCGGTCCATGAAGCGCTGCATTTTCTTGCTGCGCTGCCAGGCCTGCATGAAAAAGTAAAGTCCACCGCCAATAATGCTGAAAATCAGCCACCAGTAAGCGACAAAAAACTCACTGATGGCAATCACGAACAGCGTGGGCGCGGGCAAGTCGGCGCCAAAGGACGAAAACACACTTTTAAACGCCGGAATCACAAAAATCATGATCACAGTCACCACCACAAAAGCCACAATCACCACTGAAATGGGGTACATCAGCGCAGACTTGATTTTGGATTTGATGGCTTCGGTCTTTTCCATGTAGACCGCCAGTCGATCCAGCAGTGCCTCCAAAATACCAGCCGCCTCGCCAGCTTCGACCAGATTGCAATACAGCGCACTGAAGTACAGCGGATATTTGCGAAAAGCAGCACTGAGCGACGTCCCCGTTTCCACATCGGTGCGAACATCGTTGAGCAGCTTGGTCACACTGGCGTTGGCATTGCCGCGGCCCACAATGTCAAAAGACTGCAGCAGCGGCACGCCGGCCTTCATCATGGTGGCGAGCTGGCGGGTAAAAATGGCGATGTCTTTGGGCTTGATGGATTTGCCCGAACGCATGCGGCGTTTTTTGATTTTGGTAGGCAGTACACCCTGGCGCCGCAAGGCAGCCTGAACCTGGTTTTCGCCTGCCGCACGAATCTCGCCCCTGACCTGCTTGCCGCCCCGGTCTTTGCCTTCCCACTCGAAGACAAATTCCTGAATACCTTTAGACGCAGTTGCCATAAATTTCCCCGCTATTGCTTTCTCGTTTTTAAAGGCACAGGAAATCAAACATCATCAGACTTGGGATCAGACATTCGTACAGCCCAGCACCTCTTCCAGAGAGGTCATGCCGAGTTTAACTTTATACAAGCCAGACTGGCGCAGACTGTTGACACCTTCTTTCTGCGCCTGTTCAGCGATTTCCAGAGCCGTACCGTCCCGCAAAATAATGCGCTGGATTTCTTCGGTGATCGGCATCACCTGATAAATACCAACCCGACCCTTGTAGCCGTTGTTGCACATCGAGCAACCCACCGGGCGATACGGTGTCCAGCTGCCGTCCACATCCTCTTCCTTAAACCCTGCCTCCAGCAAAGTTTCGCGAGGAATGTCTGCCACGGCTTTGCAATTGGGGCACAAGCGCCGCGCCAGCCGCTGGGCAGTGATCAAAATCACGCTGGACGCGATATTGAAAGGCGCAATACCCATGTTGCGCATCCGCGTCAGTGTGGTTGGCGCATCGTTGGTGTGCAATGTTGACAACACAAGGTGGCCGGTTTGCGCGGCCTTGATCGAAATGTCAGCCGTTTCGAGATCTCGAATCTCACCGACCATGATGATGTCCGGGTCTTGTCGCAAAAAGGCCTTGAGCGCTACTGGAAAGGTCATGCCCGCTTTGTCATTCATGCTGACCTGATTCACTCCCGGCAGGGTAATTTCGGCTGGGTCTTCAGCGGTGGCAATGTTGATGCCAGGCTTGTTTAAAATATTCAGGCAGGTATAGAGCGACACCGTTTTGCCAGAACCTGTCGGCCCGGTTACAAGCACCATACCGTAAGGCCTGCCGATGGCGGCCAGCAAGCGTTCTTTTTCGACCGGCTCGTAACCCAGCGCATCAATGCCCAGCTTGGCACTGCTCGGATCCAGAATACGAATTACAATTTTTTCACCGAACATGGTAGGCAGGGTGCTGACCCGGAAATCAATGACGCGATCAGGCCCGATTTTCAGCTTCATTTTGCCGTCTTGCGGCACCCGCTTTTCAGAAATATCGAGCTTGGAAATCACCTTGATACGGGCGGCCAGCTTTTCTTTGATGGCCACCGCTGGCGTGGCAATCTCGCGCAGTTCGCCGTCGACCCGGAATCGCACGCGGTAGTAATGTTCAAAAGGCTCAAAGTGCAAGTCAGACGCGCGCATGCTGAATGCGTCGAGCAGCATTTTTTGCAAAAACTTGACGACAGGCGCATCTTCGACTTCAGAAACTGCGGCTTCAGCGCTCTCGCCAGCCATCTCGGTGCTGGACTCGTCAAACTCGAAGTCATCGCCGATGATGCTTTCCATCGCCTCGGCGGCCGTGGTGGTAGATGCTTCCACCAACTTCGAGAGCTTGTCGTATTCGGCAATCACCCAGTCCACCCCCATCTGGGTGGAAAACTTGATTTTTTCAGCCGCCTCCTGATCTGAAGGATCTGCCGTCGCCACAATCAGCCGGTTGCTGCGCTTGCTTAAAACAACAATGCGGTAAGTCTGGCAAATTTTGGCATCGATCAGGCCTTTGGGCAGGCGCTGGGTGTCAATCGCATCCAGATCCAGAAGCGGCGCGGCAAAGGATGTCGACATGGTGTGCGCCAGGTCAAACGGTGAGACCGCACCCGAGCCCATCAGCTCGGCAATAAAGCTGGTACGCCCGCTTTTGGCTTTGCTGAAAATGTCTTCTGCTGTTTTTTGACCCAGCTTGCCTGCAATCACCAGTGCCCTGCCCAGGCCAGGCAAAGCTACTGCAGCGGTTTCCTTGGTCAAAGTTTCAACAGCAGCCATGATTGGTTCAATGTTTCCGGATTAAAGCAAAGATAACAGTGTCGGTGCATCTCATCAAGCACGCCTGTCAAGCAACTGCGAAGCCAGTTGCTTCAAAGCATCAGCATAGACATTTTGCGGCAGGTTTTGCAAAGCGTCCAGCGCGCGTTGCGCCTCGACAGCGGCGGCGTTGCGAGTAGCCGTCAAAGCACCCGTTTTTTGAACAATATCGATGATTTTTTCCATATTGTCGATCCCGCCCGTCACGATGGCCTGCTCAATCAGGGTTCGCTCCGCTTGTGTCGCTCGCTGCATGGCAATGATCAGTGGCAAAGTGGCTTTGCCTTCGCGCAAATCATCGCCCAAGTTTTTACCCATTTCATGCACATCGCCGTCGTAGTCGAGCACGTCGTCAATCACCTGAAACGCCGTGCCCAGTGCCTGGCCGTAATCCGCGCAGCTTTTCTCAATCAAGGGCGACGAGTTGGCCAGCAACGCTGCCAGACGCGCACTGGCTTCAAACAGTTTGGCGGTTTTGGAGCGTATGACCAGCAAGTAGCCTTCTTCAGAAAGGCTGGCATCGTGCATATTCATGAGTTGCAGCACCTCGCCTTCGGCGATCACATTGGTGGCTTCGGCCAGTGTCTGCATGATGCGCATATCACCGGCATCGACCATCATCTGAAACGCCCGAGAATACAAAAAATCACCTACCAGTACGCTGGCAGGGTTGCCAAACGCCGCGTTGGCAGTCGCTCGCCCACGGCGCAGTGTGGACTCATCAACCACATCGTCATGCAGCAAGGTGGCAGTGTGGATAAACTCGACAACCGCCGCCATGTTCAAACGCTGCTCGCCCATGTAGCCCAAGGCGCCGCATGTCAGAAGCAGCAAGGCCGGACGCAACCTTTTGCCACCAGCGGCAACGATGTACTTTGACACCTGGCTGACCAGTGGGACATCGGATGCCAGGCGGCGCTTCATAACAGCATCCATCCCGCGCATGTCGTCAACTATCAATGCGAGAGCAGCGGCAGTGCTTGAGGAATTGGCAGACAAAAGAGGTGATTCCCTACAATAAAGTTGACGATTATAGGAAGACAGACAATGACAATCGCTACCTTTTCTAGACAGATCCGCTGGATATGGCTATTTTCAGCTTGGCATGCTAGAATATTGGGCTCTGTAGAAATCCGTCTGCAGAACTCAATTTAAGAGGTCTTACATGTACGCGGTCATAAAAACCGGCGGCAAACAATACAAAGTTGCTGCTGGTGAAAAAATTAAAGTAGAACAGATTGCTGCGGACGTAGGCCAAGAGATCGTTATTGACCAAGTATTAGCTGTCGGAAACGGCGCTGATATCAAAGTTGGTACGCCCTTGGTGCTAGGTGCCAGTGTTACTGTGACAGTCATCTCCCATGGCAGAGGCGACAAAATTCGCATCTTCAAGATGCGCAGGCGCAAGCACTACCAAAAGCGCCAAGGCCATCGGCAGAACTACACAGAACTGCAAATCGGCGCTATCGCAGGTTAAGCACCAGGAGTAACTGAAAAATGGCACAGAAAAAAGGCGGCGGCTCTACGCGAAACGGGCGTGATTCACAGCCCAAGATGCTTGGCGTCAAAAAATTTGGTGGCGAAGTCATCAATGCAGGCAGCATCATTGTTCGCCAGCGTGGCACCCGGTTCCACCCTGGCACCAATGTTGGCATCGGCAAAGACCACACCCTGTTTGCACTGGTTGACGGTCAAGTCTCCTTTGCGATCAAGGGTGCGTTGTCCAAGAAGACTGTCAGCGTGACGGCTGTTGCCACCCCGGCATAAGACGATCACTTCGACAACTTCGAAGCCCCGACGAGTCGGGGCTTTTTTATTTATAGACTACTTCTCAAGCATCAGCCAACCCGGGCCACACCATGAAATTCGTTGACGAAGCCTTTATTGACATTGCTGCTGGCGATGGCGGAGCAGGCTGCGTCTCGTTCAGCCATGAAAAGTACAAAGAGTTTGGCGGACCGAACGGTGGCGACGGCGGGCGTGGCGGGCATGTGTATGCGGTGGCCGACATCAACCTGAACACACTGGTCGACTTTCGCTTTTCACGCCGGCATGACGCCAAAAATGGCGGCCACGGCATGGGCTCAGACATGTTTGGCGCCAAGGGCGATGACGTGATATTGAAAATGCCGGTTGGCAGCATTCTGAGTGATGCCGAAACGGGTGAAGTGCTGTTTGAGCTGATGGAGCCGGGCGAGCAGATTTTGATCGCCAAAGGCGGTGATGGCGGCTTTGGCAACCTGCGCTTTAAAAGCTCGACCAACCGCGCACCGCGCAGCAAAACACCCGGCTGGCCGGGTGAGCGCAAAAGTCTGAAACTTGAATTGAAGGTGCTGGCCGATGTCGGCTTGCTGGGCATGCCCAATGCAGGCAAGTCCACCTTTATCACCGCTGTATCCAACGCCAGGCCGCGCATTGCCGATTACCCTTTCACCACCCTGCACCCCAATTTGGGGGTGGTGCGCGTTGCGCCCGAGCAAAGCTTTGTGGTAGCCGATTTGCCAGGTTTGATTGAAGGCGCTTCTGAAGGCGCTGGTCTGGGGCATTTGTTTTTGCGCCATCTGGAGCGCACCCGGCTGCTGCTGCACATTGTTGACTTGGCCCCGTTTGACGACAGCGTTGACCCGGTTGCACAAGCCAAGGCGATTGTGGGCGAGCTGAAAAAATACGATGAAGCGCTGTATAAAAAACCGCGCTGGCTGGTGCTGAACAAGCTGGACATGATTGACAACGACAAGCGCGCGGAAATCGTCAAAGACTTTGTCAAGCGCTTCAAGTTCAAAGGCCCGGTGTTTGAAATATCAGCCCTGACACGTGAGGGTTGCGAGCAGCTGATCAAGACCATATACCAGCACGTCAAGAAAGTGCAAAAAAGCGAACAGCCCGCAGAAGAAGTCGATCCGCGCTTTGTGGCGCTTCCGCCCGAGTAAATCAATTACTATAAATTCAATAGCTACTTGCGTCGGAATTAATTGGTCTAGACCCTTAAAGTACACCTGAAATGCATCCAATTGCAGCGTCCAGCGTCCTGCTCAATGCCAAGCGCATTGTGGTCAAGGTCGGCTCCAGCCTGGTCACCAATGAAGGGCGGGGGCTGGACGCGGAAGCGATTGGCCAGTGGTGTGAGCAACTGGCCGCGTTGGCCAAGGGTGGGCGCGAAGTCATCATGGTCAGCAGCGGTGCCATTGCTGAAGGCATGAAGCGGCTAGGCTGGGCCACACGCCCCAAAGCGATTCACGAGCTACAAGCCGCAGCGGCTGTTGGCCAAATGGGGCTGGTGCAGATGTATGAAACCAAGCTGCGTGAAAACGGTATTGGCAGCGCCCAGGTATTGCTGACGCACGCCGACCTGGCCGACCGTGAGCGTTACCTGAATGCGCGCTCGACCTTGCTGGCGCTACTGAGTTTTGGTGTCGTGCCCGTCATCAATGAAAACGACACTGTCGTCAACGACGAGATCAAGTTTGGCGACAACGATACGCTGGGCGCGCTGGTGGCCAATCTCGTGGAGGCCGACGCCCTCATCATCCTGACCGATCAAAAAGGCCTGTTCAGCGCCGATCCACGCAAGGACGTGAATGCACAATTCGTCAGCGTCGGCAAGGCCGGCGATGCAGCACTTGAAGCCATGGCCGGCGGCGCAGGCTCCAGCATTGGCAGCGGCGGCATGATCACCAAAATCCTGGCGGCCAAGCGGGCGGCAGGCTCGGGTGCCAGCACCGTGATTGCCTGGGGTCGTGAGCCCTCAGTGCTGTTGCGCCTGACGCAGGGCGAAGCCATAGGCACGCTGCTGGTGGCGCAAACCGCCAAAAATCAGGCACGCAAACAGTGGATGGCCGACCACCTGCAAATGCGAGGCTCTGTATCGGTTGATGCAGGTGCGGCGGCCAAGGTGGCGGGTGAGGGCAAAAGCCTGTTGCCAATTGGCATGACGGCTGTGCAAGGGGAGTTTTCACGCGGTGATGTGATTGCCATCAAGAGCCCCGACGGCTTGGAAATCGCACGCGGGCTGGCGAATTATTCAAGTACCGAGGCGCGCCATATTTGCCGCAAAGCGTCGAGCGAATTTGAAAAACTGCTGGGCTACACCGGCGAGCCGGAGATGGTTCACCGGACCAATCTGGTGCTGACGCGCTAGGGATGCTTTATTCGATGCTGGGACGTTTGAGTCTTCGCACCAGCTCAGCCACGCTGCTGACGGGTGCTGCATTCTGGCAAGCGGCAATCTTGGCAAAGCGCAGTGAATGCCGCGGCAGCGAAAGGTCGAACGCTGATTTCCATTCAGAATTGGCCACCGGCACCCAGGTGCCATCCGGCTTGGCGCGCGCATAGGTTCTGACTTCCCCTGTGGCGCATCGCAGCCCCTCATAAATCACATTTTTAGCCCCGCCAGCGCTGGTGGCCACCACCACGTATCGAACGATTCCGTCGCTTTGTGAAATGCTGAACGACGCCGGGTCAACGCCGTACACCAGCGGCGACGCGCGCGTGACTTCAAAGGTCAGCAGCTTGTTCATGTCGTACGCTGGAGGCGGCGGCACGTCTGTTTCTTTCCAGTCGGCAGGATCCGTCAGGAGTTGGGCATGGGCCACGCTGGTCAACATCAAACCCAAAAACAGCCAACCGCAAACCCGGGGCATACGAACATTCGTCATCATCAAGACTCCAGGTTTTTCAAAACGGGCGCGCTGGTTCTGGGGTCAGGCTCAAACGTCGCGCCAGGCGGCAGCTCAAGCAATGCGCCCGAACGGCTGAGAAAGTGGCCTGCCCCGGCTGAATAGTCATGCGGCGCATGTTTCCTCAAATCGGGCCGGCTGTCTTCTCGCTCAGCACGGTCATGGTTGCCAGGCCTGAACTCCAGATGCGGCACAAACCGCGCCAGTTCCAGCAAGGCCATTTCGTACACGCCGCGTTTGAATTCCACCACCACATCCAGCGGCACCCAGTAGTCGTTCCAGCGCCAGGCATCAAACTCGGGGTGATCGGTGGCGCGCAGGTTCAAATCCCAGTCGTGACCAACCAGTTGCAGCAGAAACCATATCTGTTTCTGGCCTTTGTAATGGCCACGCGCATCGCGGCGGATGAACCTGTCCGGCACCTCATAGCGCAACCAGTCACGGGTTCGGGCCAGCACATGGACATGCTGCGGATGCAATCCGACTTCTTCATGCAGTTCACGGAACATCGCCTGCTCGGGGTTTTCGCCCCGGTCAATGCCGCCCTGTGGAAACTGCCACGAATGCGTGCGGATACGCTTGCCCCAAAATACCTGACTTTTCTGGTTGAGCAAGATGATGCCGACGTTGGGCCTGAAGCCGTCCCGGTCGAGCATAATCAAACCTCAAATTTTTTAAACTGATTGCATTATGCACAGTGAACTCCGCAATGCCAAGCGGCAAGCGCTTGCAGTGTCAGCAGTAAATGATTTGTCCGGTTTTTAGCAAGTAATCTGTCCGGTTTATGGAGAAGGGATGCAAGACACCCCCATAAGCCGGGCCCGCTACATGCAGGAGAACCGCAAGATGAGATTTTT
>JBILXX010000140.1:0-5239 GCA_044378095.1 Polaromonas sp.
TGTCCCACCGCGATGCCTTTGGCCAGTGGCAGCCCAAAGCCCAGCGCCCCGAGCTGTGGACGCTGTTCAACACCCGCATTCAGCCGGGCGAACACTTTCGCGTGTTCCCGATCAGCAACTGGACCGAGCTCGACGTGTGGCAATACATTGACCGCGAAAACATTGAGCTGCCGTCGCTGTATTACGCGCACCAGCGCAAAGTGGTTGAGCGCAAAGGCTTGCTGGTGCCGGTCACTGAGTTGACGCCTTTAAAAGAGGGTGAAGTAGCCACAGAGCAAACCGTGCGCTTTCGCACCGTGGGCGACATCACCTGCACCTGCCCGGTCAACAGCCCAGCGCTGAACGCCGCCGATGTAGTGCTGGAAACACTGGCAGCAGACGTGAGCGAGCGCGGCGCGACGCGGATGGACGACAAAACGTCCGACGCATCGATGGAAAAACGTAAAAAGGAAGGCTATTTTTAATGAGCGCTGTTATCAACGAAATCACAAGCGAACAAGACACAAGAGCCGCCCTGCGCTTCGTCACCTGCGGCAGCGTTGACGACGGCAAAAGCACATTGATTGGCCGCTTGCTGGTAGACAGCAAAACCGTGTTGCAAGACCAGCTGGCTGGCGTGCAGCGCGGCGGGCAAACCGATTTGGCGCTGCTGACCGACGGCCTGCAGGCTGAGCGCGAGCAAGGCATCACGATAGATGTGGCTTACCGCTACTTCAACACCGCTGCGCGCAAGTTCATCATTGCCGATGCACCCGGCCACGAGCAGTACACCCGCAACATGGTGACTGCCGCGTCAAGTTCTGACGCTGCTGTGGTGCTGGTAGATGCCACCAAGCTTGACTGGCAAGCTGCCTTGCCCGAGCTGCTGCCCCAAACCCGCCGCCACAGCCTGCTGGTCAATCTGCTGCGTGTACCTGCTATTGTTTTTGCCATTAACAAGCTGGATGCGGTTAGCGATCCCGCCCTGGCGTTTACCAACATCAGTGCCGCACTGACCAGGTTTGCTGACGAGGCAGGTATCACTTTTAACACCATCGTGCCGATTTCAGCGCTGATTGGCTTTAATGTCGTGGACAAAAACCCGGGTTGGTGCAATTACAACGGGCGCAGCCTGCTACAAATATTAGAGCAACTATCAAGCACGCCAGCAGATACGCAGCAGCCCTTTGCCTTCCCCGTGCAATGGGTAGAGAAGTTCTCTTCCAGCTCTGACACAACCCAAGGTCGCCGCATCTTCTGGGGCCGGATCGCCAGCGGCAACGCTCAGCCTGGTGTTGAAGTCACCGTGATGCCCAGCGGTAAAACTGCAAAAATCGCCCAAGTTTTAAGCCACGCACGGCAGCCCAAAAACGTCGCTGCCAACCACAGCGCAGGCATTATTTTGGATAGAGAAGTTGACGTATCGAGAGGAGATTGGCTGCTGGCAACCGACGAGGCCAACCCCAACCCGGGCACACGCGAGTTGACCGCTACCGTCGCCTGGATGGACGAAGAGCCACTCATCCCAGGTCGAATTTACTGGTCGCTGCACGGCCACCGCTGGGTCAAGGCCAAAATCAAGCGCATCGTCAGCCACATCAACATCAACACGCTTGAGAGCACAGCCGCTACCCAGCTCGATGCAAACGCGATTGGCGTGGTCGAGCTGGCGCTGCTGGAACCCATTGCCGCCCTGCCCTACAAGCAGTCGCGCGGCCGGGGATCATTGATACTGGTCGACACGGCCAGCCACAAAACCTCGGGCGCAGCCCTGGTGCTGTAATCGCCTTAAAATGCGTTATCTTTTTTCTGCTTAGCCCCATCCCCATGACCCATATCGTTACCGAATCCTGCATCCGCTGCAAATACACCGACTGCGTGGACGTTTGCCCGGTTGATTGCTTTCGCGAAGGCCCGAACATGCTGGTGATTGATCCGGACGAGTGCATTGATTGCGCCGTCTGCATCCCGGAATGTCCGGTCAACGCCATTTACGCCGAGGAAGACACCCCCGCCGACCAAATGCATTTCATCAAACTCAACGTCGAACTCAGCGTTGCAGCCGGATGGAAAAGCATCACCAAACGCAAAGCACCGCCGGCTGATGCTGATGACTGGAAAGACAAGACCGGTAAGTTGTCTGAGCTAGTCCGCTGACCATGTTCCCACCAAGCGGACGCCGCGGAACTGGCTTTGCCAGGCCGCTAGCGTCGTCCCCTGCAAGGGGAGGTGGGGCTACACGCAGTGAGCATCCGGCAGGGGTGTGCCAGTGATTTCCACAGACGCGCTGATCATTGGCGCGGGTCCTGTCGGCTTGTTCCAGGTCTTCCAGCTCGGCCTGCTAGAAATCAGATGCCATGTCATCGACACGCTGCCCTACCCGGGCGGCCAATGCATTGAGTTGTACCCCGACAAACCCATCTACGACATTCCCGGCACGCCGCGCACCACAGGCCGTGAGCTGACGGCCAGCCTGCTGGCGCAAATCAAACCGTTTGATGCGCCCTTGCATTTGGGGCAACTGGTCAGCCGAATTGAAAAGTTGGCCGACGGCCGCTTTAAAGTCGAAACGTCCCTGGGCCTGCAATTCATCACCAAGGTCATCGTCATTGCCGCAGGCGTGGGTGCGTTTCAGCCCAAACTCTTGAAAATCGCTGGCCTTGAGAAGTTTGAAAACTCACAGCTTTTCTACCATTCGCAGCCTGAAACCACGGCAGGCAAGAACATCCTTGTTGTAGGCGGCGAAGACAGCGCGCTCGTTTGTGCCATTGACCTGGCCACAAACAGTGGGGCTTTGGGCCAAGCCAAAAGCATCACCCTGCTGCACCGCCGCGACGTGTACCAGGCCGCGCCTGAACTGGATGCCAAAATCCACGCCTTGCACGATGCCAAAGCCTTGCAGCTGATGGTCGGGCAGGTCACGGGGTTCAACGAGCAAGATGGCAGATTAACAGCAGCGCAAGTCACAGGCGTGGACGGCCAAACCCAGGCTGTACCGCTCGAGGCGATGCTGGTATACCTCGGCCTGTCGCCCAAGCTGGGCCCAATTGCCGACTGGGGCCTGGCCCTGGCGCGCAAGCAGCTGGAGGTAGACACCGAGAAATTCGCCACCAGCATCCCCGGCATCTTTGCCGTCGGCGACATCAACACCTACCCGGGCAAGAAAAAACTGATTTTGAGCGGCTTTCACGAATGCGCTCTAGCGGCCTTCGGCGCAGCAGACATCGTGTACCCAGGCAAAAACCCGCAACTTGAATACACCACCAGCAGCACGCGGCTGCATCGGTTGTTAGGTGTGGATACGCGCGGCGGTAACCGTCTATAGCGCCTGATAGCGCGCTACTCGTTACTTTGCGGCAATAAAAAAAACGCAGGCAAAGAACACCATAAACACGAAGTCGTTCAACCCGTAAATGCTATAAAAAGCACCAGCAAAAACATCTTCGGCATACAGCTGCGGCAGACTGTTATTTGACAACCACATCACCCAAACCACCACATAAACCAGCTTTTTCAAAGCAAACGCACCTGCCAGCCATTTGATGTTGGCGTTGATGGCCGCAGCGCCCAGGTAAGCCAAGCCCCACACAACAATCATGAGCAGCCCGAAGTTGGACATCACCACCGGGTCCGCGTTGTTGATCGCAGAATTGGTGAAACCGCGCGAGAACAGCAGAACGCCGCCGATGTTCATCAGGCCAGCTGCGATGAATCCGTTTTTGATCAGGTTTTTTTCATGTTTTTGCTTCGTTTGAGTTCCGGATTAGACCTCACTGGGCGCGACCAGGCGGTATACCTGCATCCTGGAGCGGCTGGCCAAAGTACATGCGACTGACTCGGGCGCGCGCCGCTGCGGCCTCGCACACCGCACACGGACGGCTTGTTGAGTACAGCACACTGCCGGCAAGGTTCTGGCGGCCAAGGCGGTGCTGTGCGTCACGGATGGCTACCCGCTCTGCGTGAGCGTCCTGGTCCTTGTCCTTAACCACACGACTAGGCCCTTCACCCACAACAGCACCGTCCACGACCAACACCGCACCATAGCTTTGGTCGCCCCATGACTCGGCCAATTGCCGCATGCGAACTGCGGCCTCTTGCCACTTGGGATCAGGGTGTTCTGGTTTGGCGACTGCTGGCGTCTTGCCCGCGCAAAAGGCGACCGTGCCCGCTAAGGCTCGTGTGATCAGGATGCGACGGCTAGACATGGCGGCTGTCCCAGGTTGGTTGCATGTAATGCCTAACGTCGACGCTCCCAGGCAGGCAATATAGTCCGCGAAGCGGCGACCTTCGGTTGCCTGTCCGTGACGAGCAAATTGTTAAGTTTCACTACTTGTCCGCACTACATGAGTCCGAGCAAGACGTTCTGCCATACGAGTTTGCCAGCCAGGCCCGGTGGCTCGCCATTTGGAAATAACATCCACAGGCAAACGCAAGGAAATAAGTTGCCTGGGACTTGCAGACTTGGGGCGGCCACCTTTTTTAACCACAGCACGGCTAAGTAGGTCATCGCTGAGTTCTGGCAGCTCCTTGTATTCCGCAGGCTTTACAACATGCGCATCTACACGCGCAAGATCAGAGCCCAAAGTACGGGGCGAGGCGTGTTTGTTCACGATCATTTGCCTTTCGCATACTAAAAATGTGGCGCACCGTGCCACGCGGGGTGTAGCCGACAACCACCATGCGTCCAGCCAGTAGGCCGTAACAAATGATCCGCTTTTCACCATAGTCCTTGCGCGTATCTTCAACCTCGACTGTCAGGCCATCGAATACGACAAGCGCATCTTCAAAATCCAATCCGCGATCTGCCAACGCCTTTTCACGTTTGGAGGAATCGTAAGAGACGCGCATGGGTTATTGTATATACGAAAACGCGGTATTGCGATTGCAAGCTGTCGCAACTTCGACATCCAATGCGGTGAAATTTAACGTTGGAATTCAGCGGCCGCCGGCGGCTGTCGCGACTGGGCCGACGGGTTAAATGGCTCAGTAGGCAGGAAGAAGGACGACTGCACCAAAACACACCACCATTTCTAGAAGAGCTTGCAGGACTGCGCGCCAATGGCGCCTGTATGCAAACCAAAACAGAGAACCGAAGGCCACGACAAAGCCAAAAAACAAGACCTCGGCAGAAAAATGGAGCCTGTCAGAAATTTTGTGTTTGAGGCATACCATTCCCCCAAAGGAGTTACATGCCCCGCACTACAACCAAGTCCGCTGTCAGCGGCAAATCGGCACAGCCGCAAATTTCAGCCAAGCTACT
>JBILXX010000070.1:0-18855 GCA_044378095.1 Polaromonas sp.
ATCTTGGCCAAATTCGACTACTACCCTGCGATTGTTCATTTTGCTATCCCTCTAAACTGAAGTAATCAGCTTTGGAGTGGATGTTCATATAAAAGTTCAATACATATGCAACACTACACTAGGTGGTATCAAGTTGCCTGAAAACCACTCGCGTGGATGGCACACCAACCCTAATTTAGCTCGTTTGCCATGCTGGTCGTCGGCAGTCGCAGCAATAGAGTAACCAAACGAACGCAAGATGCGTCGCCAGAGAATGTCCGCTTTTGGGCTCTGAATCTGATCCAACGGACTTCAGCTTTGTCGTCGGGAGCGGCCTACTCTAGGCTAGGGCCGCGAGCATGACGAACATTGACATGACGGTGTTATCTCAATGCGAGGATGTGCCTCCCATTCATCCGAGAGAAGCTTCCGTAAATCGCCACAAGCGACGCTTTTACAGCAGCCGCGGCGCAACCGTTACTACACGGGGAAGAGTTTCTCCGAAGGGACGTCGATCGCGGCTATCGATTCCGCTCCCGCTCGCACGTCCGCTTTTCGGACTATGTCCCCGAAATCCAAGCCTGTGAGCTCCTCAATGCTGGCAACTGTGGTGAGGAACTCGGATACCCGTGCTAGCTCGATCTCATCCAGGTACGCCTCGGGCATGCCTTCTGTAAGCCTGTCCAGGACTTTGCGTTGGTCACCTATTAGGGCTATCGACCTTAAAGTTGATCGATCCGCCCACACGGCTATCTTCCAAAAGCGCATTGGAATTCTGGACTCCAGACGGTAGGGAGGGTCGTTCTCGTCGTCAAATATGGGCCCCGCAAAGACGCTTACACGCCTGCGCATGGTGAATGCGTTGCGCACGACATATGTTTCGATCGCGCGCCAGCGAAGCTTGCCCTTGCTGGCTGGATGATCGTCCGCACTGCCTTGGTTGAAGAACCCGATCTGCGGCGCGGCATTCGTATAGAAGAAGGTGTCGCGTTCCGCCGCCAAGGCTTCATCTGCTGTGCCCCAAGCCGGATCGCCACGAAGAGTCAGATGCCCCTTCTGGAACATGCGTGCCGTCCGGTTGGACATTGCCTGGTAGTACCGGGCTTTTTTGGCCGCCGTCGGGTTTTCACCGAGGGGTTCCGGCTTAGGATAAGCCGGAACGACCTGGTCCTTGTAGAACTCGATCGTCATCTGCTCGTTGGGCATGACGCGCGGGTCTGGACGAAAGGCGTCTGAAGACTCGGCACCCAAGTCTTCTAGAGTCGGCTCCGTATTGACCGTCTTGGTGGCGCGATTGACTGCTGCCAGTCGCCGACCGTCAATGTTGCAGGCCGTGAACGACGCCAGGCGGCGGTCAGCCCGCATCAGGATCGAGAAATGGTGATACGGCAGCTCGTGCGGATCCTCCGCGTCCTCGAGCGGCTGCTGGTTGACAGCCATCTTGTAGCTGACAGCACTGTAGTCGGGAAGAGGCACAATGAAGCCCGGAATGAAGCCTGGCTCATACCCGGCCCTATCACTGAAGTCAATCTCGCGTGCCCGCTCTGCGCCGGCTACCGTCCCGTCCCCGTTGTTGCCACCACTTGGAACGGCTCCTCCCCAGGCGCCCGCTTCGGCAGAGTCCCAAAGTGCCAACAAGTCCGTGACGCGGCGACTGACGACTGGGGTCAAGCCCGCAGCCCGCTCGCGGATTTTCCGAACAATGGCGCTGATCCGGATGCCTTCATTCACGTCCTTGTTGAGCGGACGGCCAAGGATGTCGTTCACCTCATACGATGGCTGGCCCCAATGGTGTAGTGCGATTGGCTGCCACTTGTTGTTGCAGACGGGGGATCCGGAAGACCCGGTTTCCGTATCTGCCAGGTAGTGGAGTACCTGCACCGTCTCGTCACGCGAGATCAGTTCGTTCCCCCGAACGACCACTTGCTTCAGATCGGCCTGTGGATGCTGGATGATGTTCGCAAACTCGCCCAGCATGTGCTTGTCTTTCGCATCTGACAGAGGCAAATATCCGAAACTGTCCAAATCCTTGGTGCCGGAAATCCGCTGCCCGACACCGATCAGCGTGAAGTCAAGGCCATGGATCGGGTCTGTCAAAAAGCACGTTAAGGGATCGAAAGCAAACTCCGTGACAGGACGGTCGCTGCCATCGTCAGCGGCCTCGTAGTCGAACTGGACAATCAGGCCTGCTGCCTTCTCGGCATTGGGAATGACGTGGTTATTGGTAAGGAACAGTCCGGGGCCGACCATAAATCCGCTGCCCTGAGAGCGCCCACTCCTGTACGCCACCCGCCCAACCGTATTCGCTGCCAGGCGCCCACGGGAGAGGAACTCCACGCCCACTAGATCCAGGCTCGGGCCATGCATCGATTCAGCGCCTGCTTTAACGTTAGAGCGAATGGTCGTGCGCACGTCCGCGGCGCCGAGTACGGCGTCAACCACAGTAGGCACATTTATCGATGCGGGCGAAATCACCAGATTCGCGTTGCGATCGACGAGCTGCGCAGTCCGCGAGATCATTTCGGTCATCGCGACGGCATCGCGCAACGGGAGTTTTGCCTTGTTGGCGATAACCGCCGCGCTGCGGTCTGCATCCGGCTCGGCCCCCAAGGGATTGCCGGCACCAATCTGTTGCAGCGAATGCTGTATTTGCCCGGCCTGTTTAGCGATTCGTTCGCCTACGAGGCGAGCTAGTTCAGTCTTGGTGTGATCATCCATGTGAGTTCCTCAAATTTCTGGTCAGGTCAACGCTCCGGAGTTGGACGAGTTTATACATTCCCATTGATGTTCGCATCCCCCAATTAGATGAGATGGACGAGATGGCGTCAGTCTGGTGCTGCCCGTCGCAAGGTCTAACCGAAAGCGCTCTGGGGCCAGCAGTTGCTGTACCTGAATGACTCCTTGCGCTGCAATCCGGACCGCCGTCCAGTTGGAAGCGCAGCTCAAACGGTGACCGCTTTGTGGCGAAGAGTTCGAGAGGTTGTAATTCCGCTTCGTCGTCGAAAGCTCCAATTTTCAAACCGGCGCTCTGGGCTGGAACTGGTCTGTCATCAGTCCAGACCATTTTCCAGGAATCGAGACAAAACAGAAGTAAAGACCGACCAATTGATCGCCTGACTGCGGCCATCCAAATGCGCCTATGTCTGGGCCACAAATGTCCATTGAGAGCACTGCCTAGAATGGCGAACTAATCGACAAACAGGGACCTGATTGAGGCAAGCGTGCTTGCAGCAAGTGGTTTATTGTTCTCAATTGTTATTAAAAAAGCGAGACTGAGCTTTAACCCGGAATTTGTATTCAACGATAGGGAGATTCGATTGACCACCCACCATGCCTCTGTCAACACCCAGGCCCTACATTCCGCCATGCGGGCACAGGTTGATCAGAACTTTCTGCCCTGCGTCTCCACCACGCTTCTGCGCGGCAAAGAAGTGGTCGACACCTTTGTCCACGGCTATGCCGACCGAGAGGCGGGTGTTGCGCTGCGTGAAGATCACATTTTTCGGGCCTTTTCCAATACGAAACTTGTGACATCTTGCGCTGTTTTGTTGCTGTGGGAAGAAGGTCGCCTTCACTTTGACGACCCGGTAGAAAAATACCTCCCCGAATTGGCTAACCGCCAGGTGCTGCGCCCTGGGGCAACCCGAATTGACGACACCGAACCCGCTCGCTCCTCCATCACTATCCGCCAGCTCATGGCCCATTTCTCTGGGCTTTCCTACGGCATTTTTGATCCAACCACCCCGCTGGCAAAGGCATATAAACATGCCAAGCTGCGGCATCCAGACCGGCCGTTGAAGTCGTTTATCGATGACTTGGCTCCCCTGCCGCTGGCCTTTCATCCCGGAACCCGCTGGGAGTATTCGATCGCAACGGATGTGCTGGGCCGCCTGGTCGAAGTGGTCACCGGCGAAAGCTTCGGTGCCTTTATTGCGAGGCGCATATTCCTGCCGCTGGGAATGGTCGATACCGACTTTTTTGTCCCGCCCGATAAACAGCAACGCCTCACTACTCTATACGTCGGGACGGACATCGCCGACCCCATGCAACCAGGGCTGATGCGTGCCGATGCTGCGCCCTATCCCGGCGCGTATCTAACGCCTCCCACTTTTGAATCTGGCGGCGGGGGCCTCGTCACCACGCTGGGTGACATGACGCGCTTGATACAAAGCCTGATGTCCGGTGGCACTACATTGCTAAAGGCAGACACCCTGGCATTGATGGCAACCAATCAACTGCCAGCCGGAATGTGGGTGGAGTTCCCTAACATGCCCCCAATGGTCGGCCGCGCCTTCGGTCTGGGCTCATCAGTGGCGGTTAGTGCGGGCGGCTTTGATCCAGCAGAGGTTTCTGGCGAAATGAGCTGGGGCGGCTTGGCGGGCACCATCTGGTGGCTTAACCCGCGCCTCAATATCGCCGGCATCTTGATGACTCAACGCTATTTTGGACAGGGCGGTCCGCACAATGTGCTTTTCAAACTTGAGGCCTACAAGGCATTGGGATATTGACGTGCTCGGACCGACCGTAGCTAAAAACGGGATCACCGCCGAAAGCATCCGCTGCTTCGAAGCTGTCATTCGCGAATGCCCTATTCTGGGCCGCCCATGAATTTGTCCCGATAGCAGTCTACGACCGGAATCGCGGCAATCCGGACCGCCGCCCGTTTGGCAGCGCAGCTTGATCGGATGACTGCTTTGTGGCGATGAGTTCGAGAGGCTGCAAGTCCGTTTCGTCGTCGCAAGCTGCACTCCCAGTGCTAGGTTAAAGCGCCAGCTCGTAATCCACCGTCATCGGCGCATGGTCTGAAAAGCGCTGGTCTTTGTAGATGTGCTCGGTGCGTGCCAGCGCGGCCACAGCTGGCGTGGCCAGATGGTAGTCCAGCCGCCAGCCCACGTTGTTGGCATAAGCCTGGCCCCGGTTGCTCCACCAGGTGTAGGCCGCGTCGGTGGTGGTGGGTTGCAGTTGGCGGTACACGTCAACTTTTCCGGCCTCCGACAAGAGACGGGTCATCCAGGCGCGCTCTTCCGGCAAAAAGCCGCTGTTCTTCTTGTTGCCCTTGTAGTTCTTCAAATCGATTTCCTGATGCGCAATGTTGATGTCACCGCACAGCACGTAGTCGCGCTGTTGCTTCAAAGCCAACAGATGTGGGTAAAACTCGGCTAAAAACCGAAATTTGGCCTCTTGCCGCTCCGGCCCGGACGAGCCGCTGGGAAAATACGAGCTGATGATCGACAACTTGGGCAAGTTTTTGCGGCCCGGCCTGTCAAACCGCAGCTCAACATAGCGGCCTTCAGCGTCAAATTCTTTCGAGCCGTAGCCGATGATCACATCGCTGGGCTCGTGGCGCGTGTAAACGCCGACGCCTGAGTAACCCTTCTTCTCGGCAAACTGAAAGTAACCTTTCAGCCCGGCGATCTCTTCAAACTTACCCAGCATGTCGGGCGCCTGGGCTTTGATCTCCTGCACACAAATACAATCCGGTTTGTAGCTCGTCAGCCAGGCCTCAAGCCCCTTGCTGCTGGCAGATCGGATACCGTTCAGGTTCAGGCTGGTTAATTTAAACAATGGAATCAACTCCTATGGCGGGGCAAGACATTCAACAAGACGGTTCGGGCAGCACACTGGCACAAGAATTTGTGCAGTTTGCAATTGCTTCCGGTGTTCTCAAATTCGGACAGTTCAAAACCAAAGCCGGGCGCATGAGCCCGTATTTTTTCAACGCCGGGCTGTTTGACGATGGTGCCAAGCTGGGCAAACTGGCGCAATTTTATGCGCGGCAACTGCTGGCCGAAGAAGAAAAAACCGGCCTGCAGTTCGACATGATTTTTGGCCCCGCCTACAAGGGCATTCCGCTGGCTGCCGCCGTGGCGATTGAGCTGGCGCGGCTGGGTCGCAACCTGCCTTTTGCCTACAACCGCAAAGAGGCCAAAGACCACGGCGAAGGCGGCACGCTGGTTGGCGCGCCCGTCAAAGGCCGGGTGCTGATTGTGGATGACGTGATGTCGGCTGGCACGGCAGTACGGGAGTCGATTGCCATCATCCAGTCCGCAGGTGCCACCCCGCACGCCGTAGCGATTGCGCTGGACAGGCAGGAAAAAGCCATTGAAAACGGCCAGGATGTGAACTACAGTGCCGTGCAATACGTTAAAGCACAACTGGGCATGCAAGTCACCGCCATTGCCCGCCTGACGGATTTGCTGGACTATTTGGCACGGCATCAAAGCAGCCCGGGCGAGCAGGCAGAATTTAAAACTGCGTACGATGCTGTGCTGGCCTACAGGCAGCGTTACGGTGTTGATGGAGATTAAAAAATGAGCTTGACGACACGATGGACGATGGCTTGCAGTTTTGCGCTGCTAATGTGTGGCCAGGTCATGGCGCAGGGCATTTACACCTGCATCGATGGCAAGGGCCGCAAGATCACCTCTGACCGCCCCATTGCCGAATGCATGGATCGCGCCCAGAAAGAGATCAGCCCCGCAGGCACAGTCAAACGAGTCCTCGCGCCGCCGCCAACGCCGCAGGAAAGGGCTGCGCTGGAAGAAAAAGAAAAAGCCGAGGCCGACGCGCGCTCGCGGGCGGCGGAAGAAAAGCTCCGCGACCGTGCGCTCATGACGCGCTACCCCGACCGCGCCGGCCACGACAAAGAACGCGCATTGGCGCTTGAGCTGGTCAACGACGAGATTAAAACAGCCACCAAACGGTCTGATGACTTGACTGCGCAGCGCAAAGGCATCATCACCGAGCTGGAGTTTTATAAAAGCTCACCCGGCAAAGCGCCACCCGCTTTGAAGCGCAGGCTGGATGAGACCGACGGTAATATCGCGGCGCAAAAGCGCGTGCTTGCCGATCAGGAGGCTGAGAAAAAGCGCATCACCCAACGCTTTGACACAGAAGCGGCCAAACTTAAACCGCAATGGGACGTGGCGGGGCCGTCTGCTGCCGCTGCAGCACCGAACAGCCCGAAAAAGCCTTAAAACCCCTGTTTTTGGTGATTTTTAGGCATCAAATCGGCCTCTAGACCAATGAATACGGGCGCAAGCAGCTCCTGATTTAGGAGCGCTTGCGGCCTGCCAAACTAGCCGATTTTCCTCTTCAACAGCTCATTGACCTGCGCCGGGTTGGCCTTGCCTTTGGTCGCCTTCATGGCTTGGCCGACCAAAGCGTTCATGGCTTTGGTGATGCCAGCGCGGATTTCTTCGACGTTTTTGGCGTTGGCGGCCAGGACGTCGTCGATGATTTTTTCTAGTTCACCGGAGTCGCTCATTTGTTTGAGGCCCTGGTCGTCAACTAATTTCAAGACGATTGAATTGATGTCTTCGAAAGTGTCACCTGTCCAACTCTCGGAATCCACCTTGTCCCAGAAATAGGTGAACAGCTGCTTGGCAGCATTGTTTGAAATAACTCCATCGCTGATGCAGCGCGCAACCGCTGCCAACACCAAGGCCGGCACCGGTACGTTGTCAATGTTCAGCTCAGCCGCATTCAACCGCCGTGATACCTCACCAAGTATCCAGTTGCTCGCTAATTTGGGCTGCTTGCTCGCAATTGCGACGTCTTCAAAGTAAGCCGCTGTTGCTTTGCTTTGGGTCAACTGCCCAGCGTCATATTCAGGCAAACCATAGTCAGCAACGAACCGTGCCGCCATCACACGCGGCAACTCGCTCATTTCCGCCCGCGTCTTCTCCACCCAATCCCGCCCAATCACCAACGGCGGCAGATCCGGGTCGGGGAAGTAGCGGTAATCTGCCGCATCTTCCTTGCTTCGCATGGCGCGCGTCTCGCCCGTGTCCGGGTCAAACAAAACTGTGGCCTGCTGAATCGCGTGGCCGTCTTCAATCTGCTCGATCTGCCAGCGAATCTCGTAGTCCATCGCTTGCTGCATGAACTTGAAGCTGTTCAGGTTTTTGATCTCCCGCCGCGTGCCCAGCGCAGCGCCAGGCTTGCGTACCGACACGTTGGCATCACACCTGAAGCTGCCTTCTTGCATGTTGCCATCGCAAATACCAATCCAGGTGACGATTTTGTGCAGCTCTTTGGCGTAGGCCACAGCCTCTGCACTGCTGCGCATGTCTGGTTCGGTCACGATCTCCAGCAGCGGCGTGCCTGCACGGTTCAGGTCAATGCCGCTCATGCCGACAAAGTCTTCATGCAGCGACTTGCCAGCGTCTTCTTCGAGGTGCGCGCGCACCAGCCGCACGGTTTTCTTTTCGCCATCCAAAAAGAACTCCACCGCACCACCCTGCACCACCGGAATCTCAAACTGGCTGATCTGGTAGCCCTTGGGCAGATCAGGATAAAAATAGTTTTTACGCGCAAACACACTGCTCTGAGCAATGTGTGCGTTCACGGCCAAGCCGAACTCAATCGCCCGCTGAACGGCGGCTTTGTTCATCACAGGCAGCGCGCCGGGCAGCGCAAAGTCAACCGCCGATGCGTTGGTGTTGGGCTCAGCACCGAAGGATGTTGACGCGCGGCTGAACAGCTTGGACTGCGTGGTCAGCTGGGTGTGCGTTTCAAAGCCGATGACGACTTCATAGCCCTGCACCAATAACGATTTTGTGGTGCTCATACCAAACCCCCTGGCTTGCGCATATGCCAATCCGTCACCATTTGATACGCATGCGCCACGCTCAGTAACTGCGCCTCTTTGAAGTAATTGCCAATCAACTGCAAGCCTACCGGCATGCCTCCTTCGCCGAAGCCCGCAGGCACGCTCATGCCAGGCAAGCCTGCCAGGCTGGATGACAGGGTGTAAATATCCGCCAGGTAGTTGGCTACCGGGTCGGCCTTGTTGTCGCCAATCTTCCAGGCCACAGTCGGGGACACGGGCCCGGCAATGATGTCGCACTGGGTGAAGGCTTTTTGAAAGTCCTGCGCAATCAGGCGGCGGATTTTTTGGGCTTTGAGGTAGTACGCGTCGTAATAGCCGTGTGACAGCACATAGGTGCCGATCATGATGCGCCGCGTGGCCTCATCGCCAAAACCTTCGGAGCGCGACTTTTTGTACATGTCGTTCAGGTCGGTGTAGTGCGCCGCCCTGTGGCCGTAGCGCACGCCGTCAAAGCGGCTCAGGTTGCTGCTGGCTTCTGCGGGCGCGATGACGTAATAAACCGGAATCGACAGCTCGGTCAGCGGCAAATCCACCTCGACCAGCGTGGCGCCCAGCTTTTCATATTCAGCCAGCGCGGCCCGCACGGCTTGCAGCACGTCGGGTGCGCATCCACTACCGAAAAACTGCTTTGGCAAGCCGATTTTGAGGTCTTTTAGAGGGTGGTTGATAGCCATGTCGCCCTGTTTGCGGGCGCAAGAAGCTATTAAATCAGTAGCATAATCAATGACTGGCATATCCAGCGATGTGGAGTCTCTGTCCAAATCAGGCCCGCCCATGGCAGACAGCAACAGGGCGCAGTCCAGTGCGCTGCGCGCCATCGGCCCGGCCTGGTCCAGGCTGCTGGCAAAGGCCACCATGCCGTAGCGCGAGCAGCGGCCATACGTCGGCTTGATGCCGGTGATGCCCGTCAGCGATGCAGGCTGGCGAATCGAGCCACCCGTGTCGGTGCCTGTGGCAGCGGGAATCAGGCGCGCAGCAACTGCTGCCGCTGAACCGCCCGACGAACCACCGGGTATTCGGCTGACATCCCAAGGGTTTTTGGCCGCAAAGTAGGCGCTGTTTTCATTGCCCGAGCCCATGGCGAACTCGTCGCAATTGAGCTTGCCCAGCGTGACCATGCCAGCCCCGCCAGGTCCAACCCCCAGCTTGCTGACCACCGTCGCATCAAACGGGCTGCGGTAATTGGCCAGCATTTTTGAGCCCGCCGTGGTCGGAAAATCGCGGGTGACAAACACATCCTTGTGCGCCAGTGGTACGCCCAGCAGCGGCGTGCGCTCGCCTGCCGCCAGGCGGGCATCAGCCGCTTTGGCATGGGCCAATGACACATCGGCATCAACTGCCAAAAACGCGCCCAATTGTTCAACTTTCACGCGGTTTAAAAAGTGCTGCGTTACCTCAACACTGGACACATCTCGTGCCGCCAGTTTGGCAGCCAGGTCGAACACGCTGAGGTCATGAAGGTCAAGGTTCGCGCTCATTCGATGACCTTCGGTACTAAAAAGAGGCCCCGCTCTACCGCAGGAGCGCTGCGCTGGCTGATGTCGCGCTGGTTCGGCTCACTGGGCGTGTCGTCCCGCAGGCGCAGTGCCACTTCGCCCAAAATGGCCGCTGGGTGCGCCAGTGGCTCAACGCCGTCGGTGTTCACGGCATCCATCTGCTCGACCAGTTTGAAAAAGCCATTGAGCTGACCCAGTACGCGTTCGGTTTCGTCAGGCCTCAGTTCAAGCCGCGCCAAGTTGGCGACTCTTGCAATATCTTGGGATGTCAGTGCCATGGGTCAAAAAATAAAAAACAGGTAAAAACAGGTGCGAGCAAGGGCTATTTCGCCTGCCAACAAGGGATTGTCCTAGGGGGGATGCGTTATTATCCTGCCTTTGGTGTGAAATCGAATCCAGTTGCACCCTTTAGGCGCTTTTTAAGCGCTTGAAACGGGTTTAAACAGGTCTGGCGTTGATGTCGCGCACGCAGATTCATTACAAAGGCGCTTGCACAACCTTGATTTGTGCAGGCCCTAACCGGACTTTTGACCATGTTTGAAGCTTTCCGTCGGTACGTTTCCACCGACCTGGCCATTGACCTTGGCACCGCCAACACCCTGATTTACGTCCGCGACCGCGGCATTGTGCTCGACGAGCCCTCTGTCGTGGCCATTCGCCATGAGGGCGGCCCGCAAGGCCGTAAAACCATTCAAGCCGTGGGCCACGAAGCCAAAGCCATGCTGGGCAAGGTGCCGGGCAACATTGAGGCGATTCGCCCGATGAAAGACGGCGTGATTGCCGATTTCACGGTAACTGAGCAAATGCTCAAGCAGTTCATCAAAATGGTTCATCCGCGCAGCTTTTTCAAGCCCAGCCCGCGCATCATCATTTGCGTGCCTTGCGGCTCCACCCAGGTCGAGCGCCGCGCGATTCGTGAAAGCGCACTCGGTGCTGGCGCTCGCGATGTGTACCTGATTGAAGAACCCATGGCAGCCGCCATTGGTGCTGGCCTGCCCGTCAGTGAGGCCAGCGGCTCCATGGTGGTCGACATTGGCGGCGGAACGACAGAAGTTGGCGTGATCTCTCTGGGCGGCATGGTCTACAAAGGCAGCGTCCGCGTGGGTGGTGACCGGTTTGACGAAGCCATCATCAACTACATTCGCCGCAACTACGGCATGCTGATTGGCGAGCCCACGGCTGAAGCCATCAAAAAGAACATCGGCTCTGCCTTCCCGGGTTCTGAAGTCAAGGAAATGGAAGTCAAAGGCCGTAACCTGAGCGAAGGCGTGCCGCGCAGCTTCACCATCTCCAGCAACGAAATTCTCGAAGCACTGACCGACCCGCTGAACAACATTGTGAGCGCCGTTAAAAACGCGCTGGAACAAACCCCGCCAGAATTGGGCGCAGACATTGCCGACCGCGGCATGATGCTGACCGGCGGCGGCGCATTGTTGCGTGACCTGGACAGGCTGCTGGCCGAAGAAACCGGCCTGCCCGTGCTGGTAGCTGAAGAGCCACTGACCTGCGTGGTGCGTGGTTGTGGCTTGGCGCTGGAGCGCATGGACCGTTTGGGTTCAATATTTACCTCCGAGTAAGGCTCGGACGCACGCTACTTTTCAGTCTGCGCAGCGGTAGCAAGACATGCCACTCGGAACCCTTGACCGCTCTCCACCGCCCTTCTTCAAACAAGGGCCGTCTGCACTTTCAAAGCTGATGTTTTTCAGCGCCCTGTCGCTGTTTTTAATGGTTGCCGACGCGCGTTTTGGCATCACGCAGCCGGTGCGTGCGGCCCTGAGCACGGCGTTGTACCCGGTGCAGTGGCTGGCGCTGCAACCCGTGCGGGCTGTGCGTGGGGCGGGTACTTATTTGACAGGGCTGAATCAGGCCAATTCCAGCAGTGAGCTAGCCGCCAAAAAACTGGCCCTGCAATCTTTGCGGGCAGGGCAGGTTGAGCAGCTGATGCTTGAAAACGACCGGTTGCGCAAAGTGCTGGGTTTGCGCGAGCAACTTGCCGCGACCGTCATGGCCGCTGAGGTTCTGTATGACGCCGCCGACCCTTACACCCGCAAAATCATCATTGACAAAGGCTCTCTGCAAAACGTCGAGGTTGGCTCACCGGTCCTTGATGAATCAGGCGTGCTGGGCCAGATCACCCGCGTTCACCCGCTGGTCAGCGAGGTCACGCTGGTAATCGACCGCGAACTGGCGATTCCGGTTCTGAATGTTCGTACCGGCGCACGCAGTGTGGCGTATGGCGACCCAAGTGCATCTGGCAGTGGGCTGGAACTGCGTTTCATGGGCAGCAACTCGGACGTCAAGGAAGGCGACTTGCTGACCACCAGTGGCGTGGATGGTGTTTACCCGCCTGGCTTGCCCGTCGCCAAAATCAGCAGGATTGAGCGCCGCGCCGAGTCGGCTTTTGCCAAAATTTACTGCACGCCGCAGGCGCTGGTCACAGGTGCAAAACACGTCATCGTTGTCAAGCCGGTGTCTGTGCAAATACCGCCACGGCCAGAAATCGCAGAGGCAATTGCTGCTCCCAAAAAGGGATCGGGCAAATGAGCACGGGGGTTTTGACATGATCATGCGCTCAGGCCAGCAATTGTTGCTGCCAGCCAACCCGCTGTTCATCTGGGCCAGCTTGATGGCCGCGCTGCTATTGAACATGCTGCCTCTGGGCCGCGCGCCCTGGATGCCCGACTTCATGGCGGTGGTGCTGGTGTTCTGGAACGTGCACCAGCCGCGGCGCGTGGGCATTGGCCTGGCGTTCATGTTTGGGCTGGGCATGGACGTGCATCAGTCGTCACTGCTTGGCCAGCATGCCCTGAGCTACACCGCCCTGAGCTTTTTTGCCACCATGATTCACCGCCGCCTGTTGTGGTTTTCAGTGCCGTCCCAGGCGATGCAGGTACTGCCACTGTTTGCTGCCGCCCATGCAGTGGTGTTGATCATCCGGTTGATAGGTGGTGGTATTTTTCCGGGATGGTTGGTTTTGCTGGCGCCGCTGATAGAGTCGCTGCTGTGGCCTGTGGTCAGCATCTTGCTGCTCGCGCCGCAACGCCGCGCCCCAAACCCCGATGAAAATAGACCTCTATAACCATGCCCCCACGGTCGTTCACTACGTGTAACTCCCTGCCCCCCGAGGGGGCCGCTGCGCCTGCGGCCTGGCGAAGCCAGTTCCGCGGCCCCGGCTTGAAGGGAGAAGCGCTGTGCTTGTCACGTGATCAAGATGACTGAATTGCGAGACGTTGAAGCAGACCTGTCGCGCTTTCGTGCGCGGGTTTTTGTGGCTATTTTGGTGGTGCTGTTCTGTTTTGCGCTGCTGGCGTCGCGTCTGGTGTATTTGCAGGTGTATCGCCATGCGGATCTTGACGAGCAAGCTGAAAGCAACCGCACCGCTGTCGTGCCCATCGTGCCCAATCGGGGCTTGATACTGGACCGCAACGGTGTGGTGCTGGCCACCAACTATTCGGCCTACACGCTGGAGATCACCCCATCCAAAGCCGGCAACCTTGAGGAAACGATTGCAGCGCTCGGCAACGTGATTGATATCCAGCCGCGTGACAAGCGCCGCTTCAAGCGCCTGCGTGAAGAATCCAAAAATTTTGAGTCCCTGCCCATTCGCACCCGGCTGACAGACGAAGAAGTCGCCCGCTTTGCAGCGCAGCGGTTTCGCTTTCCCGGGGTGGACATCAAGGCGCGGCTGTTTCGAAGTTACCCTTACAGCGAGCTCGGCAGTCATGTGGTGGGCTACATTGGCCGCATCAATGCGCAAGAAAAAGAGGCCATTGACGGCAGTGAAAACGAAGGCAATTACCGCGGTACGGACTACATTGGCAAGCTTGGCGTAGAGCAGAGCTTTGAGCGGCAACTGCATGGCACCACTGGCGTGGATCAGGTCGAAACATCCGCCGGTGGCCGCGCGGTGCGCAAGCTGGCCACCAGCCCCGCCACGCCGGGCGACACGGTCATGCTGTCGATTGACATCAAGCTGCAGCATCTGGTGGAGGAAATGTTTGGTGACAGGCGCGGCGCATTGGTGGCCATTGACCCCAAAAACGGCGACGTGCTGGCCTTTGTCAGCAAGCCTACGTTTGACCCGAACCTGTTTGTTGACGGCATTGATACCGAAAGCTGGCAAGCGCTGAATGAATCGCCAGACAAGCCGTTGCTCAACCGGGCGCTGCGCGGCACTTACCCACCAGGCTCAACCTACAAGCCCTTCATGGCGATGGCAGCGCTGCACACCGGCAAACGCGCGGCCACCACGCTGATCAATGACCCGGGGTTTTTCATGTTTGGCGGGCGGCGTTTTGGCAGCCCTGAAAATGAAAAAGGCGGCATCATGGACATGAACAGGTCCATCGTCGAGTCCAGCAACGTGTATTACTACTCGCTGGCCAACGAGATGGGCGTGGATGCGATTCACGACTTCATGAAGCCTTTGGGCTTTGGCCAGATCACGGGAATTGATATCAATGGCGAAGTTCGCGGCATTTTGCCCAGCCAGGACTGGAAAAGGCAGTACTTTAAAAAACCTGAAGCCAAGAAATGGTTTGCCGGTGAAACGATTTCTATTGGTATCGGCCAAGGCTACAACAGTTTTACCATGCTGCAGCTGGCGCAAGCAACCGCAGCACTCGTCAACAATGGCATCAAGTACAAACCGCGCCTGGTGATTGGCACACAAGATTCTGTCACCCGCAGCATGAAGCCCTTGCCGCTGGCAGCGCCAGAAAACCTGGGTTACAACCCTGAGCATGTGGCCGTGATTCGCAAAGGGCTGGTCGGGGTGACGCAGGTCGGCACATCGGCCAGAGTGTTTGCAGGAGCGGGGTATTTGAGCGGCGGCAAAACCGGCACAGCCCAAGCAGTAGCGTTGGCTGCCAACACCAAGTACAACAGCGCCAAACTGGAAGAATCGCAGCGCGACCATTCGCTCTATGTCGCCATGGCACCCGCCGATGACCCCACAATTGCCATTGCCGTGATTGTTGAAAACGCGGGTTGGGGCTCTGCTGCTGCTGCCCCGCTTGCACGGCGTGCTTTTGATTACATGCTCATGGGCCAGTACCCGAGTGAAGAAGACATAGCTGCCGTCAAGCTCGGGCAAGCGGGCGCGCCAATTGGCAAACCGCGCAGGGCGTCTGAGATGACAAATCTTTTACCCGGTATAGCCGGTGGCGCCAGTGTGGCGGGGCTGGTGCCTGCGGGCAAGCCCGCACCGCCCACCACCACTCCTGCTGCGGTGGCTGACGCCAAGGCCGTCAAAGTGGCCGAAAAAACAGGTCCGTAAATGTTGGCAGGGCTATTTGAAAAACCCGTCAAACCCGGTTTTTAAAATCAGCACGCTGACCACAAATATAAATACCATCCGTACAAATCCCGAGCCATGCTTGAGTGCCAGCCGCGTGCCCAGCAGACTGCCCGCCACATTGGCCAGTGCCATCGCCAGTGCAAAGTGCCACCACACATGCCCCTTGTAGGCAAACAAACCCAGCGCAGCCAAATTGGTGGCAGTGTTCAACAGCTTGGCCGATGCGGAGGCATTCAAAAAGTCATACCCCAGCCAGCGCACAAATAAAAACACGAAAAAGCTGCCAGTGCCAGGCCCAAAAAAACCGTCGTAAAAACCCAGCACCAGGCCAATGCAGCAAGCCACGGCTGTCTCGGTGTGGCCGCTGTAACGCGGCGCATGGGTATGCCCCATGTCTTTTTTGACCAGCGTGTAGACCAGCACCGCCAGCAGCACAAACGGCAAGGCCTTGCGCAAATAGCCAGACGACACCATCGTCACCAGCCAGGCACCGCCCAATGACCCGGCCAGGCCAGCACCAGCAGCGGGAAGCAGTGTTTTCCAGCGCATCTCCACCCGATTGGCGTACTGCACTGCAGCGGCCGCCGTGCCCCAAACCGAGGCCGCTTTATTGGTCCCAAAGAGGGTGGCAGGCTGCGCGGTTGGGAAAACGGTAAACAGCGCAGGCAGCAAAATCAACCCGCCACCGCCCACAATCGCATCCACAAAACCAGCCAGCAGCGAGGCCAGCGTGACAATCAATAATTCCATCAGGCTGATTGTCGCATTCAGATATAGAAATCAGACGCTATATTTTCAGGAGCTGCTTGCGCCCGATTTAATTGGTTCGTGGCTATTTTAGATACCTGTTTTGGCTGTTTTCAGGCAAAAAAAAGCACTGGGGTTGCCAGCGCCTTGTTACCGTCTTGCACCTTATGGAGCGCCAGACGGCTTGTGATTGAATGGTGTCTCCTCGGCTTCTCGCTCACAAAGCCCACAGGCTTTTGACGATCACTTGACTATAGCCAGTGCACTAAGGCAGTGCATTGGGACTTTCCCGCGCATGTCTCAAGGGTGCTTCTGTCAAATTTCACCGCACCTGTTTGGCTCAACACAACATGTGGCACGCGTTATGCCTGTCATCAGGCGGTTCAGCATCGTGTCACAACCCCCAAAGGCATTTCTATGCACATCAAACTCCTTGTCATGCGCGCCCTCTGGGTTTTTTCGGCACTTGCAAGCCAGCAGCTGCTGGCCCAGGTGCCGACGTCGCTTGCCGCGCCTGAAGTTGCCACAGCAAGCGTTGCAGCAGTTGCCACAGTGCCTGGCGCATCAACGTTAGCGTCAGCCACTGAGCCTGCTGCATTGCCCGCAGTCACTGCAGCAGTTGCGCTCACTTCTATAGCGCCCGCATCTGCACCTGCCCCGCTGACGCGCCCCGGTTTGGTGGGGGCAGAAACTCTCAATGGTGCGGATACAGGCTGGATGATGGTGGCCACGGCTTTGGTGCTGCTTATGACGCTGCCGGGCATTGCACTGTTTTATGGCGGAATGGTCCGGCGCAAGAGCGTGCTCAACACCATGGCCAATGTGGTCGCTGTGTGCGCGCTGGTCAGCCTGCTGTGGTTTGCGGTGGGTTACTCCATTGCCTTCACACCGGGCAGCGGCGCTTTAAGCCCATTTATTGGCGGCACTGATCGCCTGTGGTTTGCCGGGCTGGACTACGTCAAGGAAACCCAGAAAGTCGCTGTCAGCCACATTGCGCCGAACATCCCTGAGTCGGTGTATGCCATGTACCAGCTGACGTTTGCCATCATCACTGCGGCCCTGGTGGTGGGCGCGTTTGTCGAGCGCATGCGGTTTTCAGCGATGCTGATCTTCATGGGGATGTGGTCTTTGGTGGTCTATGCACCGATTGCGCACTGGGTCTGGGAGCCAGGCGGCTGGCTGGCGCGCATGGGCGTGCTGGACTTTGCAGGCGGCTCGGTGGTCCACATCAATGCAGGCATTGCCGGGCTGGTGTGTGCTTATGCCTTGGGCCCGCGCAAAGGTTACGGACAAGAACCCTTCCCGCCCTTTAACCTGGGCTTGACCATGGCAGGCGCCGGCCTGTTGTGGGTCGGCTGGTTTGGCTTTAACGCGGGCTCTGCGGTGGCCGCCGACGGCCGCGCGGGGCTGGCCATGGCTGTCACGCACATCGCGGCGGCCGCTGGCGCCTTTGCATGGATGCTGGCCGAATGGGTGGTGCGCGGCAAGCCTTCGCTGTTGGGGTTGTGTTCAGGTCTGGTGGCAGGACTGGTGGCCATCACGCCAGCTGCCGGTTTTGTATCGCCCCGTTCGGCGCTGGTGTTTGGCGTGGTTGCAGGCCTGGCTTGCTACTGGGGCGCGACGGCACTCAAGCGTGCCCTGAATGCCGACGATTCGCTGGATGTGTTTGGGGTGCACGGTATTGGCGGGCTGGTGGGCGCATTGCTGACCGGCGTGTTCGCCAGCAAAACCATCTCAGGCAGTGAGGGCAGCCTTGTGACGCAAGCCATCGGTGCAGGCGCTGTCCTGGCTTACAGCCTGGCGATGACAGGCATTGTGCTGTGGGTCACATCAAAGCTGGTTCCCCTGCGCGTGGGCGACGCAGCCGAGATTGATGGGCTGGACATCGCGCAACACGCTGAGCGGATTGGCACCTGATTTTTAAAGGAGATCGCACCATGCCATCTAATGAAAAAATCGCGATTGCCGCACACATGCACGTGCTGCTGCGGCGCAAAACAGGCCGTGTGACCGACACTGAATGGATGGCCAGCAATCTGGAATACGCCACCGAGATCGCCCGCTTTGCCAGAGCCAAGGCCGCCGAAGACGGCCATGCCGACCTGAATGCATGGGCTGACAAGCTCGAAGAAATCATGGCTGTGGCGGACCCAAAACCCAAAGTGCCGCTGGTAGAAAGGTTGTCCAAAGCGCAGCCGCTCTTCAGTCGTGAACAGCAATCGAAAATGCTGGCAGTACCGCCGGCAGCTGACACGCAAAAAGCACGCACCATAGACACCGAGGCAGAGGACTACCCCGAATCCGGTTTCATCGAGTCAACGTTTGGCTCCTTTTTTGGAGACAGTGAGCGGCAACGCTTGCGCAAGCAGCGCGACCCGGCTGCACCACAGTATGTCAAGGGTCTGCGGTAGGCTGCTTGGTTCGTAAATGAATTAAATTGCTATATTTTCAGGAGCAAATAGTGCCTGAATTTATTTGCTTCTGGTTCCTTTGTTGCTGGCTACTCGCGCATCAAGCCCCCAGGCTGAAGGGCAATCACTTAACAGCACCCAGCCCGGATGTCCATGGATTGAGGGATATCGCGCAGCCTAACTAGTCGACCCTGAGAAACCCCATAAATGCAGCATTGATGCGGGTTAGCAAGGTAGTACGGGGGCACGGATATTGCAAGAATTGAGGCCATTAAAGCTTCAAACCTTGCAAACTCATGGCACTTCGCG
>JBILXX010000071.1:0-18804 GCA_044378095.1 Polaromonas sp.
AAGTAGCTTGGCTGAAATTTGCGGCTGTGCCGATTTGCCGCTGACAGCGGACTTGGTTGTAGTGCGGGGCATGTAACTCCTTTGGGGGAATGGTATGCCTCAAACACAAAATTTCTGACAGGCTCCTATCTAGGGTCTTGATTCGAGTAAAAAATCCAGCAGACAGCCATAAACCTTTTCCGTTTGTAACCATCGGTATGCATTCAGGGTCGTAGTTGATCTTCTCCCTCAAAATAGTCTTGCGCTCAGGCGGCGTATTCTCATCCATCCTGATGCGCTTGTCCGCGTTGACCAAGCCCATCTCACTTAATTGTTCTGCCTGAGGCTTCTGGATGCTGAGCGTGACGTTGATCGTCTTGAACTCTAGCGGCAACGCTTCCAGGCCGATACGTTGCCACTGGGCTCCATCTTGTTTGAACGCGACATAGGGCGGGTTGGGCCTGCCCCACTTGTTGTAGGCCAGGCACAGGTTGGGCGAGGCGACCACATACGCAACCCCGTCTTTTGCGTGAACGGCCAGCAAATTGAAGTCCGTGCGGCCTATACCTTCACCGTATTCGCTGGTCCAGGTAATGGGCTTGCTGCTGCCCGGCAGGCTGAAGCGAATGGTGTGCTCGCCAATGGGGGCGGACTGACCTGGCTCACTGCGGCCTTTGTAGGTTTGCGAGCGGTCAACGATGATTTTTCGACCATCGTGCAGCAGTACTTCTTCTTTCCAGCTGTCTCCGCCAGATCTGCCTGTTTGTGCGCACGCGCTCATCATCATGCCTAACGTCAATACCAAACCAATTGTTTTAAACAGGCTCATGCCTTGCGATTTGAAGGTGGGTGTCATGCTTTTTGGCCTTTTGGTAAGTTGGCGGTGGTTGCAGATTGGTTAAAAAGCAAGTTTTGGTGGTTTTTTGGCTGTTTTTGACTGTCAAATCGACCTCTAGCGCCCTGTTTACGGGCGCAAGCAGCTGCTGTTTTTATAGCACGGGTTACCTGCGTCACAATTCAACCCCGCCCCAAATGCCCCAGCGGCAGCGCGCTGCTGGCTTTGACTTCGCCCAGCGAAAAGCTGGTGTGGATGTCTTTGACGTTGGGCAGGTTCATGAGTTTTTTCAGGGCAAACTGGCTGAAGGTTTCCAGGTCTTGGGCCACGACTTGCAGCTCGAACGTGCCGGTGCCGCTGATGTAGTGGCAGGCCACGACTTCGGGCATTTTTTTGATGGCTTCTTCCAGTTTGCCGGTTGAATCCGCACTGTTGCGGTCGGCGTCCAGCCGCACAAAGGCCAGCACACCCAGGCCGATTTTGTGGCGGTTGATCTCGGCCCGGTAGCCGGTGATGAAACCGGCTTCTTCAAGCGCGCGCACGCGCCGCCAGCAGGGTGCAGCGGACAGGCCGACACGGGAAGCCAGCTCCGCATTGGTTTGGCGGGCATCAAGTTGCAGTTGCACCAAAATGGCGACGTCAAACTTATCAAGTGTTTCCATAAATCGTATTTTGCAGCAAGATTCTTGCTTTGAATAGGCATTTTCAGACAAAGAACGCAATGATTTATCTGCCAGTTAGGCATACACTTTGCGTGCTAATCTGATACCCCACGGAGACAAAAAGCCATGAACGCACCGCTGCCCGATCACATCCGCAAGGCGCTGGAAACAGTGACATTGGATGACAAGTACTCGTTAGATTACGGCCACGCTTTCATGAGCGGCGTGCAAGCCCTCGTCAAGCTGCCGATGCTGCAGCAACTGCGCGACAAACTGCAAGGCAAAAACACGGCGGGTTTTATATCGGGCTACCGTGGCTCGCCACTCGGCGGGTATGACCAGGCATTGGTCAAGGCGGCAAAGTACCTGAAAGAGCGCAACATTGTTTTCCAACCCGGTGTGAATGAAGAGCTGGCCGCCACCGCTGTGTGGGGCACGCAGCAACTGGGTTTTGCGCCACCGGGCACCAACAAGTTTGATGGTGTGTTTGGCATCTGGTACGGCAAGGGGCCGGGCGTTGACCGAACGTCCGATGTGTTCAAGCACGCCAACATGGCGGGCACCACGGCCTGGGGCGGCGCAATTGCAATTGCCGGTGACGACCACATTTCAAAAAGCTCAACCGCTGCGCACCAGAGCGACCATATTTTTAAAGCCTGCGGGCTGCCGGTATTCTTCCCGGCAAGCGTGCAAGAGATTTTGGATTTGGGGCTGCACGCGATTGCCATGAGCCGCTACGCAGGCGTGTGGGCGGGTATGAAGACGATTCAGGAAATCGTTGAATCATCAGCCAGCGCGATGATTGACCCAGAGCGGGTGCAGATCAAACTACCGACCGACTTTGACATGCCGCCCGGCGGCGTGCACATTCGCTGGCCGGACGCGCCGCTGGCGCAGGAAGAGCGCTTGTTTGACACCAAGTGGTACGCAGCGCTGGCGTACATTCGCGCCAACCGCTTGAACTACAACGCGATTGAAAGCAAACAAGACCGCTTTGGCATGATCGCCAGCGGCAAGGCCTACAACGACACCCGCCAGGCGCTGATGGACTTGGGGCTGGATGACGCAACCTGCCAGCAGTTGGGCATTCGCCTGCATAAAGTCGGCGTGGTGTGGCCGCTTGAGGCGCAGCTGACGCGTGAATTTGCCACGGGTCTGCAAGAGATTCTGGTGATTGAAGAAAAGCGCCAGGTCATTGAATACCAGCTGAAAGAAGAGCTGTACAACTGGCGCGCGGATGTGCGTCCCAACGTAGTGGGCAAGTTTGGTGACGCAGCGGGTGGCGAGTGGAGCATGCCGAATCCATCGGCCAACACATTGCTGCGCGCCAATGCCGATTTGTCGCCTGCGCTGATTGCCAAAGCCATTGCCGAGCGGGTGAAAAAGCTCGGTCTGGATGCCGACATGACCGCCCGTATTGACGCACGCCTGGCGGTGCTGCAGGCCAAAGAACAATCCTTGACAGTACTGACGGTTGACAGCGAACGCACGCCGTGGTTTTGCTCGGGTTGCCCGCACAACACCTCGACCAAAGTGCCTGAAGGCTCACGTGCGATGGCCGGCATCGGCTGCCACTACATGGCGCTGTGGATGGACCGCAGCACCATGGGCTTTACCCAGATGGGCGGCGAGGGCGTGCCATGGGTGGGGCAGCAGCCTTTCACCACCGACACGCATATGTTTGCCAACCTGGGCGACGGTACTTACTTTCACAGCGGGCTGCTGGCGATTCGCCAGTCGATTGCCGCTGGCGTGAACATCACCTACAAAATTTTGTACAACGATGCAGTGGCCATGACCGGCGGCCAGCAGGTCGGCGAGCGTGCTGAGGGACACTCCGTTGTGCAGATCGCCCAATCCATGCGGGCGGAGGGCGCGATTAAAATCATCGTCGTCACCGACGAGCCTGAAAAGTACGACGACGTGAAATTGGCCGAAGGCGTGACCGTACACCACCGTGACGAACTGGACGCGCTGCAAAAGCAGTTGCGCGACATCAAAGGCTGCACCGTCATCATTTACGACCAAACCTGCGCGACTGAAAAGCGCCGCCGCCGCAAACGCGGCACGCTGGTAGACCCGGCCAAGCGCGTGGTGATCAACGAGCTGGTGTGTGAGGGTTGTGGTGATTGCAGCGTGCAGTCCAACTGCATGAGCGTTGAGCCACTGGAAACTGAGTTTGGCCGCAAGCGGCAAATCAATCAGAGCACCTGCAATAAAGATTACTCCTGCGTCAAAGGCTTTTGCCCGAGCTTTATCACCGTTGAGGGCGGGCAGCTCAAGAAGAAATCAAAGGCAGACAACAAACTCAATCCGTTTGCGCTGGGCGAGATCCCCGCACCCAACATTCCAACGCTTGGCGCTCACCAGGTGTGGGGCACGGTGGTGGCAGGTGTCGGCGGCACGGGCGTGATCACCATCGGCCAATTGATGGGCATGGCTGCGCACATTGAAGGCAAAGGCATCGTGACGCAAGACGCGGCAGGACTGGCGCAAAAAGGCGGCAGCACCTGGAGCCATGTGCTGATCAGCGATACGCCTGACGGCATTTGCACCACGCGGGTGGGCACAGCCAGTGCCGACCTCATCATTGGCTGCGACCCGATTGTGGCGGCCAACAAAGAAACCATGGCGCGCATGGCGGCGGGCAGAACGCATGTGGCGCTGAATGCGCACAGCGCGCCAACGGCATCGTTTGTTCACAACGGCGCTTGGGCCAACCCAGGTGGCGCTTGCCAGGCGGAGATTGCCAAAGCCGTGGGCGCAGAGAACGTGGGTACCTTCAACGCCGACCTGGCCTCGACCAAACTGATGGGCGACAGCATTTACACCAACCCGATGCTGCTCGGCTATGCGTGGCAAAAAGGCTGGATTCCTTTGAGCCTGGAGTCACTGACCCGCGCGATTGAACTCAACGCCGTAGCAATTGACAACAACAAAACTGCTTTTGCCTGGGGCCGCCGGGCGGCGCATGATTTGCCGTCGGTTGAAAAACTCTTTGCACCCGCGCAGGTGATTGCTATGCCGACAGCTCGTGACAGCGTAGATGCGCTGGTTGCCAAGCGGGTTGAGTTTTTAACCGCTTACCAAAACGCTGATTACGCCAAAACCTACGAGGCGTTTGTGCGCAAGGTTGAAGCGGCTGAGGCCAAGCTAGGTAAAACCTTGCTGACGCAAAACGTTGCTCGGCACCTGTTCAAACTGATGGCCTACAAAGACGAATACGAAGTGGCACGCCTGCATACCGACACCGCGTTTTTGAACAAAGTCAACGCCATGTTTGAAGGGGATTTCAAAATCAACTACAACCTCGCGCCGCCGATGATCTCGAAAAAGAACGAGAAGGGCGAACTGCAAAAACGCCAGTTTGGGCCGTGGATGCTGACAGGTTTCAAATTGCTGGCCAAGCTCAAGGGCTTGCGCGGCACGGCTTGGGACGTGTTTGGTAAAACCGAAGAACGCAAGATGGAGCGGGCTTTGATTGGCGAGTACACCGCTTCCATTGCCACGTTGATTGAAACCTTGAATGCTGATAACCATGCTGTCGCGGTGGACGTGGCGCGTATTCCTGAACTGATCAAAGGTTACGGCCATGTGAAAGAGCGCAATGTGAAAACCGCGCGACTTCAATGGGCAGGCTTGATGAAGGACTTTGCCTCGACTAGCCGGCAGCCATCCGTTGAAACAGCCCACCAGGCAGCCGCATAACGAAACCGTCCAGCTCAAGCTCCAGTAGCTTGGCTTGCAGCGCGGGCGTGGGCAGGCCGGTACGGGCTTGAAGGGCGTCCAGGCTGACAATGTCAAAACCCAAGGCTGACAGGAATGACGAATCGCCTTCTGGTGGTTCATCGTCGTCCTGATCGTTGGGCACGGTCGAGATGAATCCAAGGGGAATCCTCAACTCCTCCATCACATCCTGCGCAGTTTCGACCAGTTTCGCGCCTTGCTTGATCAAATAATGGCAGCCCCGCGATTGCGGTGAGTGAATCGAGCCCGGAATGGCAAACACATCTTTGCCCTGCTCGCTGGCCAGCCGCGCGGTGATCAGCGAGCCAGACTTTAAAGCCGCCTCCACCACCAGGGTGCCAACAGACAAGCCCGAAATGATGCGGTTGCGTTTGGGAAAGTTGGCATTCAGCGGCGGCGTGCCGATGGGAAACTCACTGATGATCAAACCGTTGGCGGCAATGCGGTGCGCCAGTGCCAGATGCTTTTTGGGGTAAACGCGGTCCAGCCCGGTGCCGACGACGGCTATCGTCGTGCCACCGCCCAGCAAGGCACCGTCATGCGCCGCACCATCAACACCCAGCGCCAGACCCGACACAATGCACAAACCCTGGCTTGCAAAGGCTTTGGCAAACTGCCGGGCGTTGGTTTCGCCTTGCGGCGTGGGGTTGCGGCTGCCAACCATGGCCAAGTTAAGCGCTATGTTTTCAGGAGCTGTTTGCGCAACATTTAATTGGCTTCCCATCATATAAAGCACCAAAGGCGGGTCTTCAATGTTGAGCAATGCGACGGGGTACAGTGCGCTGCCAATCGGGGCCACGGCCCGATCATCACCGCCAGCCAGCCAGTCCACCGTAGCTTGCAGCAACCCGGCCAGCTTGGGCGACTCACCTTGAACAGCGCTGACCAGCTTGCTGCCGCCCAGCTGTCGCAAGGCCGCCTCAGATTGATCAAAAACCGCCTCGGCAGAGCCAAAGGCTGCCAACAATTTGCGTGCGGTGTCGTTGCCCACGCCTGGCGCCAGTGTCAGGCGCAGCCAGGCGGTAAGTTCAGCGCGCTCCAAACGGCAACTTTTAAGCTGTTTATTTTGGGTTGACGATACGGTCGCCAACTTTCACACCGTCGGTGATTTGCAGCACCAGCGCATAAGACAGATTCTCATAGGTTTTGAAAACCATCAGCAGGCCATTGCGCTCGTTCGGCAGTTTGATCTGGGTGCGGGCATTGTCGGTACGGTCGGTCAGGCGTTCACCGTCCTTCAAAATGGCCATCACGTGGCCCGCTTCCAGGCCATCTTTGGTGCCGCGGTTAACCACCACGACCTGGTTTTCAGACGCCAGGCGCACTGCGCGACCGTAAATCGACACGATTTGCCCGGTGATTGGTGTGGCAGGCGCGCGCGGCATGTAGCTTTGCGATGTGCGCTCAGGCTCGGGGATCAGCCGGTCGCCCGTGCGCATTTCTTCTTTGGCGACCACGATGTCAATCGTGGCGGGCACGATCTCAAGCGTGGTTTTGCCATCTTTGTTGGGCACTTCTTGCGTCGACTCACCGCGCACGAGCTCTGCCTTGCCGACAAACTGCGCCTCGTAGCCCAAAATCGCGCCCGTGGTCGGGTCTTTCAGGGGCGTGGCGTTGCGAAACACACGGTAGTCCAGAGGCTGGCCTTTGGCATCGCTTAGCGCTTTGCCGGCCGTGCCGCTGGCGTACTGGCCGCGTGCATAAGCCCTGTCGCCACGGCTGAGCAGCACACGGCCTTCCTGCGTTGCCACGATGCGTGGCGCCGATGCAAAAGTCACCGCGTCAACAATCATCGGTTCGGCCAAAAACGCCTCAATCGCGTTGGCGTCAAGCGTCGGGATGGACGCATCGGCCAGCGATTCAAAACGCGTGCGCGGCGACACTTTGACGGTGTCCGGTGGCGGGCCGTCGTTGCTGCCGGCTCGCTGGCTGCGCAGTGTGGCGCGGCCATTGGCTTTGTCGAGCACCAGCAACTGACCGGGGTAAATACGGTGCGGGTTTTTGATGTCTTGCAGGTTCATGCCCCACAGCTCGGGCCAGCGCCAGGGCGACTTTAAAAACATGCCGGAGATGGCCCACAAGGTGTCACCACCCTTGACGGTGTAGCTGTCGGGCGCATTGGGCGCAAGGTCTGACAGTGGCACACCCGTTTGGGCGACCTGCGTGGCTGTGGCCTTCTGGTCAGACGTGATGGGCAGGTTTTGCGCCTGAAGCGCACAGGTAACGCCTGCCAGCGCCAGCGCCAGGCAAAGCGGAGGCAGGGGTGTGAAACAGGAAAAATGACCGAATTCGTTGTTCATCATGATGGCTCTTAAGCTATTTTGAGTCTGTTTTATCTTGAGAAATTACCATAGATTTTGTACCTAAGCCCTTGATTAGGCAACGAAAATGCGCATTTGCAAGGCCTTGCGCCCCTAAAAGTGCTGAAAATTTGCGAAAATAGCGACAACCACACCGAACCCATGACCCAACTCACCATTCTCCGTTACCCCGACGCCCGCCTGCACACCGTGGCAAAACCCGTTGCAGCGGTTGACGCGCGCCTGCAAACGCTTGTTGATGACATGCTTCAAACCATGTATGCCGCCGAGGGCATTGGCCTGGCCGCCACACAGGTCAATGTGCATGAGCGGCTGATTGTGATGGACACCAGCGAGGCGCGTGACCAGCCGCTGGTGTTGATCAACCCTGAAATTGTTTGGGCCAGTGACGAGAAAAAGATCAACGAGGAAGGCTGCCTGTCAGTGCCCGGCATTTATGACGGTGTGGAGCGAGCGGTGTCTGTGAAAGTGCAGGCAATTAACCGGGATGGCAAGACACAGGTTCATGAAGCCGACGGTTTGCTGTCGGTGTGCATCCAGCATGAGATGGACCATTTGATGGGCAAGGTGTTTGTCGAATACCTGTCGCCGCTCAAACGCAACCGCATCAAGACCAAAATGCTGAAGAAAAAAGACGACTGATGGGCGCCCCCTAATGCGGATCATTTTTGCGGGCACGCCCGAGTTTGCCCGCATCGCGCTTGAAAATCTGCATATTGCTGGTTTTGAAATTGCGCTGGTGCTGACCCAGCCTGACCGCCCCGCCGGGCGCGGCTTGAAACTGCAGGCATCCCCCGTCAAGCAGTGGGCGCTGTCAAACAACATACCGATTGCGCAGCCTCGCAGTCTTCGGCTTGATGGCAAATACCCGGATGACGCGCAAGCGGCCAAAGTTGCCATCGACGCTGTGCAAGCCGATGCGATGGTGGTGGCAGCTTATGGGTTGATCCTGCCGCAATGGGTACTTGATACGCCCCGGCTGGGTTGCCTGAATATTCACGCATCGCTGTTGCCACGCTGGCGCGGTGCAGCGCCGATTCACCGGGCCATTGAAGCAGGTGATGCCCAGACGGGCATCACCATCATGCAGATGGACGCAGGGCTGGACACCGGGGATATGTTGTTGGTAGAAAAGCAGGCCATCGCACCCGATGACACAACACCAGCGCTGCACGACAAGCTGGCCACGATGGGTGGCGCGCTGATTGTTCATGCGCTTGAAATCGCCGGGCGTGGCGAGTTAAAGCCGCAAAAGCAACCGCTTGAAGGCATCACCTACGCCCACAAGATTGAAAAACATGAAGCACAAATTGACTGGCAGCAAAGCGCCGCCGTGATTGAACGCCGCATTCGCGCGTTCAATCCCTTTCCGGGTGCATCCAGCGTGTTGAATGGCGAAATCGTCAAGCTGCAAGGCGCTCATGTTTCAGGAGCTGCTTGCGCCCGTGAAATAAAGTCTGGAAGCATTATTGATATCAAAAATGAAGGTGTTGACGTGGCTACAGGCGAGGGCGTGCTGCGCATCACACACCTGCAAAAATCAGGCGGCAAGTCGCTGCCTGTGGCGGACTTTTTACGCGGCTTTGATGTGCAGCCGGGTATGTGTTTTTCATCTGCCGTACCATGACAGCCCTCTACAAACACCCCGAGTTCAAACGCGGCATTCTGGACATGGCTTCTGCCGCCCCCGGCATTGCCGCCTGGGGCCTGATGACTGGCGTGGCCATGATCAAGTCCGGCCTGAGCCTGACGGAAACCCTGCTGATGGGCGTGCTGGTGTTTGCCGGCAGCTCGCAACTGGCCGCCTTGCCACTGATCGTGGCTGGCGCGCCCATGTGGGTGGTGCTGGCCACCGGCTTTTGCGTGAATTTGCGCTTTGCCGTTTTCAGCGCGCATTTGCGGCCCTATGTCATGCACCAGCCGTTGTGGCGGCGTCTGGTCAGCGGTTACTTCACCGCTGACCTGAGCTATGTGATGTTTGTCAAACGCTTTGCACACCCATCGACTGACCCGGTCGTCATTCGCCAGCAGGAGGCTTACCTGGCGGGCAATTGCGCCATCAACTGGTTCAGCTGGGTGGGCTCGGGGTTGCTGGGTATCGCGCTGGCCAATTCGATTCCGATGTCCTGGGGACTGGGTTTTGCGGCGATTCTGGCGCTGACGGGCGTGCTGTGCTCGCTGGCCACCACACAGCTGCGCGTCGTGTCTCTGGGTGTGGCCGGGGCGGCGGCTGTGGCGGCGTTTGCGCTGCCTTTCAAGCTGAATATTCTGGTGGCAATTGCGGCTGCGGTAGCCGTTTGCCTGTTGCTTGAAAAAACGCAGCCCGCCCGGCCAGCACATCGCCAGCCATGAATCAGGTTCTGAATCAGACGGACATCTGGACAGTTGTCACCATCATCGGCCTGGCGCTGGTCACGGTGGTCACGCGCTCGTTTTTCTTTTTCTCCAGCAAGCCCTGGCAGTTGCCCGGCTGGGCTGAGCGCGGCCTGCACTACGCTCCGATTGCCGCGCTGGCAGCCGTGATAGTGCCAGAGGTGGTGATGACGCAAGGGCAACTGATTTCCAGCTTCAAGGACGCACGTTTGTATGCCGTGGCTGCGGGGGCGCTGTGGTTTTACTGGCGCAAGGGCGTGCTGGGCACGATTGTTGTCGGCATGGCGGTGTACCTGCCTTTGCACATTGGCCTACGCTGGTAACAGACGCGGTACGTGCCTGGTCGCTCAGGCGGCTTTTACAATTCAAGCCATGAACTTCATTCGCTTTACCGACTTGTGTGCGCAGGGCCTCATCAATGGCCAGCGCGTTTTTATCCGTGCTGACCTGAATGTGCCGCAAGATGAGCAGGGCAACATCACTGAAGACACGCGGATTCGTGCGTCGATGGCTTGCATTCAACTCGCGCTGGATAGCGGTGCCGCTGTCATGGTCACCTCGCACTTGGGCCGCCCGACTGAGGGGCAATTCAAACCGGCTGATTCACTGGCTCCCGTGGCTAAACGCTTGGGCGAACTGCTGGGCCGTGATGTACCGCTGGTCGCCAACTGGGTCGATGGCGTAGCCGTCAAACCTGGCGAGCTGGTGATGCTGGAGAACTGCCGCATCAACGTCGGTGAAAAGAAGAATGACGAAACGCTGGCTAGAGAAATGGCCGCGCTGTGCGATGTGTTCGTTCACGACGCTTTTGGCACCGCGCACCGCGCCGAAGCATCCACCTACGGCATTGCCCAGTACGCCAAAGTAGCCTGCGCCGGGCCGCTCTTGGCAGCAGAAATGGACGCCATAACCAAAGCACTGACCAACCCACGCCGCCCGCTGGTGGCGATTGTGGCGGGCAGCAAGGTATCGACCAAGCTCACAATTTTAAAGGCGCTGGCGGCCAATGTTGACCAATTGATCGTCGGCGGCGGCATTGCCAACACCTTCATGCTGGCTGCGGGTTTGAAGATTGGCAAAAGCCTGGCTGAAAAAGATTTGCTGGCCGAGGCAACTGCCGTGATCGAGGCCATGAAGGCCCGCGGTGCTGCCGTGCCGATACCGGTCGATGTCGTCACCGCCAAAACCTTCGCGGCAGACGCGCCAGCCACCACCAAAGCCGCAACTGACGTGGCAGACGACGACCTGATTCTGGACATTGGCCCCAAAACCACCGCCATCTTGGCCGCGCAGCTCATGGCCGCAGGCACGGTTGTGTGGAACGGTCCGGTCGGGGTGTTTGAGTTTGAAGCCTTCTCGTACGGCACAGAAGGCATCGCCAAAGCCATTGCAGCAAGCAGTGCGTTTTCAATCGCAGGCGGCGGCGACACTGTTGCCGCCATTGCCAAGTACGGCATTGAAAGCCAGGTTGATTACATCTCGACAGGTGGCGGCGCTTTTCTGGAAGTGCTGGAAGGCAAGACCCTGCCCGCGTTTGAGATTTTGCAGAAGCGCGCTGCAGGCAGAAACTAAATGCTCCTAATTCAGGAGCTTCTTGCGCCCGTATTCATTGGTCAAAACGGCTTTTTGATACTCAAAATGAGGTTAAAACCGTTTTTTTGCCTCTATCGATAAAACTGCTGTTCTTTCGACTCCGAATTGGGTTCAACGCATTCACCCAGAAGTCAATGTTGTAGTAACCACTAGACCAGTCATTTTTGACCGGGACACTGCTAGTTCCAATGGCTCACTATTAATTCATAGATTGTTTACGGCGACCACTTAGGCCTTGCGCTACCGTTAGTCTTGGTATTTCTCGTTTTCAAAACGCCCTTATCAAATTCAAGCAAGAGATCGGATTCATACGTGCTGCAATAACCTGCATGCACGTATTCAAGAATCTTTCCTTGCGGTAAGCGGAGGGGCCTCTTTGAAAAGAAAAAATCCAAAAACCTTCAAACCTCAGCTAACATCCAATCCGCTTCACACACAGAAATTCAGACACTCCCACCCAAACGTGCCCTCACCCCACATTCAGCTCATCACGCCCGCAACATCTGAAGAGTTTCAGGCCACCCGCCAAATCTTTGAAGAATATGCCCGGCAACTCGGCGTTGACTTGTGCTTTCAAAACTTTGATGACGAGCTGGAAAACTTGCCGGGCGACTATGCCGAACCGCAAGGTGCGCTACTGCTGGCCTTGGTGGATGGGCAATTGGCGGGCTGCTGCGCGCTGCGACCACTGCTATCGAGCGATTACCCCAACGCCTGCGAGATGAAGCGGTTGTATGTGCGGAACTCTTTTCGACGGCTGGGGTTGGGCCGGCAGTTGGCAGAAGCGATTCTGGATGCGGCTCGGGTGGCGGGCTATCACCATATGCTGCTGGACACCCTGACTGAAATGGAGTCCGCCAGAGCGTTGTACCAGGACTTGAAGTTTGAAGAGATACCACCCTACTACCACAACCCGATAGCGGGCGCTCACTACCTCAAAGCTGATCTATAAATCAGGCCGCAGGCCAATAAATTCGTGCGCAAGCAGCCCCTGATTTAATAGTTAAAACTTATGCTTTTGCTTGGGCCAGCAGCGTTGCTGCATCGCTCACTTCAAACTTGCCAGGGCCTTCAACATTCAGACTGGCAACCTTGCCGTCCTTGATCAACATCGAATAACGGTTGCTTCTGAGGCCCATACCGCGTGCGGTCAGGTCCAGTGTCAAGCCGGTGGCTTGTGCAAAGGCGGCGCTGCCGTCAGCCAGCATGCGAACTTTGCCATCGGTCTTTTGGTCGCGCGCCCAGGCGCCCATCACAAAAGCGTCATTGACGCTGACACACCAGATCTCGTCAACGCCAGCGGCTTTGAAGTCAGCCACATGTTCAACATACCCAGGCACATGTTTGGCCGAGCAGGTTGGCGTGAAGGCACCCGGCAAGGCAAACAGGGCAATGGTTTTACCCGCCGTGGCCTTGCTCACGTCCACTGCGTTCGGGCCAATGCTGCAACCGTTGCCTTCAACTTCTGAAAACTCCATCAGGGTGGCCGAGGGAAGGGTGTCGCCTACTTTGATCATGGAATGCTCCTGTTATGAATTAAAAAGATTGATTAAAACAAAAATGGCTCACAAAGTGAGCCATTTAAAAAGACCTTGCAGTCTGAGACCTGATAACCAGGGCTTAAACGGCAGCGGCTTTTTCGACCAAACGGGTCACGACCCAGTTTTTGGTTTTGGAGATAGGACGGCTTTCAGTGATCTCGATCACGTCGCCTGTTTTGTACTCACCCTTTTCGTCATGGGCGTGGTACTTGCTCGACATCGAGACAATTTTGCCGTACAGCTCGTGCTTGACACGACGCTCAACCAACACCGTGACGGTCTTGGCGCGCTTGTCGCTCACCACTTTGCCGATCAAGGTGCGCTTGAGGGACTTCTTAACTGCAGCAGTTACTTCAGTCATGATTTGGCTCCTTGCTTGGCGATGGTTTCGGTCAAAATGGTTTTTGCCCGGGCGATTGAACGGCGGGCGGCACGCAGCGTCGAAGTGTTGCTGAGTTGTTGCGTGGCTTTTTGCATGCGCAGGCCAAAGTGAGCCTTTTGCAATGCCTTGACTTCGGCCTTCAAACCGGCAACGTCTTTTTGGCGCAATTCAGTGGTTTTCATTTGCATTGTCTCCTGATCACTGGCCAATCATGCGCGCCACAAACGTGGTGCGCAACGGCAACTTGGCAGCAGCCAGCGTGAAAGCTTCACGGGCCAGTGCTTCGGGTACGCCGACGATTTCAAAAACGATTTTGCCGGGCTGAATTTCAGCCACGTAGTACTCTGGGTTACCTTTACCGTTACCCATACGCACTTCAGCAGGCTTTTGGGAAATCGGCTTGTCCGGGAAGACGCGTATCCAGATACGGCCACCACGTTTAACGTGGCGAGAAATCGCACGACGTGCGGCTTCAATTTGACGGGCCGTCAGGCGGCCGCGGTCGGTGCATTTCAGACCAAAATCGCCGAAAGCGACCGAGCTGCCACGAGTGGCAACGCCGGTGTTACGGCCTTTTTGTTCCTTGCGATATTTTCTACGTGCAGGTTGCAGCATTTAAATTCTCCGTTGTTCTGACTGATTACTCAGTCTTGGCACCGTCAGCTGCTGCAGCTGGCGCGGCTTTGCGGACGCGCTTAACGGTGGTTTTCGGGGCATCGCTACCAGGGGTAGCTTCTGCCGGCTTGTCGCTGCCATCAACTGGCGCGGTGTTGGAACCCATTGGCGCACGCGGTGCGCGAGCACCGGGACCACGAGGAGCAGCCGGGCGATCACCGCCTGGACGGTCTCCTGGTCGTGCATCACGGCGCGGGCCGCGTGGCTTGCGCTCGTCATCTGGTGGCACGTCAATCATGCGGGCACCTGGTGAGTCACCACGGCCTAATGTGTCCCCTTTGTAAACCCAGACCTTGACACCGATCACACCATAAGTGGTTTTGGCTTCAGAGGTACCGTAGTCAATGTCAGCGCGCAGGGTGTGGAGTGGCACGCGACCTTCGCGGTACCACTCGCAACGAGCGATTTCAATACCGTTGAGGCGGCCAGAAGACATGATCTTGATGCCCAAGGCACCCAGACGCATGGCATTTTGCATGGCGCGCTTCATGGCACGGCGGAACATGATGCGTTTTTCAAGCTGCTGGGTGATGCTGTCAGCGATCAGCTTGGCATCAATTTCTGGCTTGCGAACTTCTTCAATGTTCACGGCAACTGGCACGCCCAACTGACGAGACAGTTCTTTCTTGAGGTTTTCGATATCCTCGCCTTTTTTGCCAATCACAACACCCGGACGAGCCGAGAAAATCGTGATTCGAGCGTTTTTGGCCGGGCGCTCGATCAAAACGCGCGATACCGCAGCGCTCTTGAGTTTGGCTTTCAGGTACTCGCGCACCTTGATGTCTTCAGCCAGCATGCCGGCGAAGTCACGGTTACTGGCATACCAGCGGCTTGACCAGTTGCGGCTAACAGCAAGGCGAAAGCCTGTTGGGTTGATTTTTTGTCCCATAGTGCCTACCTTTAGTTGCCAACCACCACGTACACATGGCACGTGGGCTTGCTGATGCTGTTACCGCGGCCTTTGGCGCGCGCAGAAAAACGCTTGAGCGTAGCGCCTTGTTCGACGTAGATGGTTTTAACCTTCAGGTCGTCGATGTCAGCGCCATCGTTGTGTTCAGCGTTGGCGATGGCGGACTCAACCACCTTTTTGATGATGCCAGCCGCTTTTTTCTGGGTGAACGTCAGAATGTTCAACGCCTGATCGACTTTTTTCCCGCGAATCAAATCAGCGACCAGACGGCCTTTGTCGACCGACAGACGAACGCCCCGGAGGGTTGCACGTGTTTCCATGGTCTTGTCCTTATTTCTTCACAACTTTTTTGTCAGCTGGATGACCCTTGAAAGTTCGGGTGAGTGCAAACTCGCCCAACTTGTGGCCAACCATCTGATCGGTGATGTAGACAGGGACGTGTTGCTTGCCGTTATGCACAGCGATGGTCAAGCCGATGAATTCGGGCAGGATCATGGAGCGACGCGACCAGGTCTTGATCGGCTTTTTGTCTTTGTTGGTAACCGCTTTATCAGCTTTGGCTATCAAGTGGTGGTCGACAAAGGGACCTTTTTTAAGTGAACGTGTCATGGCTTAACCTTACTTCTTGCGACGCGAAACAATCATCACTTGCGTGCGCTTGTTGTTGCGGGTACGGTAGCCTTTTGTCAGGTTACCCCATGGATCGACAGGATGGCGACCTTCGCCGGTCTTGCCTTCGCCGCCACCGTGTGGGTGATCGACCGGGTTCATGACAACGCCGCGAACGGTTGGGCGAATACCCATCCAGCGCTTGACGCCAGCTTTACCGAGGCGGCGCAGGCTGTGCTCTTCATTGGCAACTTCGCCAATGGTGGCGCGACATTCGATGTGAATCTTGCGGACTTCGCCTGAGCGCATGCGCACCTGGGCGTAAGTGCCTTCGCGGGCCAGTAGCGTTGCCGATGTGCCTGCCGAGCGCGCAATTTGCGCACCCTTGCCGATTTGCATCTCAATGCAGTGAATCGTCGATCCCACTGGAATGTTGCGAATCGGCAGCGTGTTGCCAACGCGAATCGGCGCTTCAGAACCGCTGATCAGCGTGGCACCGACCTCAAGCCCACGCGGGGCGATGATGTAAGCGCGCTCGCCGTCGGCGTAGCAGATCAACGCAATGTGGGCCGTGCGGTTGGGGTCGTACTCAATGCGTTCGACCTTGGCCGGAATGGCATCCTTGCTGCGTTTGAAGTCCACCACACGGTAGTGGTGCTTGTGACCGCCGCCTTTGTGACGAACCGTGATGTGACCGTTGTTGTTACGGCCAGACTTCTGGAATTGAGGCTCCAGCAGCGGCGCGTAAGGCTCGCCCTTGTGCAGGTGGTCACGCGATATCTTCACCATCCCGCGCATGCCGGGTGATGTGGGTTTCATTTTAATGACAGCCATTACGCAGACTCCCCACCGAGGTTGAGCTCTTGACCGGCTTTGAGCGTGACATAGGCTTTGCGAATGTTGTCGCGGCGGCCTACAGATTTGCCAAAACGCTTGGTCTTGCCTTTGATGTTCAAAACGGCAACTGACTGAACGTCTACCTTGAACATCAACTGCACTGCGGCCTTGATTTCGTACTTGGTAGCGTCTTGCAGCACCTTGAAGGTCACCGCATTGGTTTTGTCAGCAATCATCGTGGCTTTTTCGCTCACGATAGGTGCGACCAGAACCTGCATCAAACGACCCTCATCGAAATTGGATGCTAATTTGGAGGATTTAGCGCTCATGCGAACATCTCCTTGAGTTGGTCCATAGCGGCCTTGGTGACCAAAACCTTCTTGTAGTGAACCAGAGACACTGGGTCGGCGTAACGGGGTTCTACCACCAGAATGTTCACCAGGTTGCGTGAAGCCAGGTACAAGTTTTCATCCACCACATCGGCGATGACCAGTACCGAGCTCAGGTTCATGGCTTTGAATTTGTCAGCCAAAACCTTGGTTTTGGGGGAGTCTACTGTCAGTGAATCAACCACAGACAGACGGCCTTCGCGCGCCAGCTGGGAGAAGATTGACGCCATACCGGCGCGGTACATCTTCTTGTTGATTTTTTGCGTGAAGTTTTCGTCAGGCATGTTCGGGAAGATACGACCGCCGCCACGCCACAGGGGCGAAGACGTCATACCAGCACGGGCACGACCGGTACCTTTTTGTTTAAAAGGCTTCTTGGTCGAGTGACGAACCTGCTCACGGTCTTTTTGAGCGCGAGTACCTTGGCGGGCGTTGGCCTGGAAGGCCACGACCACCTGGTGAATCAGGCTTTCGTTGTATTCACGACCGAATACGGTATCGGGCACATCCACTTTGGACGAGACCAGACCCTGGTCATTCAGGAGTTCAACTTGCATCAGTTAGCTCCTTTTGCAGCAGCAACAGGTTTGGCCTTGATCGCGGCACGAACCGTGACAAACCCACCCTTTGAACCAGGCACAGCGCCGCGAATCATCAGCAACTGACGGGCTTCGTCAATCCGCACGATGTTCAGGTTTTGGGTGGTTTTGGTGACATCGCCCAAGTGGCCCGTCATGCGTTTACCAGGAAACACACGGCCGGGATCCTGCGCCATACCGATCGAGCCGGGCACATTGTGCGAACGGCTGTTACCGTGCGACGCGCGCTGCGAGCTCATTTTGTGACGCTTGATGGTGCCGGCAAAACCTTTACCAATCGATGTGCCCTGCACGTCCACCAGTTGACCAACAGCAAAAACAGCAGCAGCCGGCACAACAGCGCCCGCAGCATACTGGCCTGCAACGTCAGCCGTCACACGGAATTCTTTGATGACTTCACCAGCTTCAACGCCTGCTTTCGCAAGGTGGCCAGCGGCCGGCTTGGTCACGCGCGATGCTTTGCGCGAGCCGAATGCAACTTGGAGTGCACTGTAGCCGTCATTTGCTTCGGTTTTAACCTGGGTGACACGGTTGTTAGACACATCAACCACTGTGACAGGAACGGTATCCCCATCATCAGTGAACAGACGCATCATGCCCACCTTGCGACCCAGCAACCCGAGGGAGTTGCTCAGACTCATGATTTTTCTTTCGTAACTTCTACCGCTACAACTTCAATTGGCTGCAGACGTTTTGATGTAGAAGACAGTTGATAAAACTTCACCCATATTTTTGCAAATCGGGCGAAGCCTTGGATTATAGCGCGCTGTCTGCTGATTTGGCAAGCGGCGCGCTACGGGTTCCTTTTACAGCCGCTTATTGCAGCTTGATTTCAACATCCACACCGGCAGGCAAGTCGAGCTTCATCAACGCATCGACGGTTTTGTCCGTTGGGTCAACGATGTCCATCAGGCGCTGGTGGGTGCGGATTTCCAGCTGGTCACGGCTTGTCTTGTTGACGTGCGGTGAGCGCAGAATGTCAAAACGTTTCATGCGGGTTGGCAAGGGCACGGGGCCTTTGACAATCGCGCCGGTGCGCTTGGCGGTATCCACAATTTCGGCAGCTGACTGGTCGATGAGTTTGTAGTCAAACGCTTTGAGACGGATGCGGATTTTTTGTTTGGTGGCCATGATCTCTCCTTAAGCCAGAATCTTGGCTACAACACCAGCACCAACGGTCTTGCCGCCCTCGCGGATAGCAAAGCGCAGGCCTTCTTCCATCGCGATCGGGTTGATCAGCTTGACCGTGATCGACACGTTGTCCCCTGGCATCACCATCTCTTTGCCTTCTGGCAACTCGATCGCACCAGTCACGTCCGTTGTGCGGAAGTAAAACTGGGGGCGGTAGTTGT
>JBILXX010000008.1:0-63016 GCA_044378095.1 Polaromonas sp.
AGAAAACGGGAGGGGGACGCCTCCGGCGGCCTGGCAGGGGCCTCTTTGAAAAGAAAAAATCCAAAAACCTTCAAACCTCAGCTAACATCCAATCCGCTTCACACACAGAAATTCAGACACTCCCGCGTCAACAACACAACTGGGTCGGCAAACACGTGCTGCTTTGGCCGACGCAGGTTGAACCGTCCTTGCATCCTTTTAACGGCACACCTGGGGATGTTGATTTGCCCGAACGCGCACTCAGGCAGGTAATAGATTGGGTATTGAGCAGGAACGACTGCGTTTTGTGCATACGCCCCCGTGCTGGTCTTGCGCCTATGGTGTTGCACGACGACCCGCGCATTGTCGTCATGGGGCAGGACGTAGGTTTGCCCGCGCTTTTACAGGCAGTTGATCTGGTTGTTACCTTGAATTCGACGGTGGGCCTTGAAGGGCATCTGGTTGGAACCAGACTGGTACAAATTTTGGGCTCGGTTTTTGACAATGCCATGCCTTTGAAGCGCTATGGCATAGCAGACGAAGCGGTAGCGCTTGAGGGTATTGCTGCTGCGCTTGAGCGCTGTATTCAACTGCCGCGCAGCCCGTCAAATCATCTTCAGAAGAATGCTACGGGTAACGTCCTGGAAGTTATCCGTGGATTCTTATAATCTAGGTCATTCTTCAGGCGCAGTCATTCGGCAGTTGATTCATTTCCCAACATTTTTTACCCATGTCACTTATAAAAAATCCAGCTTCGATTGATTTGGGACTATTTTCTGCAAATGACGATGACGTGCAGGTTAAATATGGCTTGCCAAGATACGTGCATTTTTGCAAGCAATGCGTAATTTCAAACCAAAGGCCCAATTCTGCGGTTGAGTACGAGCACACCAAGGCCAGCAAGAAAGCAACAATTGCGTTTGACGAAGAGGGTGTTTGTGATGCATGCCGCTTTGCAGAGCAAAAGCATGGCACCATTAACTGGAAAGATCGCGAAGATCAACTGGCAGTACTTTGCGATAAATTTCGCAGCACGTCAGGCTATGACTGCCTGTTGCCAGGTTCGGGCGGCAAAGACAGCTTTTACGCGTCGCATGTGCTGAAAACCCGTTTCAACATGCACCCCTTGACAGTGACTTGGGCACCTCATATTTACACCGATTGGGGCCGCAAGAATTTTGATTCCTGGCTGCACGCCGGGTTTGACAATTACCTCATGACGCCCAACGGCCGTGTGCATCGGCTGCTCACCCGGCTGGCTGTTGACAATCTTTTTCATCCGTTTCAGGCTTTCATGTTCGGCCAAAAATCGCTGGCCCCGAAAATGGCCATACTGCATGACATTCCGTTTGTGGTGTATGGAGAAAACGAGGCCGAGTATGGTAATCCTATCGGAGATACCAACACGGCCAAACGGGACTGGTCTTATTTCACTTCATCTGACAAATCCAAGATTCACCTTAGTGGAACGCCTATTAACAGTCTTTACAACGATTTCGGGCTCGAAGAACATGACCTTCTGCCATATTTACCCGCTGATCCTGTGCAGATCGAAAAAAAACAGATTGAGGTTCACTACTTAGGCTACTACCTCAAGTGGCATCCGCAAAGCTGTTACTACTACGCGGTCGAGCATGGCGGGTTTGAAGCCTCTCCAGAGCGTACACCAGGCACTTATAGCAAGTACAACAGCATTGATGACCGGATTGACGACTTTCATTACTACACTACCTTCGTAAAGTTTGGAATAGGCCGTGCCACCTACGATGCCGCGCAGGAAATCCGATCACGCGACATCAATCGGGATGAAGGTGTGGCACTGGTCAGGCGCTACGATGGCGAATTCCCCGAGCGGTTTGTCGATGAAATTTTTCGCTATCTGAGTATTCCCGCCAAGGAATTCCCGGTGGCACACAAGATGTTTGAGAGCCCGGTCATGGACAGGGATTACTTCATGCGTCTGGCGGACAGCTTTCGCTCGCCGCATCTCTGGAAGCGCGAGGCTGACCAATTTAAGCTCAGGCATTCCGTGTTTGATGCAGCCTGAGCGACCTCACGCATGGCAGGCTTACGCATTATTCCCAGGCTGGATGTCAAAGGTGACAACCTGATCAAAGGTATTCGCCTGGAAGGTTTGCGTGTGGTGGGTGATCCGCATGAGTTTGCGCTTCGCTACTACGCGCAGGGTGCTGACGAAATCATTTTCATGGATATTGTGGCCAGCCTTTACCAGCGCAACAACCTCACCAGCATCATCGCCAGAGCCGCCGATCAGATTTATATTCCCATCACCGTGGGGGGCGGTATTCGCTCTCTGAATGATGTGCACACCATGCTGCGGTCTGGTGCTGACAAAGTGGCCATCAACACCGCAGCCATTGCCCGGCCAGAGTTGATCTCAGAAGTTTCCAACCGCTTTGGCTCGCAGTGCATGGTGTTGTCGGTTGAGGCCAAACGCACGAGCCCCAAAACCTGGGAGGCCTATACAGACAATGGCCGTGAACACACCGGGCTGGAGGTGGTTGAGTGGATTGAACGAGCCGTAAAATTGGGAGCAGGCGAGGTATTGCTGACAGCTGTTGACCAGGAGGGCACCCGCAAAGGTTTGGACATAGAACTGATGCGTGCTGTCAACGCCAGGGTGTCGGTGCCGGTCATCGCTAGTGGCGGTTTTAGTGATCCACTTGATTTGAAGCGCGCCAGTGATGTAGGCACGTCTGCGGTTGCAATTGCCGATGCATTGCACTGGCAGCGCACCACTGTTGGCGAGATCAAGTCACATGCCAGGCAGCAGGGCCTGGAGGTACGCTTGTGACGGAGTTGAAATCTCAAGCTGTGACCGTCATTGACTATGGTATCGGCAATCTCCTGAATGTCGTGCGTGCCTTGCAGCACTGTGGTGCTGATGTGACTGTGGTGAACAACGCGACCCAAGTGCCAGACTTGCCGGACAGACTTGTGCTGCCGGGTGTGGGTGCCTTTGCCGACGGCATGCTAGAGCTCAAAGCGCGGGGCTTTGATGATTTGGTCAAGCGTTTTGCACTGACTGAACGGCCTTTTCTAGGCATTTGTGTGGGAGCCCAGATGCTGTTCGATGTGGGTGAAGAGTTTGGCGATCATGCTGGGCTGGGGTTGATTCCTGGGCGCGTCATGCCAGTCCCGTCGGTGGATTTATCTGGCAATGCACACCGTATTCCACATATTGGCTGGAGTGCCCTTCAAATGCCAGCCAATCGCAGTTCCTGGAAAAACACCATCCTCGATCGTATTGAGTCTCAAGAGCCCATGTATTTCGTTCATTCATTCGCACCAGTGCCGACAGATGAGGCGCACCGGTTGGCAGATACCTATTACAACGGCGCACGTATTTGCGCAGCCGTTGCCCGAGGATCAATTTACGGGTGCCAGTTTCACCCAGAGCGCAGCGCGCAGCATGGGCTAGGTATTCTCTCGTCTTTTTTAGCGCTCTGACATATATGCGTGTACTTGTGACCGGGCGCGGATCAATTGCGAAACGGCATGCCCGACATCTGCGTGAGCAAATACCTCACCTGGATTTAGCAGTTGTTTCCAGCACGGGTGTCGTTGATGCCAGTTTTTTACCTTGTACGATTTTTAGACGTATGGATGCCGCATTGGAATGGCAGCCCGAAGCGGTCGTTATCGCTAGTATTTCAAGCAAGCATGCCGATGAACTAGAGGCTTGTTTGGCCTTGGGTCTGCCTTGTCTGGTTGAAAAACCACTGGTTACAAATAGCGCGCAGCTCCTACGACTTAAAAAAGTTGCACAACGTAAGTCCACACCAACAGCTGTTGTTGTGGGATGCAACTTTCGATACCTACCCGCGTTACAAAAACTCAAGTGTGCGCTCAACGGGGCTATACCATGCAAGGTTTTACGCGCGCACTTGGAAGTGGGCCAGGCGCTTGCACAATGGCGACCCTCGCGAGATCTAAAGACGACCTACAGTGCAGACACAGCGTCTGGTGGCGGCGTGGTTTTCGATTTGGTTCATGAAATAGACATGGCTAATTGGTTGCTGGGCCCCCTGAGGGTTCATGCCGCCGTCGGAGGCCATTTCAGTGATCTGCCTATTGAATCTGATGATATACATGTGGCGCTGTTAAAAACCGTATCAGGTGCGCCAGTCGTCGTCAGTCTGGACTATGTGTCGCTGCAACCTGTCCGCAAGTACGCTGTCGTCACCGATTTGGGTACTTTTTCAGTGGACATCTTGGGTAACAGTATTGTTCTACACACTTATGAAAGTACTCAATATGTGACTAACATAGCTGAAGATTTTGATATCCAAAAAACCTACGCATTGCAAATGGCTGACTGGCTAGCTGCCATTGCCGATCCAGCACATAAGGTGATGTCACCTTTAGCGGAGGGACTCAATACTGCTGAATTGATGTTGTGCACGAAGCAGGCCGCAGTATGAAAATTATCACTATTTGCGCCCGTGGCGGCTCTGCTGGCGTACCTGGCAAAAACATCCGGCCGTTGTGCGGTAAGCCCTTGATTGGCTGGACGATCGAACAGGCTTTTGCCTCAAAAATTGCAGACCATGTGTTTGTATCTACTGACAGTGAAGACATCGCGCGTGTTGCCCGCAGCTTTGGCGCGCAAGTTCCTTTTATGCGCCCTGCTGAATTGGCCACATCAACGGCGGGCAAGCTGCCCGTGATTCAGCACCTGGCGGAATGGGTAGAAGCCCAGCATGGCCCGGTTAGCTCTATTGTTGATCTTGACCCAACTTCCCCACTGCGCGATATTGCTGATATTCGGGCCTGCTTTTCGATGCTGGACGCAAACACCGATGTGGTGATTACTGGCTATGAAGCAGACAAAAATCCTTATTTCAACATGGTCGAATTAAAAGCCAATGGTTTTTACGAGCGTGTTTGTCTACCGGGCAATGAAGTGCTGGGCCGCCAATCTGCTCCCAGGGTGTTCGCCATGAATGCATCCATCTATGTGTGGCACCGCCATAGCCTGTCATCATCGCTTTGGGATTCACCCAAAATCAGGTTGCATGTGATGCCGCGTGAGCGCTCTGTTGACATTGATCACGAGATCGATTTCGACCTGGTGGCGTTGCTGATGAAAAAGAAAGGTCTTTCATGAGTGATCTCGCTGATAAAAAAAATACCAAAGACGCCTTCTCGCTTGACGGCAAGGTGGTGGTGCTTTCCGGTGCTGCGGGCATCATCGGTACGCAGGTTGTTAAATCCTTTGTTGAAGCGGGTGCGCGCGTCTTTGCTATTGACCGTGATGCTGGCTTGCTTGCAGACAGGTTAGGCCCGATTCACGAGTCTTTGATGACTTGCGTTGCCGATGTAGCACAGCGGGAGTCACTGGATGCAGCCCATGCCTTGCTGGTTTCGCGCTGGGGCGAAGCGGATGGTCTGCTTAACAACGCAGCCACAAAGTCTGAAAATTTCTTTGAACCCTTTGAAACCTTTCCGGTCGATGAGTGGAATGAGGTGATGTCGGTTAATTTGACGGGTGCCATGCTGTGTGCCCAAGTGTTTGGCAGCCCAATGGCACGGCGTGGGCGCGGCAGCGTCGTCAACACCTTGTCCATCTATGGCATCGTGGCACCAGACCAGCGCATTTATGAAGGTTCTGAATACTTGGGCCGCGCCATCAATACCCCGGCTATTTATGCGGCCAGCAAAGCTGGTTTATGGGGACTGACCAAATACCTTGCTACTTATTGGGGGCACAAGGGCGTGCGTGTGAACGCGGTGACGCCTGGCGGCGTGTTCAGTGGGCAGAATGACACCTTTGTTGAAAACTACGCGCGCCGTACGCCGCTTGGGCGCATGGCGCAAACCGATGATGTGGTCAATGCCATGCGCTATTTGACGAGTGATGCCGCAAAATACATAACCGGGCACAATCTGGTCGTTGATGGCGGGTGGACGGCATGGTGAGTGGTGATTCTGTTTTTGTCATTGCAGAAGCTGGTGTTAACCACAACGGTGACGTTGCGCTAGCTTTGCAGTTGTGTGATGCCGCTAAAAAAGCCGGTGCCGATGCGGTCAAGTTCCAGACTTTTCGCGCTGAAGATCTGGTGGTTCGCGGTGCACCGACTGCCGAATATCAGGTGCGCCAAACAGGTGACCAGGATCAATTCTTAATGCTGGAGCGGCTTGAACTGTCTGAGGCACAACACCAAAAAATCAAGACGTATTGCGATGTGATCGGTATCGAGTTTTTTTCTACACCGTTTTCAGTCGATGCGGTGGACATGCTGGTCAAGCTAGGCGTCAAGCGGCTGAAGCTTTCGTCGGGTGAGTTGACGCACCGTGCGCTGGTCGAATATGCGGCAGCGACGCAATTGCCTTTGCTCATGTCTACTGGTATGGGTACGATGGAAGAGATTGTTGAAGCTATGGGTTGGGTGAGTGCAGCGCGAGGGCATCTGCGTGACGTTGTTGTGTTGCATTGCACGTCTGCCTATCCGGCACCTGATGAAACGTTGAACCTGTTGGCCCTGCAGAGCATGGCACGGGACTTGAATATCGCTATCGGCTATTCTGACCACAGCTTGGGTATTGAAGCGCCGCTGGCTGCCGTTGCACTGGGCGCCAGCGTGATTGAAAAGCATTTGACACTTGACCGGCACTTGCCTGGCCCTGACCACAGCGCATCACTGGAAGCAGATGAATTTTCGCGCATGGTGTTGGGCATTCGGCGTGTCAGCGCCATGCTGGGCAATGGCGTGAAAACGCCTTCACGGGAAGAGCTGGACACAGCGCGCGTCGCCAGGCGCAGCGTTGTGGCGGCGGTTGGCATTGCGGCAGGCGATGTGATCACTGCGAGTATGCTGATTTGTCGTCGCCCTGCCACGGGTATAGCGCCGCGCGATTTGCAGCGTGTGATGGGCCAGCTTGCGCGTACTGACATCGCCGCCGGCTCGGTGTTGCAATGGGACCAACTGATTGAGCGACCCGCTTTATGAGCGCCTCTAGCAGTCCCCTCCGTAGAATAATTTACCTCAGTGGTACACGTGCTGACTTTGGTTTGATGAAGTCCACGCTTCAGTTGCTGGGCCCGATGGCCGACCTGAGTGTCGCGGTGACTGGCATGCATCTTGACACCAGTTTTGGCCACACCATTGACGATATTCGAGCCGCTGGCCTGCACATCTGCGGTGAGGTAGCTGTTGATGTTAAAACCCGGAGCCCAGACAGTATGTCGGCTGGAATCGGCGAGTGCCTGATAGGCATAACGGCGCTTTTGCAGCGCGAGCGGCCTCATATGTTGGTGATACTGGGTGACCGCGGTGAAATGCTGGCTGGTGCGATTGCGGCTTTGCATTTGGGTATTGTGTGTGTGCATATTCACGGGGGTGAACGCTCTGGTACGGTCGATGAACCGGTGCGGCACGCTATCAGCAAGCTCAGCCATTACCACCTCGTTGCAACTAAAGAATCGCGCGAGCGATTGATCCGGATGGGGGAATTGCCCGACAGGATACATGTCACAGGTGCTCCTGGCCTGGATGGTCTTGTTGAAAGTGCAGGTTTGTCTATGGATGACTGCAAGAAGGCTTTGCGATTGCCACAGACGCAAGCTTTTTTACTGGTAGTTTTTCATCCTGTGGTCCAGCAGGCTATAGACGCTTATGCGCAAACGCTTCAGATTCTGGGAGCGCTGCAAAAAACTGGTTTACCAGTCGTATGGCTGGAGCCAAATTCTGATGCGGGCTCAGGCGACATCCTTCGTGCATTGACCGAAGTGGGGCTGCCCGCAGGTTCGCACCGCGTGAAGCACATTGACAGAACCTTGTTCATTGCCGCCATGAAGCATTGTGCCGTCATGATCGGCAATTCATCGGCAGGCATTATTGAAGCGGCCTCTTTTGGGACACCCGTCGTCAACGTGGGCGACAGGCAACATTTGCGCGAGAGAAACGCCAACGTGAGGGACGTCGCTGCAGATGTTGCTTCGACTCATCTGGCCATTGAAAATGCTTTGTTGGCTGGAAAAGTACCGTGTGACAATAGATACGGCGATGGCCGTGCCGGTCCACGCATTGCCGACTACTTGACAAGCTTGTCTCTGGGCCGATCGGTCCTTGAAAAGAGTAATACCTACTAATTAAAAACCTGCCCCTGCTCTCTATACGCGTTCACTGACATCATGTCTTCATCCAAGCCACTTCATAGCCCGGAACCGCTGATAGTCTTCGGTGCGGGTGGCCACGGCCGGGTGGTTGCCGAAGCCGCGATGCTCGAAAACCATTGGCACAGCATCCGTGCGTCGGCCCGCAACTTGCCTTCAGGTCAAAGTGAACTTCTACCGGGCATCAATCTGCTCGATGTTGAAGCTGCGCTAGCGCTAGATCCGGCTATTCATATTGCTATCGGCAACAACCAGGCGCGGGAAAAAGAAGCACTCGCGTGGGGGCATGAACGCTTGGTATCTGTGGTTCATCCTGCGGCATGCGTTTCACAGTTCAGCAGCATCGCTGTAGGTTGTTTTGTTGCTGCCAGTGCAGTCGTGGGGCCGATGGCGGTCGTTGGTATGGGCGTTATAGTTAACCATGGTGCTGTGATTGACCATGATGTTGAAGTCGGTGCGTTCTCGCATATTGCGCCAAATGCCAGTTTGGGTGGGCACGCCAAGCTCGGCCAGCGTGTGCTGATTGGGAGTGGTGCGGTAGTTCTTCCGTCCATCATGATTGGTGATGATGTGATTGTCGGTGCGGGCTCTGTCGTGAATGCAGATTTTTTGGAGCCTGGTACTTACGCCGGCATACCGGCAAGAAAAATTTTATGAGTCCAACCGAGCTTGAATTGCTGTGCGTCAAGCCAGCCATGACCCTGCGTGATGCACTGCTGCGCATGGAGCAAGTCTCACGCGGCATTTTGCTGGTGCTCGACAATGATGGCAAGCTGGCTCGCACGTTGACAGACGGTGACTTGCGCCGGGCGATTTTGAAAGGTGCCAGCGACAGTACTTTGTTGGGTGCGCTGCCAGTCAGCAGCCCGATCACCGCCAACGAAGCTGCCGATGCTGCCGACGTTCTTCGCATCATGGACGCGCATCAAATTGACCATCTGCCCGTACTTGATGCGGTTGCCAGACCTATTGATGTGATCTTTCGCCGCGAGTTGTCGCAGCGCATCTGGTTGTCATCGCCGCACTTGGGCGATGAAGAAACTGCCTTTGTAGAAGAGGCCTTTAAATCCAACTGGATTGCACCAATGGGTCCCCACGTCAATGCTTTTGAGACTGAGATGGCAAGCCATGTCGGTGTGGGTTATGCGGCTGCCGTCAGCTCAGGGACGGCTGCTATTCACTTAGGCCTTCTGCTTTTGGGTGTGAAACCAGGCAATACGGTTTTTTGTTCGTCTTTGACCTTTGTCGGCAGTTGCAACCCGATTCTTTATTGTGGTGCCTTGCCTGTTTTCATTGACTCGGAGCCCACTACCTGGAACATGTCGCCCACTGCTCTTGAGCAGGCGTTTGAATGGGCAAAGCGCGAAAACCGCTTGCCAGCTTGTGTCATTCTCGTAAATCTTTACGGGCAAAGTGCCGACATGGATGCGCTGTTGCCGATTTGTCAGCGCTATGGCGTTCCCGTGCTTGAAGACGCCGCAGAGTCTTTGGGTGCCAGCTACAAAGGTAAAGCCAGCGGCGCCTTTGGACGGGTTGCCGTGTACTCTTTTAACGGTAACAAAATCATCACCACTTCAGGAGGTGGCATGCTCATAGCCGATGACCCCGATTTAGTTGCGCGGGCGCGCAAACTGGCGACGCAAGCCCGCGAGCCTGCAGCGCATTACGAGCACATTGAGATGGGCTTTAACTATCGCATGAGCAATGTGTTGGCCGGTATCGGTAGAGGGCAATTGCGCGTTTTGAAGCAACGCGTGATGCAGCGCCGGCGCGTTTTTGAACGCTATAGAGAAGCTTTTGCCGACTTACCGCAAATACAATGGATGCCCGAGCCTAACGGCTTCCATTCAACTCGCTGGCTGACCTGTTTTACGCTGAATGGCCCAGAAGCCAATCAGCGATGCCATCAAGTTATGAAAGCCTTGGAGCGCCATTTGATTGAGGCTCGGCCCGTTTGGAAACCCATGCACTTGCAACCGTTGTTTAAAAATGCGCCCTATTTTGAGCATTCTCAAGGCTTTGATGTGTCTGCACAACTTTTCCAGGCTGGTATTTGCCTGCCATCTGGCTCCAATATGAGCGAGGCAGAGCAAGACAGAGTCATTAATCATTTGCGTCATGCATTGACCATGGGTGAGGAGCGTCATGCAGTTGCGTAAAGAGGTTCTGCCCTTTTGGCTCATCGACCTTATGCTGATCTGCCTGGCTTGGTGGATTGCCTTCTGGTTGCGGTTTAACTTTGAAATCCCCGAAGACTTTGAGGCGATGGCATTGAGCAGTGCGCGCTGGATGTTGCCCAGCTTTCTTTTGGGTCTGCTTTTTGCCAGGGTTTATAGGCAAGTGTGGCGTTATATCGGGCTTCCTGAATTACGCCAGCTGGGTTGGGGGGTGCTGATAGGCGGAGCGATGTCGGCGACGGTTATTTTGATGTTGCGCGTGGAATTTTTTCCACGCTCTGTATTACTGATTCACCCCTTGCTGGTGTTGGTGCTGCTGGGCGCGGCCCGTGCTGGCTGGCGTACCCTGACTGAACAAAATGCGCCTGGTGACAGCTCAAAACCTTTACTGATTGTCGGTTCGCTCAAAGACGCCGCCGATGCCCTGCGTGCTCTTAAAGGCTCAGCCCAGTGGCATTGCGTGGGCATAGCGTCACCTGTGGCAGCAGAGCAGGGCACGTATTTGAACCAGATTCCTGTTTTGGGCATGCCCAGTTCAGTGGTTGACATGGCCAGGTCCACCGGCGCCACAACCGCGCTGATTGCCAGCCCCCCAGGCTCTGATGACCGCCGCGATGTGCTGCTGCAATCTACCCAGGCAGGGCTGACGCTGTTGACCATGCCGCGCCCGGATGAGTGGCTGCGCAGCGACGGCAGCAGCCCGCGCAAAATCGAGCTGGAAGATTTGTTGGGCAGGCAGGCCGTTGAGCTGAATGTGCAAGGCTTGGCCTCGTTGTTCTCTGGCCAAACCGTGTTTGTGTCTGGCGCGGGTGGCTCGATTGGCTCTGAACTGTGCCGCCAGATTGCCCGCCTCGGTGTGTCCCGCCTGGTGTGCGTTGATTCATCAGAAATCGCCGTTTACAAGTTAGAGCAAGAGTTGCAAGAGGCCCATCCGCAAATGCAGGGCCTTTACTACACCGCCAACGTGCGTGAGCTGGACCGGCTGCGTGCCATTGCCATGCAGTACAAGCCCTCCGTCTTCTTTCATGCAGCGGCTTACAAGCATGTGCCGCTGATGGAGTCGCACAACGAGATTGAAGCCATTCGCACCAATATTCTGGGCACGCTGCACGCCGCGCGCATTGCGGGTGAGTGCGGTGCGCAAAAATTTGTGTTGATCTCGACCGACAAAGCTGTCAACCCGACCAACATCATGGGTGCGACCAAGCGCATGGCCGAACTGGTGGTGCAAAGTGTGGCGATCGAATTCCCGCAAACGTCTTATGTGTCGGTGCGCTTTGGTAACGTGTTGGGCTCTAGCGGCTCGGTTGTGCCGCTGTTTACAGAGCAAATCGCCAAGGGCGGGCCCATCACTGTCACCCACCCGGACATCGTGCGCTACTTCATGACCATCCCTGAAGCCGCCCGTTTGGTGCTGCAGGCTGGCCTGATGGGCAGTACCGGGCAAATTTATGTGCTGGACATGGGCGAGCCCATGAAAATCGCGGATCTGGCCCGCATGATGATCCGTCTGTCAGGCAAAAGTGAACAGGAAATCCCTGTGTCGTTTACTGGCCTGCGCCCCGGCGAAAAGCTGTTTGAAGAGCTGCTGGCAGACGACGAAACCACCGAGCCGACCCAGCACCCCAAGCTGCGCGTTGCCAAAACCTCGGGTCAACAGGCTGTGGCAATCAACGGCGTCATTCAGTGGATTGAGTCAGCAGGCCCAGCGCCCAGTAGCCGTGAAGTTCGCGCCTGGCTGTGCAGCCATTTGCCGGAATACAAGGCTCAGAATTAAAGAGCGATTCCGGTTCGTTCCAGAATGTCGCTCACAAGTTCCAGCCGTACCAGCGGGTTGTCCAGCTCCATCAGGCGCTGCTTCAGCTCCAGCGGTAGCGGCAGAAGCTCGCACCAGCGGTTGGCGACCCAGCCGCAATCGTCCGGCTGGTAGGGCGGTAGCAGGGGCATCTGGTCTTCAGGAATGCTGCGCTGTTGCAGGCTTCTGATCAGCTTGCCCAGTGCATTGGCACAAGGCTTTAAATCTTCTGGCACAGCCACTGCCATGTCTTCATCAATACGCTCCACGTCTGCAATCCACAGGCCGTGCTTCAGTTTGTCGCGGTTACTGATCTTGAAACGCTGCGCCCCCACGCAGCGGATGACCATCAGCCCGGGCTGGGGTGATGAAAACTCGGCAATCGTGGCCAGCGTGCCAGTGGCGCAAAACTCTTCGTTGGCAAAGCCATCGCCAGTTAGCTTGCCGGGCTCGGGCCGGCGCACTTCAGCACCCGCCGTCAGTGACACCACGCCAAACGGCGCACCGTTTTTATGGCATTTGCCAATCATGTCCAGGTAGCGAACCTCAAAAATCCGCAGCGGCAACAAACCACCGGGAAACAGCACGCTGCCCAAAGGAAAGAGCGGAAGACTGGACAGCTTGAGCGTGTCAGACATGAAAAATGCCTCTGGATAATTGCTTTAAACGGGTTGAATCAGGATGAATCAGGTTTGGAAGGAAGCGAGGCTGAAAAGTGCCCGAAATCATAAAAAACAGCCGATTTCAGGTATGTTTTAGGCTTTTTTATCAATGAATACGGGCGCAAGGAGCTACTAAATAGATAGCAAAATAGCGGCTGATACCTCTACGCCACAGCATCGGCTGGCTGCTTTTGCAGCATCGCCAGGGTTGATGCAATTGTTTTGCGCAGTTCCCGGCGGTCACAGATAAAGTCCACCGCGCCCTTGGTCTGCAAAAACTCGGCGCGCTGAAAGCCTTCAGGCAAAGTCACCCGCACAGTCGATTCAATCACCCGTGGCCCGGCAAAGCCAATCAGCGCCTTGGGCTCGGCAATCACCACATCGCCCACAAACGCAAAGCCAGCCGACACGCCGCCCATGGTCGGGTCAGTCAGCACACTGATGTACGGCAGGCCTTTTTTGGCCAGACGGGTCAGCGATGCATTGGTTTTGGCCATTTGCATCAGGCTCAGCAGGCCTTCCTGCATGCGCGCGCCACCCGTGGCGGTAAAGCAGATAAACGGTACTTTTTGCTCAATGGCTGCGTGCACGCCGCGCACAAAGCGCTCGCCCACCACGCTGCCCATGCTGCCGCCCATAAAGTCAAACTCAAAGCACGCCGCCACCACGCCAATGCTGTGCACCGCCCCGCCCATCACAATCAGCGCGTCCGTCTCTCCAGTGGTTTCCAGCGCCTCTTTGAGCCGTTCCGGGTACTTGCGGCTGTCCTTGAACTTCAGAGCATCAACAGGCAGCACCTCCTGGCCCAGCTCGTAGCGGCCTTCCGGGTCTAAAAAGGCATCCAGCCGCGCCCGAGCGCCAATGCGGTGGTGGTGGCTGCACTGCGGGCAGACATTCTGGTTTTTCTCCAGGTCAGTCTTGTACAAAACCGCCTCACAGCTGGGGCATTTGATCCACAGCCCCTCCGGCACACTGCGGCGCTCGGTCGGGTCAGTGGGGGTAATTTTGGGGGGGAGGAGTTTTTCTAGCCAAGACATGGGTTGAGTCCTTGAGTCTTTTTTGAAACGGGTGCGTTTGAGTCGATGCGTGCTTCAAGCATTTGTAATTATGCGCGGGATCTGGAGGTCATTGGCCATGATTTGATCCGCCATGAGCTTGTTTCGGTCAGTATTGCATCGATTGAATGAATGTACCAAATATGGTACGCTTTGGCTTGTCTGCAAAACATACAAGTGTTAAACCGCCAGTGCTTGATGTCGTGTTTTATCAAACCGCGTCAGACGCAGAGCCAGTGCGTGAGTGGCTCAAAGAGCTGCCCGCTCACGAGCGGCAGGCCATTGGTGAAGACATCAAGGCGGTGCAGTTTCGTTGGCCATTGGGTATGCCGCTTGTGCGTAAATTGACTGGCAAGGTATGGGAGGTGCGGACGCAATTGCCAACACGAATTGCCCGCGTCCTGTTCACTGTGAAGGGAAAACACATGGTGCTCCTGCATGGCTTCATCAAAAAGACGCAAGTGACACCCGCGCAAGACATTGAACTCGCTCAAAAACGGATTGATTTTTAAAGAAAGGCAAATATCATGCCCATTGGAAGCAAATTCGACGACTTCTTGAGAGAAGAAGGCACATTCGAAACCACTACTGCCGCTGCCATTAAGAAAGTTTTGGCGTTGCAAATTGAAGAAGAAATGCAGGCCCAGCACCTGACCAAAACAGCCATGGCGCAGCGCATGCACACCAGCCGGGCTGCGCTAAACCGCTTGCTGGACGACAAAGACACAAGCCTGACGCTGACGACACTGGCAAGCGCTGCTGCGGCCTTGGGAAAGCGCGTGAGTGTGGAATTGGTGGCGGCGTGACCCCGCCTGATATTCGAGGGATGAACGGTAGCGGATGCGATATTGAAAGACCTGACCCCGCTGCTTTGCGTGAACGCATCATGTCCCGCGCAGGCGGTGAGCCGCCGCGTGAGGGAGATGAGCGCTAGATTTTTTGGTGTGCTATATTTTTAAGAGCTGCTTGCGCTCGTATTCATTGGCTTGCAGGTTTAAATGATGCCTAAAAAGCGGGTTTAAGCCTTGCTTTGTAAGACCTGACCCCAAGCACCTGGTTTTTGACCCCAAGCCCCAGTTTTTTGGTCTTGTTTTTATAGCGAAGCCGCCATGGGACCGAATTAAGTTAATTCGCAAGGGCTAGTTTGATTGCTGTTCTTGTTCATCGGATTTCCAAAATTTAGCAAAGAAACCCACTAGCATCGCTATCCAATAAAGCGGTATAGCCATGAAAGGATATAGAAACGACCACACTGTTTGATCGTTCGTTTGTGTGCAAATTTTCAAGTACAGACAAGCTGAGAAAAGCAAATACATTGCGACGCTTGACGCTACTCCAATAGCCACACAGCCAAATAAACACAAGAAAACTTCAGGAACAGATTTTGGTGACTTCCAACCAATCGCAAACGTTGATACGACACCAATTGCAATTAACAAAAGGGCAAGCGTAGGTGCTGTGATCATTCCTCTGAATGTAAAGCATAAGCTGCAGCCCATCAACGATTCAACGAATTTGAACGAATTTGGGGTCAGGTCTTTCATTATTAGATTGTCAGCAAAAATGGGCGCAAATACCATCGTGCAAAGCAACAACACTTTTACCGAGATTCCCCAAATGACAGGAGCCACAGGTACTCCCCAACTCACTATTAATAAAGTAGCTGCTCGCGCACGTATCTATTGGCTTGGAGGCAATTTTAATACCTAAAAAAGGCTGTTTTGGAGTCTTTTCGGGCATTCCCACGGCAATTTGAACCAGCCACAGCTCAAAAAAGCCCCTTTTCAACCCGATTTCAGGTGCCTTTCGGCCTCTAGTCCAATGAATACGGGCGCAAGCAGCTATATAAATAATAGTGACTAAAAGACAAACACCTCAAGAATCCAGCGCCACCCGAATCTCTGCCAGGAAGCCGTGCGCCACCCCCGCTACCTTGTCACGCGGTGCGTTTTCAATCAGCTGAATGATCTTGCTGCCTATCACCACCGCGTCGGCTACCTTGCCAACTGCTTTTGCCGTAGCCGCGTCGCGTATGCCAAAGCCCACGCCGACCGGGATGCTGACGTGCTGGCGGATTCTGGGCAGCATGGCTTCTACTGCGCCTGTGTCCAGGTTGCCAGCGCCGGTCACGCCCTTGAGCGACACGTAATACACATAGCCGCTGGCCACGCGGGCGACCTGCGCCATGCGCTCGTCTGTGCTGGTGGGGGCCAGCAAAAAGATCAGGTCCATGTTGTGGGCGCTTAAGGAGGCGGCGAAGGCTTCGCATTCTTCGGGCGGGTAATCGACGATCAGCATGCCGTCTACGCCTGCGGTTGAGGCGTGATTGATGAAGCTGCCAGCGCCGTTTTTGATCTCGTAGCGCTCGACCGGGTTGGCGTAGCCCATCAACACCACGGGCGTGGTTTTGTCTTGCGTGCGGAAGGCTGTGACCATGTCGAGCACCTTGGCCAGGCCAATGCCGAGGGCTAGCGCCTTTTCACCGGCTTTTTGAATCACCGGGCCGTCGGCGCTGGGGTCTGAAAAGGGGATCCCGAGTTCAATCACATCCGCCCCGGCCTTGACCATGCCGTGCATCAAATCAGGCGTGACGTCGGCATACGGAAAGCCAGCCATCACGTAGGGGATCAGCGCGGTTTTGTTTTGCGCCTTGAGCTTGGAGAGTGTGGTTTGGATTCTGGTCATTTGGCAAACTCAACAACGTGCTCGTTACCTTTGACGGACTGGCCTTTGCAGCTTGGGCGGCAATAAAAGTCTGCGTTGCTCAAGTCAGCTACCGTGCCAATGTCTTTGTCGCCACGGCCTGAGAGGTTGACCAAAATGGATTGGTCCGCGCGCATAGTTTTGGCCAGTTTCATGGCGTAGGCCACGGCGTGTGCTGATTCAAGCGCTGGGATGATGCCTTCGGTTCGGCAGGTGTAGTGGAAAGCGTCCAGCGCTTCTTTATCGGTGATGCCGACGTATTCAGCCCGGCCAATATCTTTCAAAAACGCGTGCTCGGGGCCGACACCGGGGTAGTCAAGCCCCGCGCTGATGCTGTGGGTTTCTGTGACCTGGCCGTCGTCGTCTTGCAGCACGTAAGTGCGGTTGCCGTGCAATACGCCGGGCAGGCCGCGCTGCAATGATGCGGAATGTTTGCCGCTGTCCATGCCCTCGCCAGCGGCTTCAACACCGATCAATCGGGTATTTTCATAGCCGATGTAGGGATAGAAAATACCCATCGCGTTGCTGCCACCGCCTACGCAGGCAATCACCGCATCGGGTTGCTTGCCGCCAGTCATGCCGGGCATTTGCGTGATGCATTCGTTGCCAATCACACTTTGAAAGTCTCGCACCATCATCGGGTAGGGGTGCGGCCCGGCTACTGTGCCAATGATGTAGAAGGTATTGTCAACGTTGGCAACCCAGTCGCGCATGGCTTCGTTCAGCGCGTCTTTCAGGGTTTTGCTGCCAGACTCCACCGGGACCACGGTTGCGCCCAGCAGCTTCATGCGGTACACGTTGGGGCTTTGGCGTTTGACGTCTTCGCTGCCCATGTACACCACGCATTCCAGCCCGTAGCGGGCGCAAATGGTGGCGGTGGCGACGCCGTGCTGGCCTGCGCCGGTTTCGGCGATCACCCGGGGTTTGCCCATACGTTTGGCCAGCATGGCCTGGCCGATGGTGTTGTTGATTTTGTGTGCGCCGGTGTGGTTCAGGTCTTCGCGCTTGAGGTAAATCTGCGCGCCGCCCTGTTCGCGGCTCATGCGGGCGGCATGGTAAATCGGGGAAGGACGGCCTACAAAATGGGCCAGCTCGTACTGGAATTCCTTTAGAAATTCTGGCTCGTACTGGTATTTTGCGTAGGCTTCTTTGAGTTCAGTTAGTGCGTGGGTCAGCGTTTCAGATACAAAACTGCCGCCGTAAACGCCGAAGTGACCTGTCAGGTCAGGTTGTTGGTACTCGTACATGGTTAAAAGCTTTCTCTGCAAGTTGTAAGTCAGCAGCGCGAACGGCTGCGACAAATTGATTGATCAACTCGGGGCTTTTGATGCCTTTGGCGGCTTCAACGCCCGAGCTCACATCGACAGCCAGCTTTTTACCGCGAGGCCGGACTTGCAAAATGCCGTCGCCCACGTTTGCAGGTGTGAGTCCACCAGACAAAACGAGGTGAGCATTGACGCTTGGAGGAAGCAGTGACCAATTGAATGTTTTTCCGCCGCCACCAAAACCTTCGACATGAGCGTCTAAAAGGATGGCTTGGGCTGAGTTGAAATCTTCTGCGTATTTTACGAGATCGAAATCCAGAGGGGCGTTTGGGGTCTCTGCATTGATGGGGATGCGTGCTGCTTTCATGAAGGGCCGGGCGATTTTTAGGCACATTTCAGGCGTTTCATCACCATGAAATTGCACCAGAGCGCCGTGAATACGGGCGCAAGAAGCTATTATTTCAGTAGCGGTTGCATTAACGAACAACAGCACGGGTGTAACGAATGGGGGCAGGCGGGCTGCCAACTCGGCGGCGCGCTGTGCACTGACGTAGCGTGGGCTGGGTTCGTACAGCACAAAGCCCACGGCATCAACGCCAGCAGCTACAGCGGCATCAACGTCCTGCTCGCGGGTCAGGCCGCAGATTTTGATTCGGGTTCTGATCATGGAAGCCAATCATAGGCCGCAGTGCGATTGGGTAAGCCATACTTTTCGTCATAAACCGGCCCTAAAAAGTACAGCCCGTCCGGCGAAAAGGTAGGCGCTGCCGCATCACGCCTTTTTGCCGCCAGCACCTCGGCCATCCACTCCGGCTTTTCAAACCCCTGACCGACCGCCACCAGGCAGCCCATGATGTTGCGAATCATGTGGTGCAAAAAAGCATTGGCCTGAAATTCAAAGCGCCAGTAGGGTGAGCCGGGCCTTTGCGTGATGTCAATTTCTTGGATATTTTTGACGGGTGACTTGGCCTGGCACTGCGCTGCGCGAAAGGAGCTGAAGTCATGCTCGCCTAGCAAATGGCTTGCTGCTTGCCGCATTTTTTCACCATCCAGCGGGCGGTAAACCCAGCCGACCCGGCCCGCTTCAACACTTGGCCTGACAGGTGATTCAAGCACCACGTACGCATAGCGCCGGGCAATCGCACTGCCGCGTGAGTGAAATTCGTCAGGCACAACCCGCGCCCACTGCACAGCAATGTCGCTGGGTAAAAATGCATTGGTACCGCGCACCCAGGAAGCGGTTTCTCGTTCAAGCAGCGTATCAAAATGCACCACCTGCATCAGCCCGTGTACGCCTGCATCGGTGCGGCCAGCGCAATTGACGCGCACAGGAAGTGCGCAGAATTTGGCCAGCGCCAGCTCCAGCTTGTCCTGAATGGTGTTGCCAGAAAGCTGGCTTTGCCAGCCCTCGTAGCCGCTGCCGTTGTAGGTGATGCCTAGCGCTAACCGCAAAACACCCGCCTCACAGACAGGTCAAGACAAAGACTTCAAAAACGCCTGTGCTTTTGACTTCAGTGCGCCGTCAGCTTCGGCCAGCACCTCGTTGGCCAAAGATCGAGCGCCATCAGAGTCACCCAGGGCACTGAACTCCTGAGCCAGTGCCAGCTTGGTTTCCAGCGGGCCTTCAACCACCGCAGTTTGCGACACCACCGCAACTTTGGCCAGTGACGGGCTTTCAGTGATGGGTGCATCAAGGTCCAGTGACAGCGAACCCATGTCAAACTCAAGCATGCCGCTGTCAACCGCTGGCGCTGGTGCAGCAACAGGCGCGGCCTTGCTGACAACTGGCATGGGATCCAGGTTAAAGCTCAGGCTGTTGTCGAGTGGTTCTAAAGCTGCCGGGGCTGGTGGCGCTTGTTTGGTGCCGGGCAAATTCAAAGCGATGGTCTGGTCGATGCCAAAGTCCATTTCAAGGCCATCAAACACAGGCTCATCTTTGGCCTGTAGTGCCACTGCTGGTCCAGGCGCATAAATCGGCGCTGGAGCAGGCGACGGGGGGGGAGCAAAGTCTGGCATAGCCATGGCCGTGGGTTCAGCGGCTGTGGCTTGTAAGGATTCGTCACTTTCAGAAAAGTCCAGATCCAGGTCAAAGTCAACCGATGACGCTGGCGCTTCAGGTATGGCAGCAATCATCTGCGGTATGGTGGCTGCACCAGAATAGGTGGCGGCCATGTTTGGAGCCGCGCTACCTGCTTGTGGCTGTCCACCGGGTTGGTACATCGGGTTGGTTGGATCCAGGTCACGGCCCAGCTCACAGATGTACGCCCATTCCGGACCGTTGCCACGGGTCAATTTAAAGGCATCGGCAGCAACGACTTCAAAGCCTTTAAGGTCCCGGCGTTTGGCATAAATCTCCATCAGCTTGGCATGAATGGCAACGCGCGTCGGGCTGGTGCGCAAAGCTTCTTTGAGGATTTCCTCAGCCTGCAAATCGCGGCCATAAGCCAGGTATACGTCGGCCTCGGCGACCGGGTCTACATCGCCTGCGGCATCCAGCTGGCTGGGTGAGTACACAAGAGATGAGCCGGTGGCATTGCCGCCTTCACTGGTATCAATGCGCTGGCCACCACTGGCACCAAAGAACGAATCAGGCTGCAGGCGGCTTTCCAGGAAGGAGCTGTCAACGGAGACTTGCTCGTTGCGCTTTTTGTAGCGGTAAAAACCAAATCCGGCCAGCAACGCAAGCAGCAGACCCAAGCCCGGCAAAACCAGCGGGTTGTCGGTCAACTCGTCAATCAGGCTGGGTTCGGGTGGAGGAGGAGGCGGTGCAGCAACTGGTTTTTTAGCCGCCACAGGCGCGCTGCCCACAGGTGCAATCACAACTGGCGCGCTGGCAACGGCTGCCGGCGTTGTCACACTTGTCGGTGAGAGGGCCAGGCTGGTGGTGGTTGCAGAAGTCGCCGCCGTGGTTGTGCTGGTAACTGGCAAAGCGGCAGCTGAACTCGCCGTGCTGACAGGGTTGGAAGGAGCGATGCCAGAACCTGCTGCCACTTGTACCCCTGGCACAACTGGCGGTTTGACTGCACTGGCAACTGCTGCTGGAACTGCAGCAGCGACTGGTGCGGCCGGCGTAGCGCCAGCAATCTTGTTCAAATCACCCAGGTTTTTGGTAAGTTCGGCAACCCGGGCAGATGCATCTTTGGCTTGCTTGTCTTTGGCAATTTTGTCTTCAGCAACAGCTTTACCCTGAATCGCACCTTTAGACAAAGTGAGTTTGTCCGGTGTTGCTGAGGTGGCTGCCCGGTCTTCAACCTTGGCCTGTACCTTGCCACCGGCTTGTCGTGTGGCACTGTCAACCTGGGTAGCAGGCACGCCAGCAGCCAGCTTTTGACGGAAATCATTAAAGTCTTTAGCCTGAGCAATGATGATTCTGCTGGCATCACTGGCTGACAAATTACCTGCATCTTCACCCGACGGGATGTCCAGCACGGCGCCGGACTTGAGCCGGTTGACGTTGCCAGCAATAAAGGCATCCGGGTTGCTTCTGAGCAAGGCGACCAGCATCTGGTCCAGTGAAATACTGGCAGGTTTGGTTTGTGCGGCAATTTTGCCTGCGGTGTCGCCCGCTTTGACAGCCACTTTTTGGCCGCTGGAAGCTGGTTCAGGTGCTGCGGGGGTGGCTTTGGGGGCGGCGGGCTGAGGCTGCGCTCTTGCAGTTGGTGCGGGTCTGACTGCTGCCTGAGCTGGCGGCGGCGATGAAGGGTAAAACGGTGGGTTGGCCGTGCTGGCAGCCGCAGGCGCAACTGGGCGTGCGAATGCGGGCGCGGTTGGCGCAACAGGCGCTGCGGCAGCCTGGCGCAAATTCGGCGGGTCAAAGAGCATGGTGTAGTCACGTACCACGCGGCCAGATGCCCAGCTCGCCTCCAGTATCAGGTCAACAAAAGGCTCGGTGACTGGGCGGGAACTGCTCAGGCGCAAAAAAGACCGACCATCAGGACGCTTTTGCAGGCTGACCTGAACGCCGACTACGGCGGCGGTGTATTCAAGCCCTGCGGCCTTAAAGGCATCCGCTGAGGCAACACCCACCCGCAGGCTGGCGGCTTCTTCAGCCGTGATCTCAGGAACGTCAATTTCAGCCCGCAATGCTTCGCCTAGAGCCGACTGAACCGTGATGCGGCCCAAACCCAGAGCGTGTGCCGGATTGGCTGCCAGCGTACACAGCAGCGCAATAGCGCCCGCCAGAGCACTCGCACGCCAAATTAAGCGATGTGTCATGGGGTTTTGAGCCTCCAGTGCTCGTTCTGCATGTAACTTTATTTTGTTTAAGCGCACAAAAACCTCAATGCAAATTTTCGAAAAACAACCTTAACATCAAGGCGTTACGCTGACAAGCTAAGACACCACTTAAGTTTTGACACACCCCGTTGGCTGTGGCTTACAAGTTTCAGATGTTGTCTGCTGACAACGCAAAATAACATCTGCTTACTTTAGCCAAGTTTTTGCATATTTCGATGCAGGTATTCGCTAACTTTCAAAATTTCCCATTTATTGGGTGGGTGGCATTCATGCTTGCAGAAGTATCCGCAACATGCGGCGCAGCGGCTCAGCAGCGCCCCAGAGCAACTGGTCGCCAACAGTAAATGCTCCCAGGTACTCTGGCCCCATCGCCAGCTTGCGCAGTCGGCCGACCGGAATAGTCATCGTGCCGGTCACGGCAACTGGTGTCAGGTCTTTGATGGTCGCTTCCCGCGTGTTGGGCACGACTTTGACCCAGGCGTTGTCTGCGGCAATCATGGCTTCAATATCAGCCAGCGGCACGTCTTTTTTCAGCTTGAAGGTCAATGCCTGGCTGTGGCAGCGCATCGCGCCTACCCGCACGCAAAAGCCATCAACGGGAATCGCTGGTGTGCTAAAGCCTGCACCCTGGCCCAAAATCTTGTTGGTTTCAGCGCCTGCTTTCCATTCTTCCTTGCTGCTTCCGTCACCCAAATCCTTGTCAATCCACGGGATCAGCGAGCCGCCGAGCGGCACGCCAAAGTTGGCGGTCTCGCCAGCCGACAGGCTGTGCTGCTTTGCCAGCACGCGACGGTCTATTTCCAGAATTGCGGATTTCGGGTCGTCTAAAAGCGCTTTGACTTCACCATTGAGCGTGCCAAATTGTGCGAGCAGCTCGCGCATGTGTTGCGCACCTCCACCTGAAGCCGCCTGGTAAGTCATGGACGTCATCCATTCGACCAAGCCGGCTTTGTACAGCGCGCCCACGCCCATCAGCATGCAGCTGACGGTGCAGTTGCCGCCAATCCAGTTTTTGCCGCCTTTGACGAGGGCGTTTTGAATCACGGGTAAATTCACCGGGTCGAGGATGATCACCGCGTCATCCGCCATGCGCAGCGTGGATGCTGCATCAATCCAGTGGCCTTGCCAGCCAGCAGCGCGCAGCTTCGGATAAACCTCGGAGGTGTAATCGCCGCCCTGCGCGGTGATGATGATGTCGCATTTTTTCAACGCGGCAATTTCCATCGCGTCTTTGAGCGTGGTTTCGTTTTTGGCCTGGGCAGGTGCTTTGCCACCAGCGTTCGATGTCGAAAAGAAGATCGGCTCGATCAGATCGAAGTCTTTTTCCGCAATCATGCGGTCCATCAGCACCGAGCCGACCATACCGCGCCAGCCGACGAGGCCAACCGTGTTTTGAGATTTTTTCATTTGCGTTGCCCTTTTCAAAAATAATTTTTTGACCCGGCTCATCGAGCCAGCGGGCGCGACGAGGCGGGCTTGCTAGCCTTTGGTGCCTGTCGTTTTAATGGAGGTCTGAATGACGTTCATGGCGCTATTGTAATCAGCCCAAAGCCTTGACCACGGCGGCACCCATTTCAGCTGTGCCCACCCTGGTCATGCCGTCGCTGTAAATATCCGGCGTGCGCAAGCCCTGCGTCAACACAGCATCGACCGCTTTTTCAATCCGCGCAGCCGCTTCGGGCTGGTTCAAGCTAAAGCGCAACATCATGGCTGCACTCAAAATCGTCGCCAGTGGGTTCGCCACGCCTTTGCCTGCAATGTCAGGCGCGCTGCCGTGGCTGGGCTCGTACAGCCCCTGGTTTTTGGCGTTCAGGCTGGCCGACGGCAGCATGCCGATGCTGCCCGTCAGCATGGCGGCCGCGTCGCTCAAGATGTCGCCAAACATGTTGCCGGTGACCACCACGTCAAACTTTTTCGGCGCCTTGACCAGCTGCATCGCCGCATTGTCGACGTACATGTGGTCGAGCGCCACATCGGGGTACTGCAAGCCAATTTCAGTCACTACGTCTTTCCAGAGCTGAAAGGTCTCCAGGACGTTGGCTTTGTCAACGCTGGTGACCCGCTTGCCCCGCTTGCGGGCTGCCTGGAAGGCGACGTGTGCAATTCGCTCAATTTCAGGCCGTGAATAGCGCATGGTGTCAAAGGCTTCCTCGCTGCCCGGAAAGTGTCCGTCAACGGCCACACGCCTGCCGCGCGGCTGGCCAAAGTAAATGTCACCCGTCAGCTCGCGGATGATCAAAATATCCAGTCCGCTGACGAGTTCACGCTTCAGGCTGGACGCATCCACCAGCTGTGGGTAGCAAATGGCCGGACGAAAGTTGGCAAACAGGCCGAGATTTTTACGCAAACCCAAAATGGCTTGCTCGGGCCGCAAGGGACGGTCAAGTTTGTCGTACTTCCAGTCGCCAACAGCGCCGAATAAAACGGCGTCAGCCTCTTTGGCGAGTTGAAGCGTTGCATCTGGCAACGGGTGGCCAAAAGCTTCGTAAGCAGCGCCGCCAACAAGGGCGTTTTCAGTTTCAAACTTCAGGTCTAAAACGTTTAAAACCTTGACGGCTTCAGCGACGATTTCAGTACCGATGCCGTCACCGGGGAGGATTGCGATTTTCATTGTTAAATTTCTTTACTATTATTTTTATAGCTGCTTGCGCACGTATTTATTGGGCTGGAGCATCATTTGATAGGTAAAAAGAGGCAAAAAAGAGGTAAAACTGCCCAATCAGGAAGCAATCGTGTGGTTCAGCCAAGGCTTGGTCGCCAAACGCTTGGCCTCAAACGCCTTGATCTTGTCGCTGTGCCGCAGCGTCAAGCCGATGTCGTCCAACCCATTGATCAGGCAGTATTTGCGAAACACCTCAACGTCAAATGGAATCTCTTGCCCCTGCTGTTTCACAATCACCTGCCGCTCCAAATCAATCGTCAGCTTGTAGCCGGGGAAAGCCAGCGCCTCATCAAACAAAGCAGACACTTGCGCATCTGGCAGCACGATGGGCAGCAAGCCGTTTTTAAAGCTGTTGTTGAAAAAGATGTCGGCATAGCTGGGGGCGATGATGGCGCGAAAGCCGAACTGGTCCAGCGCCCAGGGCGCGTGTTCACGCGATGAGCCGCAGCCAAAGTTTTTGCGCGCCAGCAGCACCGATGCACCTTTGTAGCGCGGCTGGTTCAGCACAAAGTCCGGGTTGGGCTTGCGGCTGGCTGGGTCTTGTCCGGGCTCGCCCGGATCCAGGTAGCGCCAGGCGTCAAACAAATTGGGGCCAAAACCTGTTTTGCGGATTGACTTCAAAAACTGCTTGGGGATGATCGCGTCGGTGTCAACGTTCTCGCGGTCCATGGGAGCGACCAGGCCGGTGTGAAGGGTGAATTTTTGCATGGTGATCTTTAAACGAATCTTCTGACATCAACAAAATGCCCGTGCACAGCCGCCGCAGCCGCCATTGCGGGGCTGACCAGATGCGTCCGACCGCCCGCGCCCTGGCGACCTTCAAAGTTGCGGTTGCTGGTTGAGGCACAGCGCTCGCCGGGCTCCAGCTTGTCGGCATTCATGGCCAGGCACATGCTGCAGCCGGGTTCGCGCCATTCAAAACCCGCAGCCTTGAAGATCACGTCCAGCCCTTCCCGCTCGGCCTGTTCTTTGACCAGGCCTGAACCTGGTACCACCAGGGCCAGCTTGATGTTTTTGGCCACCTTCTGGCCAATCTTCTTGACCACAGCGGCGGCTTCGCGCATGTCTTCAATCCGGCTGTTGGTGCAGCTGCCGATGAAGACCTTGTCCACATACAGGTCGCTCAGCGCCTTGCCAGGCTCAAGGTTCATGTACTTCAAGGCACGTTCAATCGCATCGCGCTTGTTGGCGTCCTTTTCCTTGTCCGGGTCAGGCACGATGCCGGTGATGGGCAGCACCATTTCGGGTGATGTGCCCCAGGTGACTTGCGGGATGATCTGACTGGCGTCCAGCTCGACCACCTTGTCAAACACCGCATCAGCGTCTGATTGGAGGGTTGACCAATATTTAACGGCCATGTCCCATTCCAGACCTGTGGGTGACAGCAAGCGGCCTTTGCAGTATTCAATTGTTTTTTGATCTACCGCCACCAGCCCAGCCCGCGCGCCTGCCTCAATCGCCATGTTGCAGACCGTCATGCGGCCTTCCATGCTCAGCGCCCGGATGGCCGCGCCCGCAAATTCGATCGTATAACCCGTACCGCCTGCGGTGCCGATTTTTCCGATGATGGCCAGCACGATGTCTTTGCCGGTGCAGCCAAGGGGCAGTGTGCCTTCGACTTTTATAAGCAGATTCTTGGCTTTTTTGGCCAGCAGCGTGTTGGTGGCCAGCACATGTTCGACCTCAGAGGTGCCAATACCGTGCGCCAGGGCGCCAAACGCACCGTGGGTAGAGGTGTGCGAGTCGCCGCAAACAACTGTCATGCCCGGCAAGGTCGCGCCATTTTCAGGCCCCATCACGTGCACGATGCCCTGTCGCTTTGACAGGAATGGAAAGAACGCCGCAGCGCCGTGTTCCTTGATGTTGGCGTCCAGCGTGGTGATTTGCTCCTTGCTCACCAGGTCGGTGATGCCGTCGTAGCCCAGCTCCCAGCCGGTGGTGGGCGTGTTGTGGTCAGCCGTGGCCACGATGGAGCTGATTCGCCAGACTTTGCGTTTGGCTTCGCGCAGGCCCTCAAAGGCTTGCGGGCTGGTGACTTCATGCACCAGGTGGCGGTCGATGTAGAGGATGGACGTGCCGTCATCTTCAGTGTGGATGACATGTTCATCCCAGATTTTGTCGTAGAGAGTTTTGGCCATTGATTGCTTTCGAAGACACCCATTTTATGTGACATGCAAGCGTCAGAAGCAATCGTTCAGCATACCCAAAGTTAAGGCAAGGGTTGACAAAAACCGTGCCAACAAACTCAGGCTGAAAGGCTTTTTGAATTGACTCACGCGTTTGCATGTCAATAGCTGTGTATAAAAAACAAAACCCGCTGATGGCAACATCAGCGGGTTTTGTATTGGCCTGGGCCAGATCAGCGCTGGGCCAAAGGCTTGACGTCGCGCGACACTGAGCCAGTAAACAATTGGCGTGGACGGCCAATTTTGTATTCCGGGTCACCAATCATTTCATTCAGTTGGGCAATCCAGCCGACGGTGCGAGCCAGTGCAAAGATGGCGGTGAACAGCGGGACAGGAATGCCGATGGCGCGCTGCACGATGCCAGAATAAAAGTCGACATTGGGGTAAAGCTTGCGACTGACGAAGTAATCGTCTTCCAATGCAATCTTTTCCAGGGCCATGGCCAGCTTGAAGAGTGGGTCGTTTTGCAGACCCATTTCCAGCAGCACTTCTTTGCAGGTTTCCTGCATCAGCTTGGCGCGTGGGTCGTAGTTTTTGTAAACGCGGTGGCCAAAACCCATCAGCTTGACGCCCGAATTCTTGTCTTTGACCTGCTTGATGAACTCACCAATTTTCTCAATGCCACCGTTCTTTTGAATGTCGCCAAGCATGTTCAATGCGGCTTCATTCGCGCCGCCATGGGCTGGGCCCCACAGGCAGGCCACGCCCGCGGCAATCGCTGCAAACGGGTTGGTTCCTGATGAGCCGCACAGACGAACAGTGGACGTCGATGCGTTTTGCTCGTGGTCTGCATGCAGGATAAAGATACGATCCAGTGCGCGCTCCAGCACCGGGTTGACCTTGTATTCTTCACACGGTGTGGCGAACATCATGTGCAAAAAGTTGCCTGCATAACTCAAGCTGTTTTTGGGGTACATGTAGGGCTGGCCCATCGTGTACTTGTAAGCCATCGACACCAGCGTGGGCAGCTTGGCAATCAGGCGAATCGCCGAAATGTCGCGGTGCTGAGGATTGGTGATGTCGGTGCTGTCATGGTAGAAGGCCGACAGCGCACCAACCAGACCTGTCATGATGGCCATGGGATGCGCATCACGCCTGAAACCGCGCAGAAAAAACTGCATCTGCTCGTTGACCATCGTGTGGTTGGTCACGCGGTGAACAAAATCAGCTTTTTGCGCTACGTCTGGCAACTCACCGTATAAAAGCAGGTGGCAGGTTTCCATGTAGTCGCAATTGGTAGCCAGCTGCTCAATGGGGTAGCCGCGGTACAGCAATTCGCCTTTGTCGCCGTCGATATAAGTGATCGCTGACTGGCAGGCTGCTGTGGACAAAAACCCCGGGTCATAGGTGAACATGCCCGTTTGTGCATACAGCTTGCGAATATCCACAACATCGGGGCCAACGCTGCCATGATAGACAGGCATCTCGATGCTGGGGTTGCCGTTGCTAAACGACAGGGTGGCTTTGTTGTCAGCGAGCTTCATGGTCTGCTTCTTTCAGGTCAGGTTAAACAGTGGCAACGATGGATTTGCCTGGAGGGCGGAGCAAGTTTAAAACCTGCAAGGCTTCAAAAGTAGAGGCGCTAGCCTTGGAGTCGGGATCAAGCAAATTTGTGGGCTCTTTGCGTTGCAACAGCAAGTCGAGCAAATCATTGTCAGACAAATCCATTAAATCACTCATGCCTTTAGCCTGACTGACAGTCAACGTGGCTTCGTAGCGATTGAAGAACTTTTCAATCAGCAAATCATTTTCAAGCAAGCCCCGGCGGCAGCGCCAGCGCAGCTTGCTCAGTTCACGCTCACCGAGGAGTTCTTCAGCCATCTGATTTTTCAGACTGAACGCAAAACCATCATCTCTTTGATCTTGCCAATCGCTTTGGTCGGATTCAAACCCTTGGGGCAGACATCAACGCAGTTCATGATGGTGTGGCAGCGAAACAGACGGTACGGGTCTTCCAGGTTGTCCAGGCGCTCGGCAGTGCCTTCGTCCCGGCTGTCAGCGATAAACCGGTAAGCTTGCAGCAGGCCGGCGGGGCCGACAAATTTGTCCGGGTTCCACCAAAAACTGGGGCAGGCAGTCGAGCAGCTGGCGCACAAAATGCATTCATACAAGCCATTGAGTTCATCGCGCTCCTCAGGGCTTTGCAGCCGTTCTTTTTCAGGGGGGACGTTGTCGTTGATCAGGTAGGGTTTGATCGAGTTGTACTGTTTGAAGAACTGCGTCATGTCGACGATCAAGTCGCGCACCACAGGCAAGCCTGGCAGCGGCTTCAAGGTAATTTCACCTGGCAGGGTACGCATGTTGGTCAGGCAAGCCAGGCCATTTTTGCCATTGATGTTCATCGCGTCAGAACCGCAGACGCCTTCACGGCAAGAACGGCGAAAGCTGATACTCGGCACTTGCGCTTTGAGCTTCATCAGCGCGTCCAGCAGCATTCGCTCGCTGCCGTCCAGCTCAACTTCGATTTTTTGCATGTACGGCTTGGCGTCCAGATCCGGGTCATAGCGGTAAATGTTGAAAATGCGTTTGGTCATGGTGTTTGCTCAGGTGATATTTCGATTGAATGACTTTTAGAAGCTGCGCACTTTGAGCGGCAGCGAATCAACAGTCAACGGAATCATTTGTACGGGTTTGTAGGTCAGGCTGTTGGTAGCGCTGTGCCATAGCGTGTGCTTGTGCCAGTCTGTGTCGTTGCGGCCGTTCGGGTGAGCGGGTGTGTCGCCATAATCGTTGACCGAATGCGCGCCACGGCTTTCTTTGCGGGCCGCGGCTGACACGATGGTGGCTTCGGCGGATTCAATCAGGTTCTCTACTTCAAGCGCCTCAATACGTGCCGTGTTAAAGATTTTCGACTTGTCTTTCAGGCCGATTTTTTTGACTCGCTCACGCAGCTTGGCAATTTCAACCACGCCTTCGTCCATGCTGGCCTGGGTGCGGAACACACCTGCATACTTTTGCATGGCATTACGAATGTCGTTGGCCACATCCTGCGCGTATTCGCCATCTGTGGCGTCGTCCAGTCGCGCGATGCGGGCCAGTGTGGCATCGGCAGCACCTGCAGGCAGTGGTTTTTGCACCGTTTTCTTGTTGTGCTCAACGATGTGGTTGCCCGCAGCACGGCCAAACACCAGCAGGTCGAGCAGCGAGTTGGTACCCAGTCGATTGGCACCGTGAACACTGACGCAGGAGCATTCGCCCACCGCGTACAAACCGTTGACAACCTCGCTCTTGTTGTCAGCGTTTTGCGTCACAACCTGGCCATGAATGTTGGTTGGAATGCCGCCCATTTGATAGTGGATGGTGGGCACCACCGGGATCGGCTCTTTGGTGATGTCGACGTTGGCAAAGTTGTGACCAATCTCAAACACCGACGGCAGGCGCTTCATGATGGTGTCAGCGCCCAAGTGGGTCATGTCCAGATTGATGTAGTCCTTGTTCGGGCCGCAACCACGGCCTTCCTTGATCTCCTGGTCCATGCAACGCGAGACATAGTCGCGTGGCGCCAGGTCTTTGTAGGCGGGCGCGTATCGCTCCATGAAGCGCTCGCCCTCGCTGTTGCGCAAAATTGCGCCTTCGCCCCGGCAGCCTTCGGTCAGCAGCACGCCAGCGCCAGCTACGCCAGTCGGGTGAAACTGCCAGAACTCCATGTCTTCTAGTGGAATGCCAGCGCGTGCAGCCATGCCCAGGCCGTCGCCAGTATTGATAAAGGCGTTGGTCGATGCCGCAAAAATTCGGCCTGCACCGCCGGTGGCCAAAAGCGTGGTTTTGGCTTCAAAAATATGCACGTCACCGGTTTCCATCTCCAGCGCGGTCACACCAACGACGTCGCCAGCGTCGTCGCGAATCAGGTCCATTGCCAGCCATTCCACAAAGAAATTGGTTTTTTCCTTGACATTCTGCTGGTACAGCGTGTGCAGCATGGCGTGACCCGTGCGGTCAGCCGCAGCGCAGGCACGCTCAACAGCTTTTTCGCCGTAGTTGGCGGTATGACCGCCAAAGGGGCGCTGGTAAATGGTGCCGTCCGGGTTGCGGTCAAACGGCATGCCCATGTGCTCCAGGTCATAGACCACCTTGGGGGCTTCACGGCACATGAACTCAATCGCGTCCTGGTCGCCCAGGTAGTCCGAGCCCTTGACGGTGTCGAAAAAGTGGTAGTGCCAGTTGTCCTCGTTCATGTTGCCCAGCGACGCACCGATGCCGCCTTGCGCCGCAACAGTGTGTGAACGGGTCGGGAAGACCTTGGTCAGCACAGCCACGTTCAGGCCTGCGCGTGCCAGTTGCAGCGAGGCACGCATGCCAGAGCCGCCAGCGCCAACGATGACGACATCAAATTTACGGGAGGGGAGTTTGGTTGTTGCAGACATGTTTATTTTTTTAACTCAACTGTGAACGAAGCAAGATAGCTTGAATTTTTTACAGACGCCAAAGGACTTGAATGCCCCAGCCTGCGCAGGCCGTAAGCCAAACGATGGTGAACACCTGCAGGCCGAGGCGCAGACCGACGGGCTTGATGTAGTCCATCCAGATGTCGCGCATCCCGACCCACACGTGGTACAGCATGGCAATGATGATGGTGAAGGTTAGTACTTTCATCCACTGTGATGAAAAAATGCCTGCCCATTTGTCGTAACCGATGGGGCCTTTGGTCAGCATGACCTGGCCTAACACCAGCAAGGTAAAGAGCGCCATCAGCGCTGCGGTAACGCGCTGTGCCAGCCAGTCGCGCAAGCCGTAATGTGCGCCGACGACGATACGTTTTGTGCCGTGATTGATTGCCATATAAGTGTTTCCTGAGCAGTAGGGGGCAGAGCTGAAGATCTGACCCGCAAAAATTAATAAATTCCAAACAGCTTGGCGCCGACGACCAAGGTCAAGCCAACGCTGATCACCAGGGTAGCGATCGCAGATGTTTTGCCAAACTCTTTGGTGACTGCTGAGTGGTGCGTGTCGGACCACAAATGGCGCAGCCCAGCTATTGAGTGATGAAGGTATGCCCAGATCAAGGCCAGTGCCACCAGCTTCCAGATGATGCCCGGCAAGCCCAACATGCCAATATTAAAAGCGCCTTTGAATTTGGCGAACGAAATTTCAGATGAGATGGAGGTGTCAAACATCCAGATGATGAAAGGCATCAAGATAAACATGATGGCCCCGCTGACGCGGTGCAAGATAGACACAATCCCTGCTACAGGTAGGCGGTAAGACGGCAGGTCGGTGAAGGCGTTGATGTTTCGGAACTCGGGCCGCTTTTTGGCGGTGGTGGCTAGGTCGGACATGCTTGGCTTTCGATATTGTTTTAAGCGGTTCGCTGATTGTGTCAATGGTTGCGTGGTAACTTGCGAATTCTGGTAAACCCTCGAATTCTATTGCAACGCAGCATCCGGTTTCATTTGGAGAGTCGATAGCTTAGAGTTTTTGTCTGAATAGGGGCTGACGCGACTTTTACAAGACGTTCAAGTCAGCCAACATCTCGCCTGCCCGCTGCTTGACGCCCGCCCGCAACGCCGGCGTCATGCGCTGCAAATTCTTCACCATCAGCGCGGTTCGCGGGTTGCCTGCGAAGCTGGCTTCATTCTTGTCCAGAAAGTTCCAGTACAAAGTGGTCATCGGGCAGGCGTTGGTACCGACGCGTGTGTCGGGCTCGTACTTGCAGCCGCCGCAGTAGTTGCTCATGCGCTTGACGTACGCGCCGCTGGCCACATAAGGTTTGCTGGTAAAGCGACCGCCGTTGGCAAACAGCGCCATACCGGCCGTGTTGGGCAGCTCGACCCATTCAACCGCATCCACATAAACGGCCAGATACCAGTCGCAAATCGCCTGCGGGCTGATTTGCGCCGTGACACCAAACATGCCAGTAATCATCAGTCGCTGGATGTGGTGCGAATAACCGTTCTTCAGCGTTTGGCCAATGCTCTGCTTCATGCAGTTCATATGGGTGTCGCCCGTCCAGTACCACTTGGGCAGCGAGTTGGTGTGGCCGTAATGGTTGGCTGTTTTCAGCTCGGGCATGTCCATGAAGTACACGCCGCGCATGAACTCGCGCCAGCCCAGGATTTGGCGGATGAAGCCCTCGACGCTGGCCAGGTCAAGATCGTGCTTTTTGTAGGCAGCCTCGGCAGCCAACACCACTTCCAGCGGATTGATTAATTTGAGATTTAACGAGCTGGAGAGCAGCGAATGCCATCCAAACTCCAGATTTGTCCACATCGCGTCTTCGTGCGGGCCAAACTGCGGCAGGCGATGGTCGATGAAGTCTTTCAGGGCGACCAAGGCTTGTTCACGGGTCACTGGCCAGTTGAAGTCGCCAAGTGCGCCGGGGTGATCTGCAAAGTGGGCATTGACTAGTTCAATGACATCTTTTGTGATGGCATCCGGCTTGTAAACAATTGCTTCCGGCACATTTTGCGGTCCGGCTTTGCCGAAACTTTTACGATTGTCCGCGTCAAAGTTCCATTGGCCCCCAACGGGTTCATCGTTGGCTTTGCCTTCTACCAGCACCTTGTACTGCTTTCTCATGGTGCGGTAAAAAAACTCCATCCTCAGGCTGGCAGACTTGCCCGCCCACTTGCGGAATTGGGGCAAGCCGCACAAAAAGTGTTTGTCTTCACGCCAGCTCAAAAAAGGGCCTGAAACATCCGTTTCGGGCTCATTTTTAGTGTCCTTTAGCGGTTTTGACGAATGAATACGGGCGCAAGTAGCTCCTGATTTAATAGCGGATTGAATGACATCCTCAATCTGTTGCCTGACCCTTAAATCACCCGGTTCAACGCCAATCACGGCCTGCGGCTGGTGCTGCACAATCGCTGCCAGCAGGCCATCAGCCAGCGTTTTGTCACCATGGCCGTCCAGAGCCCGGTAATCAACTTGCCAGCCGCGCTTTTTCAGACTTTCAGCAAAATGCCGCATGGCGGACAAAAACAGCGTGGTGCGAATTTTGTGCGACCAGACGTGAGTGGACTCTTCAAAAGCCTCGACCATCAGCACCCGGTCCAATGTAGGGTCAAAACCTTCAAAAGCGCTGGAATCTTCATCCAGTTGGTCGCCCAGCAGGAAGATCAAATGCCGCGTTTTTATACTTTTCATACCAGTCATTCTATTTGGTGACTCATTGGTATTGATGCGTTGAACTCAAAACCACAAAGCCAGCGCGGGCTGCCTGAGCGGCTAGATTCAGCTGGCAGATGACTTGTCAGGCGCTTTGTTTTTTTGCGCACGGCAGGCCTCAGAGCAGTATTTGACGTCTGCCCAGTTTTTAGCCCAGCTTTTACGCCAGGTCATCTCACGACTGCACACCACGCACAGCTTGCTGGGCAGCGTTGTTTTGTTGCCTTTGAAACCTGACTTCTGAGGCATCAATTCAGCGTGTTGTGATAGTGGTGCGTATCGGTGCGGTAGTACCCCCGGCGCAGCTCCATGGGTACATTCTGGTAGGTATATGAAATACGTTCGACGCTCAAAAGGGGTGTCCCATGCTCTACTTTTAGTAGCTGTTCACGCCCGTCGATAGCCGCTTCGGCACGTATTTTTTCCTCAGCTCTGACCATGCGCATATTGAATTCAGTCTCAAACAACGCGTACATGGGGCCGTGGTAGTCGGCCAGGCGCTCGGCAGTCAGGCCTTTGAACGGTGCGGCAGGTAGCCAGATGTCTTCAAGAATCGTCGGTGTGCCAGCAAAGCTTAAAACCCGGCGTGCCTGCAAAACCGCATCGCCACTGCGCAGCGCCAAGGCTCGAGCCACGTCGGCGGTGGCGCGGGTCCGGCGGCAGTCAATGATGTCGCGTTGGGCTGGGCCTTCGCTGCCTGGTGTGCCGCTGTCTGGTACGAGTTTTAAAAACCTGAACTGCACGTGTTGTGCGGCATGGGTGGCAACAAACGTGCCCTTGCCCTGGCGGCGTACCACCAGGTTGCTGGTAGCAAGCTCGTCGATGGCTTTGCGAACCGTGCCCTGGCTCACGCGGTAGCGGGTGGCCAGATCCATCTCAGATGGAATCGCCTCGCCGGGCTTCCATTCGCCAGACTGAAGGCTTTGTAGTATCAACGCTTTGATTTGGCTGTACAGAGGACTGAAAGCTGGCGTTGCATGGCTCAGTTCGTCTGCTGACGAGGTCGATATAGATGTTGGATTGGCAGCCATGGCAATGTCATTTTAGATGAGTCATCATATCTTATATAAGACATAAGACAAATTGACGCAGCGCATCATTCGGCGCTAAAATCCAAGGCTGTTGGTGCCAAAAAATTCTTTTTATTCAATTCCTGAAAGTTCCCATCATGATGAAAAAACCCGTCCGTGTTGCCGTTACCGGCGCAGCAGGCCAAATTGGTTATGCGTTGTTGTTTCGCATTGCCTCAGGCGAAATGCTGGGCAAAGACCAGCCCGTGATTTTGCAGCTGCTGGAAGTGCCGGTTGAGGGTCCGCAAAAAGCCCTGAAGGGCGTGATGATGGAACTGGACGATTGCGCGTTCCCGCTGCTGGTCGGTATGGAAGCCCACAGCGACCCGATGACGGCCTTCAAAGACACCGACTACGCACTGCTGGTCGGCTCGCGCCCACGCGGCCCGGGCATGGAGCGTGCCGAGCTGCTGGCCGTGAATGGCGCGATTTTCATCGCCCAGGGCAAGGCGCTGAATGCCGTGGCCAGCCGCAACGTCAAGGTACTGGTGGTGGGCAACCCGGCCAACACCAACGCTTGGATCGCCATGAAAAGCGCGCCTGACTTGCCGCGCAAAAACTTCACCGCCATGCTGCGCCTGGACCACAACCGCGCGGCCAGCCAGGTAGCGGCCAAAACCGGCAAAGCCGTGGCAGACATTGAAAAATTGGCAGTGTGGGGCAACCATTCGCCCACCATGTACGCCGACTACCGCTTTGCCACCATCAAGGGTGAAAGCGTCGCCGCCATGATCAACGACCAGGACTGGAACGCCAACACTTTCTTGCCAACCGTTGGCAAGCGCGGCGCAGCCATCATTGAGGCACGCGGCGTGTCGTCAGCCGCATCAGCCGCCAATGCCGCCATCGACCACATGCGCGACTGGGCGCTGGGCACAAATGGCAAATGGGTCACGATGGGGATTGCGTCTGATGGCCAGTACGGTATTCCAAAAGACACGATGTTCGGTTTTCCGGTGACATGCGAAGGTGGCGAGTTCAAACCTGTTGAAGGTTTGACGATTGATGAGTTCAGCCAGACCTGCATCAACAAGACTTTGTCAGAGTTGCAGGGCGAGCAAGACGGTGTCAAACACCTCCTCTGATGTCCCACCCCAGAGAGGTTCTCCTCGGCGCTCAGGCGGCCACTGGTTTATTGCCGGTGTGCGACCATTACAGCGGCGTCGAGGCACGGATGCGCAAGAGCCTGGCTTTGCAGGCTGACATGATTGAAGAGTTCGGCGCTTGCGTGTTTGACGTGACGCTGGACTGCGAAGACGGCGCACCCGCAGGTGGTGAGGCAGACCATGCGGCCATGGTGGTAGCGCTGGTTGCTTTGGCATCCAGCAAAGCCCGCGTGGCGGTTCGCGTTCATGCTGTTGACCATCCGGCCTTCGAAGCCGACGTCGCCACCATCGCGGGCAAAGTCGGCGACCAGCTCAGCCACATCATGGTGCCCAAGGTGGAGTCCGTTCAGGACGTGAATAAAGTGGTCAATGCACTCTCAAATGCAGGCGCTGACCAATTGCCCATCCATGTACTGATCGAATCGCCCGCCGCTGTGCATCGCGCCTTTGACATTGCCGCGCACCCGCGTGTTCAATCCCTCAGCTTTGGCCTGATGGACTTTGTCTCCAGCCACGGCGGTGCGATCCCTGCGCATGGCATGTCCAGCGAGATGGGAGCCGACACGGGGCGTTTGGGGCAATTTAGCCACCCGCTGGTGGTGCGGGCCAAGCTGGAGATTGCGTCAAGCTGCCACGCCAACAGCAAAACGCCATCGCACTGCGTGGTGACAGAATTTAATGATGCTGCTGCCATCACGGCGGCTGCGCGCAGGGCTTTTCATGAGTTTGGCTACACCCGCATGTGGAGCATTCACCCGAACCAGATCCGTCCGATTCTGGCGGCCTTTGCGCCAACAGAAGGCGAGATTGAAATCGCCACAAAAATAATAGCTTTTGCCGCCCGTCATGAATGGGCGCCCATCAGTTTCGAAGGTAAATTGCAAGACCGCGCCAGCTACCGCTATTACTGGCAAGTACTGCAGCGTGCGCACCAGACCGGGCGCATGTTGCCGGCCGAATCCCAGATCTTTTTTTAGGAATGTCATGAAATCACTTGTCTTAGCTGCATCAATCTTTGCTTTGCCACTGGCATTGCTGGCCCAAACCGCAGCGCCTGCCAATCCACCAGCCAAAACGGCTGTTAAAAAGCCCGATGCCAAGTCACCCACGGAAGTCAGGCGCTCGGCGTTGAAGGCGGTTGAAGAAGTCACACCGATCGATGAGGACCCGAACGTGACATTGACACCTGCCGACCTGGTCATGGCCGAACGCGTGTTTGTTGGCACCATCCCGTGTGAGCTGGGCGCCTCTGTGACCGTTACCCCGAGCAAGCGCCGGCCTGGCTTTTTTGTAGTGCAAACCGGCAAGATGCGCTTTAGCATGCATCCGGTTGAAAGCCGCACCGGTGCGATTCGGATTGAAGACCCCAAACGCGGCGCAATGTGGCTACAACTGGGCAACAAATCCATGTTGATGAGCCAGAAGTTGGGCCAGCGCCTGGCAGATGAATGCATGAGCCCTGAGCAAGTCACATTGGCTGAAGATTTGAAAAAGAATCCTCGCCCGGGCTTGCTCGACAGCCCAGCAGCAACGCCTGCTGCCATCCCTGTCGTCGTCAAATAATTTCGACATTAATTTACTGACTTATTTTGGAGAAAAACATGTCATCGGATTTCATTCAAACCTACCGCAACCACGTCGCAGAACGTTCCGTCCTGGGTATTCCACCGTTGCCTTTGTCCGCTGCACAAACGGCTGAAGTCATTGAACTCCTGAAAAGCCCGCCAAAAGGTGAAGAGGCTTTTCTGGTTGAGCTGATCACCCACCGCGTGCCTGCAGGTGTTGACAACGCGGCAAAAGTCAAAGCCAGCTACCTGGCTGCTGTGGCGCACGGCACTGAAAAGTGCGCGCTGATCTCGCGTGAGCACGCTGCACAGCTGCTGGGCACCATGCTGGGCGGCTACAACATCAGCCCGATGATTGCCTTGCTTGACGATGCCGAGGCCAGCGTGGCGATGCAAGCCGCAGCGGGCCTGAAAAACACGCTGCTCATGTTTGACCAGTTCCATGACGTGAAAGAAAAAGCCGACAAGGGCAACGCTTATGCCAAGGCCGTGATGCAAAGCTGGGCCAACGCCGAGTGGTTCACCAGCCGCCCTGAAGTGCCTGAATCCATCATGCTGACCGTCTTCAAAGTCGCAGGCGAGATCAACACTGACGACTTGTCTCCCGCCCCCGACGCCTGGAGTCGCCCAGACATTCCGCTGCACGCGCTTGCCATGCACAAAAATCCGCGCCCTGGCATCACACCTGAAGAAGAAGGCAAGCGCGGCCCGGTCAAGTTCATTGACTCGCTCAAAGCCAAAGGCCATTTGGTCGCTTACGTGGGCGACGTGGTCGGTACAGGTTCGTCTCGGAAATCAGCCACCAACTCGGTGCTGTGGTTCACAGGTCAAGACATTCCGTTCGTGCCGAACAAGCGTTTTGGCGGTGTCTGCCTGGGCTCCAAAATCGCACCGATTTTCTACAACACGATGGAAGATTCAGGCGCATTGCCGATTGAGCTGGACGTGAGCCAGATGGCCATGGGCGACGTGATTGAGCTGCGCCCGTACGACGGCAAGGCGCTGAAAGACGGCAAGGTGATTGCCGAATTCAAACTCAAAAGCGACGTGCTGTTTGACGAAGTGCGCGCCGGTGGCCGCATTCCCCTCATCGTTGGCCGCGGCCTGACCGCCAAGGCACGCTTTGCATTGGGCCTGCCCGCATCCACCCAGTTCCGCCTGCCGCAAGACCCGCTCGACAACGGCCGTGGCTTCACGCTGGCGCAGAAAATGGTCGGCCGCGCCGTCGGTTTGCCTGAAGGTCAGGGCGTGCGCCCCGGCACGTATTGCGAGCCAAAAATGACGTCCGTCGGTTCACAAGACACCACCGGCCCCATGACCCGTGATGAACTGAAGGACCTGGCCTGCCTCGGCTTTAGCGCTGACCTGGTGATGCAGTCCTTCTGCCACACAGCGGCTTACCCCAAACCAGTTGACGTGAAGATGCACCACGAGTTGCCTGAGTTCATGAGCACACGCGGCGGCATTCCACTGCGCCCCGGCGACGGCATTATTCACAGCTGGTTGAACCGTATGCTGTTGCCCGACACGGTCGGCACAGGCGGCGACAGCCACACCCGTTTCCCGATTGGTATCAGCTTTCCTGCAGGCTCTGGCCTGGTGGCTTTTGGCGCTGCCACTGGCGTGATGCCGCTGGACATGCCTGAGTCAGTGTTGGTGCGTTTCAAAGGCCAGATGCAGCCCGGCATCACGCTGCGCGACTTGGTCAATGCCATTCCGCTGTACGCCATCAAGGCGGGATTGCTCACGGTGGCCAAGCAGGGCAAGGTCAACGTTTTCTCGGGCCGTATTCTGGAAATTGAAGGCTTTCCAGATTTGAAAGTCGAGCAGGCGTTTGAGCTGAGCGACGCATCCGCCGAGCGTTCAGCCGGTGGTTGCACTGTGCACCTGAACAAAGAGCCGATCATTGAGTACATCAACAGCAACATCACCATGCTCAAGTGGATGATTGCCACGGGCTATTCAGACGTGCGCACCATCAAGCGCCGCATTGCCGCGATGGAAGCCTGGCTGGCCGACCCGCAATTGCTCAAAGGCGATGCAGATGCTGAATACGCCGCCGTCATCGAGATTGACCTGGCCGACATTCACGAGCCTATCGTGGCCTGCCCGAACGACCCGGACGACGTGAAAACACTGAGCGATGTTGCAGGCAGCAAGATCGACGAAGTCTTCATCGGCAGTTGCATGACCAACATTGGCCACTTCCGCGCAGCCTCAAAACTGCTGGAAAACAAGCGCGACATTCCCGTCAAGCTCTGGATGGCTCCACCCACCAAGATGGACGCCAAGCAATTGACTGAAGAAGGCCACTATGGTGTTCTGGGCAGTGCTGGTGCGCGCATGGAAATGCCAGGCTGCAGCCTGTGCATGGGTAACCAGGCACAGGTCAAAGAAGGCGCCACAGTTTTCTCAACGTCCACGCGCAACTTCCCGAATCGCCTGGGCAAAAACTCCAACGTGTATCTGGGTTCTGCTGAACTTGCAGCGATCTGCTCGAAGCTTGGCCGCATCCCGACCAAGGCCGAGTACATGCTTGATATGGGCGTGCTGACGGCATCCAGCGACCAGATTTATCAGTATTTGAACTTTGACAAGGTCAAGGACTATACGGATATGGCGGATACGGTTAAAGACGCTGTGCCAGTCTGATCGTCATCTACGCTTCGCGCCAAAAGCCTCGCAACGTAAGTTACGGGGCTTTTTTATAGGCCGATGGGCAAAGGCGCAACCACCCGCAGCTCCGAGCCATCGACAAACCGCACCACCCAAAAGTCAGGCAGCGCTGGCAGGTTGGGGCGCACGTAGCTGACGTTGGCGGGGCAGATGTAGACGGTACTGGCTCCCTCGGCCGGTGGCGGCGCCAAGTAGTGGCGGGTTGCGCCTACCAAGCCGCCGATTTCGCTGACCACCAGGCCGATGGATTCCGTCACCGTATTGACGTTGATGCCCTGGCCGAGCAAATGAATCGTGGTCTGACCGACCAGGTCGAGCCGTGACGCTTCAACGAAAAGCACTGCTGCCGTGTTGATGCGCAGGTCGTCCGGGGCGCCGGGGTCAAACGCTTTGTTAAGGGCGATGAAAGGCATGGTTGGCGCAAAGGTTCAAGACAGATTCAATTCTTTGTGTTCGCCGATTTTTGCGGTTGGCTGTCCTGTGATGGCCGCCGTGGCCATTTTGGCAAGTTGCACCATCTTGCTTTCTTTCGCGTTCCAGTACTCTGCGTGGCCGATGTTGACTTGTAGGAGTGCCAGGTCGGGGTCGGTTGCGCCGCCCGGGAACCATGCTTTGGTCAAGGCAGTGAACAGATAGTCTTTTTTGTTCTGGTCTTCAACAATCGCGCCTTGGCCTGATACCGATACATAGCGGTCATCGCCGGGGTGGGAATACGACACATTGACGTTTCCGTCTTTGGCAAGGCATGCGGCTATTTCACTTTTGCGCGAGATGAAAAAGTACAGTGCCATGCCTTCGTCATCAGCTTTGTTTTGCGTTGTCAAGGGGGCGCTGTGCAGTCGACCGTCGGTGTGGCGGTGCGTCAGCATGCCGAACTTGATGTCTTTGATCAAGGTCCAGAGGGTGTGTTCGTCGGTTGGCTGGCTCATGGTTGTTCTTTCAAGGGTGACTAGAGCAACCACTTTAAAAAGCCTGGCTTTGTAGCGACATCAGAAATATGCCAAGCCACGTGTCAGCAAGCAACTACAAATGCTGCACGTCGGGCTTGCTCCTGCCAAAATGGAGGCCACTGCATCTTGCACAGGAGTTTCGCTATGGTTAAACCTACTGGTGGTGAAAAGCACGCCTTCGCCAGCACCCTCAAAAACTTTAAGACCGCTTCCGGCAAGTCGGGCAAGTTTTACTCGCTGCCCGCGCTCGCCAGGCAGTACCCGAACGTCAGCCGATTGCCAGTGTCCCTGCGCATCGTGCTTGAATCGGTACTGCGCAACTGCGATGGCAAGCGCGTCACCGCGCAGCACATAGCAGAACTTGCAAACTGGCAGCCCAACGCCGCCCGCACACAAGAAATTCCGTTTGTGGTGTCGCGTGTGGTGCTGCAAGACTTCACCGGCGTGCCACTGCTGGCTGACCTGGCCGCCATGCGCAGCGTGGCCGTCAAGTTGGGTAAAGACCCGAAACGCATTGAGCCATTGGTACCGGTTGACCTGGTGGTGGACCACTCCATCATGGTCGACTACTACGGCAAAAAGAACTCCCTTGACCTGAACATGAAGCTGGAATTTCAGCGCAACAACGAGCGCTACCAGTTCATGAAATGGGGCATGCAGGCGTTTGATACGTTTGGCGTTGTGCCGCCTGGTTTTGGCATCGTGCACCAGGTCAATCTTGAATACCTGGCGCGCGGTGTACACAAAACCAAAAACGATGTTTATTACCCAGACTCGCTGGTGGGCACCGACAGCCACACCACCATGATCAACGGCATTGGCGTGGTAGCTTGGGGTGTGGGCGGCATCGAGGCAGAAGCCGCCATGCTCGGCCAGCCGGTGTACTTTTTAACGCCCGATGTGGTCGGCTTTGAGCTGACAGGCCAACTGCGTGAAGGCGTGACCGCCACTGACCTGGTGCTGAGGGTGACTGAGCAGTTGCGCAAAGAGAAAGTCGTCGGCAAGTTTGTTGAGTTTTTTGGTGAAGGCACACGCACACTCAGCCTGCCAGACCGCGCCACCATCGGCAACATGGCGCCTGAATATGGCGCGACGATGGGCTTTTTTCCGGTCGATGAAAAGACCATCGAATACTTTGAAGGCACGGGCCGCACCAAGGCCGAGATTGAAGCGTTTGCAGCATACTTCAAGGCGCAGGGCTTGTTTGGCGTGGCCAGGGCAGGGGACATTGATTACTCGCAAGTCGTGAAGCTGAATCTGGGCGACGTCACGCCCAGTCTGGCCGGCCCCAAGCGCCCGCAAGACCGGATTGAGCTGGGCAACGTCGCCAAACAGTTCGCGTCGCTTTACAGCCAGCCGATTGCCGACAACGGTTTTAACCAACCTGCCGCCATGTTGGCCACACGGCATTTGCTGCGCCATACCGACAACGACAGGGCAGACACGCTTCCGGGCGTGCCGCCCACTGCATTGGGCGCGCCGCGCATGGTGGTTGAAATGGAAGGCAGCCGCCCCACGATGGCATCAAGCGTCAATGCGCATGTTGATGTGCCAACAGAATCGACAGGTATCAGCATTGGCAATGGCGATGTGCTCATTGCAGCCATTACCAGTTGTACCAACACGTCCAACCCCAGCGTGCTGCTGGCGGCTGGCCTGCTGGCTAAAAAGGCGGTACAGGCGGGCTTGAAAGTACAGCCGCACATCAAGACGTCGCTAGCGCCCGGCTCACGTATCGTCACAGAGTATTTAACCGAGACGGGCTTGCTGCCTTACCTGGATAAGCTCGGCTTTGCAGTGGCGGGCTACGGCTGCACCACCTGCATCGGCAACGCGGGCGACTTGACGCCCGAAATCAACGAAGCCATCACTAAAAGCGATCTCGTCTGCGCGGCAGTGCTGTCAGGCAACCGCAACTTTGAAGCGCGTATTCACCCCAACCTGAAGGCCAACTTTCTGGCCAGCCCGCCGCTGGTGGTGGCTTACGCGATTGCCGGCACTGTCATGCGTGATTTGATGACTGAGCCAGTGGGCAAAGGCAAAGGCGGCAAAGATGTGTACTTGGGCGACATCTGGCCGACAACGGACGAAATCAACGCGCTGATGAAGTACGCCATGAACGGCAAAGCCTTTCGGGCAAACTACGCCAAAGTCAAAAGCGAGCCCGGCAAGCTCTGGGAAAAGATCAAGGGCGTCACCGGTAACACCTACACCTGGCCGCATAGCACCTACATCGCCGAGCCGCCGTTCTTTAAAGACTTTGCTATGGATAACGGAGCTGCTTACCCCCGCATTCATTCGTCAAAAGACCAAAATACTGCTAAAAAAAGCGGCTTTGAAGTCAAAAACGCCCGCATCATGGCGCTGTTTGGCGACTCGATCACCACAGACCACATTTCACCCGCTGGGTCCATCAAAGCATCCTCACCCGCAGGCCAGTGGTTGCAGGCGCATGGTGTGCTCAAGGCTGACTTCAACAGTTACGGCGCGCGGCGCGGCAACCATGATGTGATGATGCGCGGCACCTTTGCCAATGTGCGGATCAAAAACCTGATGATCCCGGCTGATGCTGAAGGCTCGCGCGAGGAGGGCGGCGTGACGCTGTTTCAGCCTGATCAAGCCAAGATGTTCATCTACGACTCCGCCATGAAATACATCGCCGAAGGCACACCCACGGTGATTTTTGCAGGCGAGGAATACGGCACCGGGTCATCCCGCGACTGGGCCGCCAAGGGCACCCAGCTGCTGGGCATCAAAGCTGTGGTAGCGCGCAGTTTTGAGCGAATTCATCGCAGTAACCTGGTCGGCATGGGGGTGCTGCCGCTGCAGTTCAAAGCCGGGCAATCGTGGCAAACGCTGGGTCTGACAGGCAACGAAGTGATCGACGTGATTCCGCACCCGACACTCAAACCACAAAGCGATGCCACGCTGCGCATCACCCGCGCCGACGGCAAGGTGCAAGAAGTCATCGTCACCCTGCGAGTTGACACGCCGATTGAGGTGGACTACTACCAAAGCGGTGGCATCTTGCCCTACGTGCTGCGCCAGTTGCTGGCCGCATGACATTAAAGATAGCGATTGCCGGTGGCGGTATTGGCGGGCTGGCGGCGGCGCTGGCCTTGGCCCGCACTGCCCAGCAAGTTGAGCTGTTTGAAAAAGCAGCCGCCTTCACTGAATTTGGCGCGGGTATTCAACTCGGCCCCAACGTCACCCGTATTCTGCAAGGCTGGGGGGTGCTTGATGCCTTGAGCCAGGTGGCAACTGCACCTGATCGCTTGCAGGTGCGTAGCGCCACCACCGGCAGCGTGCTGGGCGAACTGCGCCTGGGTAACACCATGGCAGCGCGCTACGGCGCACCGTACCTCACGCTGCACCGCGCGGACTTGCACGGCGTGTTGCTGCAAGCCGTGCGGCAAACGGCGGCGGTGCTGCGAACGGATTGCGCGGTAGAGCGCTTTCAGCAAACGCCGCAGATGGTTTCAGTGCAGACCCCTGCTGGTATCCAAGACTTTGGCGTTTTGGTAGGCGCTGATGGCTTGTGGAGCAGCACCCGCCAGCACTTGCTGAACGATGGCTCGCCCAGACGCACAGGTCACCTGGCCTACCGCGCCCTCATCAAGCAAGCTGATTTGCCCGAGCGGCTGCGCAGCCAAAACGTCACCGCCTGGCTGGGCCCCAAGATGCATGCCGTGCAGTACCCGGTACGCGGTGGCGAGTGGTTGAATGTGGTGGTGTTTGTCAACGGTGATGTACCCAGTGATTTTCAAAACTGGAACCACAGCGCCAATGCGGCAGATTTAAAAAGTCACCTCACGAATTGCTGCCAGGCGCTGCAAGACGTGGTCCAAGCCGCGCCAGACTGGCGCCTGTGGGTGATGCACGACCGCCCACCCATGCAAGGCGCACACCAGATGGCGCATGGCCGCGTGGCGCTGCTGGGGGACGCCGCGCACCCCATGCGGCCCTACCTGGCGCAAGGCGCAGGCATGGCGATTGAAGATGCGGCTGAACTCGGGCTAGCTCTGAATGGCACAACACCGCAAACCGTTCTAGATGCTTTGCAGCGCTTCGCCGCCAACCGCTGGCAACGCAACGCACGGGTGCAAGCCAGAGCGCTACGCAACGGCCAGATTTTTCATGCAACGGGGCTCACGCGCTGGGGAAGGGATGCGGCCATGAAGCTGATGGGTGAGAGGCTGCTGGACCTGCCGTGGCTGTACGGGCAGCTTTAGTTGCAACCAGGTATGCTATATAAAAAATAGCTGCTTGTGCCCGTATTCATTGGCCTAGAGGCAGATTTGAACCCTGAAAATGGGTAAAAACAGTCAAAAATGACTTAAAACTTACCCTCTGGGTGCCAACAGTGCCGTATCCACCATCTGCATCACATGGGCGACCGCGCCGTCCATGACCGCACCGCTCAGGGCCAGGTGCTGCATGGCCTGGCTTTGCAGGATGCTTGCCAGCCCGTGCATGGACGACCAGACGAACAGCGCATCGGCATCGACCGCGTCGCGTGTAACGGGCTGACCTGCGTAAAGTGGCTCTAAAGCCTGCCGTAACACGTTGAAAGAATGCTGCGCGTCCCTGATCAGGTCAGGATGCGCGTCAACACCCGGCCAGGGCGTGCCAAACATCAGTCTGTATTCCAGCGGGTTTTGTAGGGCGTAGGTCAGATAGCTTTGACCCAAAGCGCGCATGTCGTCTATGGCGCTTGCTGACCGTTGACGTGAATTGAGCGCCTGCGTGAAGCGGTTAAAGCAGCGCCGGATGACTTCTGCAAGCAAGTGGTCGCGGCTCGGGTAATGCTTGTACGGGGCTTGATGCGAGACATTGAGTTTGCGTGCCACATCGCGCAGGCTCAGCTTTTCAATGCCGTGCTCGGCAATCACGGCGTGCGCCGCCTCGACACAGGCGTCCTTCAAGTCAAGCGGTGTTGTTGTTTCTGTCGGCATCCGGTTTTTGGCTGAAGCCCTTCATGATGTTGCCAATGATACGGACTTGCAATGCTCTGGGCAGCAGCGCTAGAGAGGTGCGCAAAAACTTTGTCAGAAGGCCGGGCAGCACCGTCGCGGAGTGGCCCAAGGCATTAAGCGTATCCCGTGCAACATCTTGAGCCGTCATGGTTTTGCCCATCGTCATGCCTGCGCGTTGGCCAAAACCTGTTTCAGTCGGGCCCGGTGATGACACCAGTACATCCACCCCAGATGCTTTGAGCTCGACCGCCATGGCCTCGCCCAAAGACAGGATGTAGGCTTTGGTTGCCGCGTAGTTGGCTGAAAACGGTGCGCCGTGAAACCCGAGCATGGAGGCCACCAAAATGATGCCGCCGCGCCCCTGATCGACCATGCGGTTGGCAAAATAATGCGACAGCACCATCACACTGGTCATGTTGACCTGAATCATCGATTTTTGAATCTCCAGGTCGGAATTGACAAACTCGCCAGAGTCGCCGAACCCTGCAGCCGGAACAAACAGCCCAACAACCTTTGAGGCTGTGGCATCAATGACCGCTTCAATGGCTTGGGGTTGCTCAAAATCCGCCACCACAACGTCGGCCTGCATGCCTTGCGACCTGATGAAGCGTGCGGTGGAGTCCAGCTCCTGGCGGTCGCGCCCGACCAGGACCAGGTTCAATTTGCGGGCTGCCAGTTGCATCGCAATCTCCCTGCCAATTCCTGAAGATGCTCCGGTCACCACGGCCCAGGGGCCATATCTTTCTGAAAAAGATGTGCGTGAATTGTTTTTTGAAACAGGCATTCGAGCTCCTTTGATATTGAACCGTCTGCATCTGAAACGGCAGGCATTGTTGACACTGTCTACTATTGTGATTAAGATGGTAGACAGTGTCAACTTAATCTTTTTTGCTTTCACTGGAGCGTTCAATCATGTTTGAAAAATTGAGTTTTGCAGTTCGAAACGGCAAGTCGAATTTGGGGCGCTTGGCCGTGGCAGTTTCTGTCATGTCGCTGCTGACGGGTTGCGCCATTTCCACGCCGTTTCCACGACTGCAAAACGCTTCAGCCGACTCTGGCAAGCAGGAGGTCGTGCTGGTGTTGACGCGCATTGTGGTGGACCCGCAAAATCGCGCAGAATTTGACCGGCAAACCAGCCGCGTGATTGGCAGCATGCCGACCCAGCCCGGTTTGATGGGCTTTTCAGCGCGCCGGGAACTCTTTGGCAAACAGGGCTGGACTATGAGCGTGTGGGCCAGTCAGGAGGCCAGGGCGCAGTTTGTGCGCTCCGCCGTGCATCAGGAGGCGATGGCCAAAAGCAGGTCTGCCATCGTGACGGTAGAACTCAAACGCCTGACCATGCCGCGCGATGAATTGCCCAAAAACTGGACCGAGGCCATTCAAAAGCTGGATGAACCCGGTAATCTGCGCAATTACTGGGAATGAAGTGACAAGATATTGCTACCATTTCAGGAGCTGCTTGCGCCCGAATTTATTGGGCTAGAGGCCGAACTGATACCTGAAAATAGCCAAAAACGGCCTCAAACCACCTACAAAGACGTCCGCAGCTTCCAGATTTCCGGGAACAGCACCACATCCAGCATTTTGCGCAGGTAACTGACGCCGCCGGTGCCGCCTGTGCCGCGCTTGAAACCAATCACGCGCTCCACCGTGGTGACGTGGCGAAAGCGCCAGAGCCTGAAAGCGTCTTCCAAATCGGTGAGTTCTTCACCCAGCTGGTACAGGTCAAAGTGCTGCTTGGGGTTGCGGTAGGCGACCAGCCAGGCCTGTTCAACTTCATCGCTTTCAACATAGCCTTGCGTCCAGTCGCGTTCAAGGTGGCTGGCTGGAATCGCCAGGCCGCGCCTTGCCAGCAGGCGCAGCGCTTCGTCGTACAGCGATGGCGCTTGAAAAGCTGCTTGCACCTGGGCCAGCAAGTCAGGCCGGTGCGCATGGGGTTTGAGCATGGCGGCGTTTTTATTGCCCAAGGCAAACTCAATGCTGCGGTACTGCGCACTTTGAAAGCCGCTTGAATTGGCCAGGTAGGGCCGAATGGCGCTGTATTCAGGGGGCGTCATGGTGGCCAGCACGTCCCAGGCGTGGACGAGTTGCTCCATGATTTTGCTGACGCGGGCGAGCTTTTTAAAGGCGTCGCTCAGCTCGTCTTTGGCAATATCGGCAATCGCCGCGCGCAACTCGTGCAGCATCAGCTTCATCCACAACTCGCTGGTTTGATGCTGGACGATGAACAGCATCTCGTTGTGGTCGGGTGACAGCGGCTGTTGCGCGCCCAGCAGTGCGTCAAGGTGCAGGTAGTCACCATAGGTCATCGACTGGCTGAAGTCGAGCTGGGCCTTTTCACTGTGAACGATGTCGGCGGGTTTCATGTCACAGCGCTTTTCTGATTGAACTCTGTGTTTTTCCATTCGCCTGAAACGAGCACCTGGCGCAAGTGCTCCACCGCGTTCCACACGTCTTCAAAGCTGGTGTACAGCGGGGTAAAGCCGAAGCGCAGGATGTGGAGTTGTGCAGCGCCGTCGCCCGCCCTGAAGTCGCCAATCACACCGCGTGCTATCAAGGCTTGGATGATGGCGTATGCGCCTTCAAGTCGAGTTAAGCAAACCTGTGAGCCGCGCTTCGCATGTTCACGCGGCGTGGCCAAACCCAGGCCATGACCAGCGCAGCGCTCTTCAACCAGCTTGATGAACAGGTCGGTCAGTGCCAGTGACTTTGTGCGCAATGCCGCCATACCGCCCAGGGATTGCGCGGCCAGCAGCGTATCCAGCCCGCAGTCGAGTGCCGTCAGGTTCAAAATAGGTTGTGTGCCGCACAAATAGCGGTTGATGCCCGGCGCTGGCTGGTAGTCAGGTGTGAAGGCAAATGGCGCGCTGTGGCCCCACCAGCCTGCCAACGGCTGCCACACGTCGCGTGCGGCGGGCTTGGGGTTGACCCATACAAATGCCGGTGCGCCTGGGCCGCCGTTCAGGTATTTATAGCCGCAGCCGACTGCAAAGTCTGCTCGCGCAGCGGTCAGGTCAACCGGTACGGCGCCCGCGCTGTGGGCCAGATCCCAAACGCACAAGATGCCTTTGGCGTGAGCGGCAGCAGTCACGGCTTGCATGTCGAACATGGCTCCGGTGCGGTAGTTGACATGGGTGAGCATCAGCACGGCGACATCTGGCGTCAAGGCGGCAGAAACGTCGTCAGCGTCAACCAGTAGCAGCGTCAGGCCGCGCTCTTTGCACAGCGCCTCGGCAATGTACAAATCGGTCGGGAAGTTGCTGCGCTCGCTGACCAGCACTTTGCGCGCCGGTGCGTCGATGGCTGTGATGCTCAGTGCCGTTGAAAGTACTTTGAACAGGTTGATCGAGGTGCTGTCAGTGGCCACCACCTCGCCCGGCGCAGCGCCAATCAGCTGCGCAATCTTGTTGCCCACCTTCTGCGGCATCTCAAACCAGCCTGCGCTGTTCCAGGATCGGATCAGGCCCTGGCCCCACTCTTCGGTCACGGCTTTGGCAACGCGGGCGGCGGCAGTGTTGGGCAGCACGCCGAGCGAATTGCCGTCGAGGTAGATCACCCCTGCTGGCAGGGTGAACTGGTGGCGCAGTTCGCGCAAGGGGTCGTGTGCGTCCAGGGTGGTGCAGTCTTTTAATGTGGTCATAGTCATGGGGTTAAAGGTCGCGCAATTCACGAAGAATGGCGCGCACGGGAGATGCATCGGCTCGCATCAGTTTGAGCGGCAGGGCAATCAGTTCGTAGTCACCCTCGGGCACTTCGTCCAGCACCAGGCATTCGAGTACCCGCATGTTGCGGGCCAGCAACTGGTGGTGGCTGGGCAGGGTTTGGCTGTCGGCAGGGTCAACGCTGGGCGTATCTATGCCCACCAGCGCTACATTTTTAATAGCAAGTTGCGCCAGTGTTTCGGGTGCTATGGCCGTAAATGATTCCCACGATTGGCTGGCGGCACGCGCCGTTCGCAAAAGCACCCGCTCCGGCAAATCAGTCATGGCGTGTGCGATGTGCTCGGGCAACACCAACGAGCCACAGTCAATGCAATGAATGACTCGGCAGGTCCCGAGGTAGGGGTTTAAATCGAGCTCGCCTGACGCCGCGCCGCCATTGGCATAGTGCATGGGCGCATCCGCATGTGCGCCCGTATGAGGCGACAGTGTGATGCTGTTGACGTTGACCGGGCAGTCAGGGCCCAACGCAAAATGCAGGCGCTGCGAATAGGCCGTGTCACCCGGAAACACGTCCGCGCGTTCATCAACGGGCGGTGAAATGTCCCAGATTTTTAAAGGCATGGAAGGCATACCTGCAAAGGTAGCACCGCTGAAAAAGTCGTGGTGTCGGTTATTTCCAACACGATTGGAAAATACTTTTGTCCTAATGCTCCAAGCGCCCCAGCAGCAAAGACTCCATCAGTGCCTTTTGAACATGCATCCGGTTCTGGTTTCGGCGCGCAGCCTTTGGCTGCTTGACGTGCGCTTTGCGCACATTAGCCTTCACCGAAACAGGATGTCGGCGCTAAAGCGCCGCCGCTTCGCATTTCATGCAAGGCGCCCGAGCAAAAGGTACTCCATGAGCGCCTTTTGCACGTGCATCCTGTTTTCCGCTTCGTCCCACACCACGGACTGCGGGCCGTCGATCACGGCAGCGTCGACTTCTTCGCCACGGTGGGCCGGCAGGCAGTGCATGAAGAGCGCATCTTTGGCGGCTGCGGCCATCATGTCTTCGTCGACGCACCAGTCGATAAAGGCTTTGCGGCGTTCTTCGTTTTCGGCTTCAAAACCCATGCTGGTCCAGACGTCGGTGGTGACCAGGTGTGCGCCCGCACAGGCTTCCATGGGGTGGTTGAAGACCTTGTAGCTGGCGGTACCGCGCAGGCCAGCGACATCCTGATCGACCTCATAGCCGCTGGGGGTGCTCAGATGCACCGTGAAGCCCAAAATTTCAGCAGCCTGCAGCCAGGTGTTGGCCATGTTGTTGCCGTCGCCAATCCATGCCACCGTTTTGCCCTTGATGCTGCCCCGGTGCTCGATGTAGGTAAAGATGTCAGCCAGAATCTGGCAGGGGTGAAACTCGTTCGTCAGGCCATTGATGACCGGCACGCGTGAATGCTCGGCAAAGCGCTCAATTTTGTCTTGCTCATAGGTGCGAATCATCACCAAATCAACCATGCGGCTGATGACCTTGGCGCTGTCTTCAATCGGCTCGGCCCGGCCCAGCTGGCTGCCTTCTGTTGTCAGATTGACCACCGTGCCGCCAAGCTGGTACATCCCAGCCTCAAAGCTCACACGGGTGCGGGTGGAGGCTTTTTCAAAAATCATGGCCATGGTGCGGTCGACCAGTGGCTGGTGTTTTTCGTAGGCTTTGAATTTCTTTTTGATCAGGGCTGTGCGCTCAAACAAGTAGGCGTATTCAGCTGCGTCGAGGTCACTGAATTGCAGGTAGTGTTTGATCGGTTTTGAGGTTTTTTCAGGCATTTTTTTCTTTAAGCAACTGCTTGATCAGCGGCACCAAAATAGCAACCACTTCATCGGCCTCAGCCGTCGTCATGATCAGGGACGGCACCATGCGGATCACCGTGTCGGCGGTCACGCTCAGCAGCAGGCCATTGTCTGCGGCGCGTTTTAAAATTTCGCCGCAGGGCACGCTCAAGTCGATGCCGAGCATCAGGCCACGGCCACGGATTTCTTTCACGCCTTTTTCGCCCGCCAGCTCGCGTTTGAGTGCCGTCACCAGGTGTTCACCGACCAGGCCTGCGTTGGCCAGCAAGCCTTCTTCTTCCATGATGCGGATGGTCTCCACCCCCGCGCGCATGGCCAGCGGGTTGCCGCCGAATGTCGTACCGTGGTTGCCCGGCTGAAAAATATGCGCAGCCTTGGGGCCGCACACCACCGCGCCCACCGGCACACCAGAGCCCAAGCCTTTAGCCAGCGGCATCACATCCGGCTTGATGCCCGACCACTGGTGCGCAAACCACTTGCCCGTACGTCCCATGCCGCATTGCACTTCGTCAATCATCAACAGCCAGTCACGCTCGTCGCACAGCGCGCGTACCTCACGCAGGTACTGCTCACTCATCGGGTTCACGCCGCCTTCGCCTTGAATCGCTTCAAAAAACACGGCGGTGACGTTCGGGTTACCGGCCGTGGCTTTTTTAATCGCTTCAATATCGTTGAGGGGCACGCGAATAAAGCCCTCCACCAGCGGGCCAAAACCTGCCTGTACTTTCGGGTTGCCAGTAGCGCTTAGCGTGGCAATGCTGCGGCCGTGAAAGGCTTTTTCATAGACCACGACTTCGGGGCGATCAATGCCTTTGTCGTGACCAAATTTGCGTGCCAGCTTTAAAGCGGCTTCGTTGGCTTCCAGGCCGGTTGAGCAGAAAAAGACGTTCTCCAAACCCGACAACTCAACCAGCTTGGCGGCCAAAGTCTCTTGCAGCGGCACGTGGTAGTAGTTGGAGCTGTGAATGATTTTGCTGATCTGGTCTTGCAGCGCCGGAACCAATTTGGGGTGGTTGTGGCCCAGCGTGTTGACGGCAATGCCGCCCAGCGCATCGAGGTAGCACTTGCCATTGACGTCCCACACCCGGCAGCCCTGGCCGTGCGACAGCGCAATCGGCAAGCGGCCATAGGTGTTCATCACGTGGGGTGAGGCGGCTTCGATGTGCGGTGGCAGGGCAGCGGTCATGATGAGCTCCGGGCTAGCGTTGTAAAAGTGAGTCATGATTTTAGGGGCAGACCCATGTCAGTCAGTTGACCATTTGGCATCACTGTGTTGCGGCTTCAATTGGCCAAGTCTTATATAAGATGTGATAATGGTGCGGTGCAACACAACACGCCCGTTACCGCCATCAAGGAAGTCTTTATTCAGGGCTTAACGCTGGACGGAAAAGTTTTTCGCCCCAGTGACTGGGCGGACAGGCTATGCGGCGTGATGAGCCCATTTCGCCCCGGTGGGCCGCAGCCCGGCAGCCACCTGACCTATTCGCCCTGGTGCATCCCGACGATGATCAACGGCGTGCGCTGCGTGGTGGTGAACGCTGAGCTGCGTGAGGCCGAGCCCATGGCCTGGGACTTTGCCATCAACTTCGCCAAAGACAACGGTTTGCAGATGGCTGAGGCTTGCCTGATATCCGATCCACCCCAAAAGTGACGCAGAACAGAAGTTAAATCAGTTTTTCTTCAGGCGACGATATCTTGCGCAAAGGCTGGTTGCGCGTCAGCGGCGTCAGCAGCGGCACCTGGGTTGCGCCGCCGTTCCAGGCTGGGTCTTCAATGCTGTCAAACACCTCGCGCAGTTTTTTGCCCCAGTTGTTGTGCAGCATCTGAAAGTACGGGTTGTCGTTGTCAATGCAAACCACCTTGTTGGTTTCAAAGCTGTCCGCCTCGTACACCACCATATCCAGCGGCAGGCCGACTGACAGGTTGGATTTGAGGGTGGAGTCCATGGAGACCAGTGCGCATTTGGCTGCTTCGTCCAGCGGGGTGTCGGGTGTGATGACGCGGTCCAGCACGGGCTTGCCGTATTTGGACTCGCCGACCTGAAAGTATGGTGTTTCACTCGTCGCTTCAATAAAGTTACCGGCTGAATAGACCTGAAACAGGCGCATGCCTTCGCCCTTGATTTGCCCGCCAAACACCAGCGACACATTGAAGTCAACGCCAGAGCTTTTCAGATCATCGGCATCACGCTCGTGCACCCGGCGAATGGCTGAACCCAGCACACGCGCCGCATCAAACATGCTTTTGGCGTTCCAGATGGTGATCGGCGGGCCGCCTTCGTGGTCTTTGAGCTGCTCGACCTGCAAGATCTCGCGCACCGACTGCGAGATGGACAAATTCCCCGCTGACAGCAGCACCATGAAGCGGTCGCCGGTTTTTTCATAAATGATCATTTTGCGGAAGGTGCTGATCTGGTCCAGGCCCGCGTTGGTACGCGAATCCGACAAAAAAACCAGTCCGGCATTGAGTTTGATGGCGACGCAATATGTCATGTGTTTTGCTCAGTTCTGATTAATTCTGGTTGAGTAATTTTTTTAGCTTGTACAAAGCATCGAGCGCTTCACGCGGGCTCAGCGCATCAGGGTCTATCGTACCCAATGCTTTGTCCACCGCACTTTGCTCCATGATGACCTCTGGCGGCGCGGCAAACAGGTCAACCTGAGCCCGCGCATCACTTTGCTGCGCTTCAAGCGCATTCAGGGCGTGGCGCGCATGGGTCACGACGGCACCTGGCACGCCTGCCAGCTTGGCCACCGCAATGCCGTAACTTTTACTGGCCGGGCCGGGCTCAATGTGATGCAAAAACACAATGTTGCTGCCTGATTCAACCGCACTCACATGCACGTTGATGGCCCCGTGGTGCTGCGCCGGCAACTCGGTCAGTTCAAAATAATGCGTGGCAAACAGCGTGAAGGCCTGGGTCTTGTTGTGCAGATACGCTGCAATACCACCCGCCAGAGCCAGTCCGTCAAAGGTCGATGTACCGCGCCCGATTTCGTCCATCAACACCAGGCTGTGTGGTGTGGCGGTGTGCAAGATTTGTGCGGCCTCGGTCATCTCCAGCATGAAGGTCGATTGAGCGTTAGCCACATCATCAGCCGCGCCAATGCGGGTATGAATCGCGTCAATTGGCCCCAGCCGGCAAGCGCTTGCGGGTACATAGCTGCCGACGCTGGCCAGCAGCACGATCAGCGCGACTTGCCGCATGTAGGTGGATTTGCCGCCCATGTTGGGGCCGGTAATGACCTGCATGCGCTGTCTGGACGTTAACGCGCAATCGTTCGCAATGAAGGAGCCACCGGTCGTTTCAGCCAGCCGCGCTTCCACCACCGGGTGGCGGCCCTGGGTGATGTCGATGCAGGGCTGGTTGACGAACAAGGGCGCTGCCCAGTTCAGCGTCAAAGATCGTTCAGCCAGCGCGCACAGCGCGTCCAGGCAGGCCAGAGCGCGTGCCAGCTTGCTTAGCGCGGGGATAAAGCTTTGCAGCTCATCCAGCAACTGCTCGTACAAAAACTTCTCACGCGCCAGTGCCCGTTCTTGTGCCGACAGCGCCTTGTCTTCAAACGCTTTGAGCTCGGGCGTGATGAAGCGTTCTGCGTTTTTAAGCGTCTGGCGGCGGCGGTAGTCATCAGGCACTTTGCTGGCCTGGCCTTGCGTCACTTCAATGTAAAAGCCATGCACCTTGTTGAACTGCACCCGCAGGTTGTTGATGCCGGTACGGGCCTTTTCGCGGCCTTCCAGGTCCAATAAAAACGCGTCGCAATTGGTTTGGATTGCGCGAAGTTCGTCCAGGTCAGCATCGCAGCCGTGGTTGATGACGCCGCCGTCGCGTACCAGCGCAGCGGGCTCGTCAAGCAAATAGCGTTTCAGCAGGCCTGCACAGCCTTCTGGAGGCTGCAAATCACTAAAAATAGTGGTCAAAAGTGCCGGTAGCCCAATAGATTCGGGCGCAAGCAGCTCTGCTTTTAATAGCGTTTGTTGCAGTGCCACCAGCTCACGCGGTCGCACCTGGCGCAGCGCGATGCGTGCGGTGATGCGCTCCACGTCGCTTGAGCCTTTAAGCTGTGTGCGCAGCGTAAGTTGTAAGCCGTCGCGCAAATGGGTAATGGCTTCCAGGCGTGCGGTTGCCTCGGCTCGGTCGCGTCGCGGCGCTAGCAGCCAGCTTTTCAAAGCACGGCTGCCCATACCCGTCACGCAGGTATCCAGCAATGAAAACAGGGTGGGCGAATCTTCACCGCGCAGGGTTTGCGTCAGTTCCAGATTGCGCCGGGTGGTCAGTGGCAGGTCGATCAGCTCGCCAGAGCGCACGACTTGCAAGGCCTGCACATGCGGGAGCGTGCGGCCCTGGGTGTGTTCGGCATAGCCCAGCAGGGCAGCGGCGGCTGCATGGGCCTGGTGCAGTTCTTCAGCGTGCCATGACGATAGAGACGCGACTTTGAGCTGCTCAAGCAAGCGACGTGCGCCGAGTGCCGCATCAAATTGCCAGGCGGCTCGGGCGGCAATTGCACAGCGGTTGTTTTTTAGTCTTGTTTCAAAAGCTGGCGTGACATCGACGTTGTAAATCAGCTCGCTGGGTGCAATGCGGGCCACCCAGGCTTCCAGTTCGTCGCTGGCGCATTCAGCCAGGCTGATGCTCCCCTGCGTGACCGAAAGCCAAGCCAGTCCGCAGGTATTGCGTGCGCCTTGGTGCACGGCCAGCAGCACCGACTCCGTCTTGTCGCCCAGCAGTTCGGTGTCCGTCAGCGTGCCAGGCGTCACAACCCGCACCACTTTGCGCTCGACTGGGCCTTTGCTGGTCGCTACATCCCCAATCTGCTCACAAATCGCGACTGACTCGCCCAGTTTGATCAGTTTGGCCAAGTAGCCTTCAAGCGAATGAAACGGCACGCCGGCCATCTGAATCGGCTCACCATTGGTAGCACCACGCTTGGTCAGCGTGATACCCAGCAGCCGCGATGCCTTCAGCGCATCATCAAAAAAAACCTCGTAAAAGTCGCCCATCCGGTAAAGCACCAGCGTGTCCGGGTATTCGGCCTTGATGGCCAGGTACTGCCGCATCATGGGCGTGTGGTTGCCCTCTGGCGGGGCCGGTGTGGCTGGTTTTGACGTCACGCCAAAAAGTGTAGATGAGGCTAGAACGGTGCGTCGGGCGCAGCAACCTGCACAGGCTTGATGCGGCGTGGCTTGGCGGTCAGGGGGGGCTTGGCCACGACCGATTCTGCGAAGGCTGCTTCAACAGTTGTATCCGCATCTGCGTCCACCACAGCCCGGCCCACCGATGTTTTCTTTGGCTTGGGTGCGGCTTCAAACTGGCTGTATTTGGCCAGCGTGGCGACCATTTGGCCATAGATGCGCGGGTTGGCGGCGACGCATTCGCCTTCGTGCAAAAACTCTGACTCGCCGGTGTAGTTACCCACAAGACCGCCCGCCTCAGTGATGAGCAGTGAGCCTGCCGCCACATCCCAGGGCTTCAGGCCGCTTTCAAAAAAACCGTCGCTAAAGCCTGCAGCCACGTAAGCCAGGTCAAGTGCGGCAGCGCCGGGGCGGCGTACGCCGGCGGTCTGGCTGATGATTTCGCCCAGCATGGACAGGTGTTGTTTGAGCTTGTTGCCGGGCTGGTACGGAAAGCCGGTGGAGATCAAACATTCTTTGAGCTGCGTGCGTTTTGACACGCGGATGCGGCGGTCGTTCATGTACGCGCCACGCCCTTTGGTGGCGCAAAAAATATCGTTGCGGGTCGGGTCGTACACCACGGCTTGCTCGACCTTGCCTTTAACGGCTAGCGCAATGCTGACGCAGTAGACCGGAAAGCCGTGAATGAAGTTGGTGGTGCCGTCCAGCGGGTCAATGATCCACACAAAGTCAGAACCTGCTGCGCCGTGCTCGCTGCCGGACTCTTCGGCCAGAATGCCGTGGGTGGGGTAGGCGGTCAGCAAGGTCTCAATGATCGCGGCTTCTGCTTTTTGGTCGATGTCGGTGACAAAGTCGTTGATTTGCTTGGTCGATACACGAACCGATTCAACGTCCAGTGCGGCGCGGTTGATGATGGCGCCAGCGGCGCGCGCAGCCTTGATGGCCACATTGAGCATGGGGTGCAGATTTGCTGACATAGAGGTGGGAAAGAACGGGCAAAGGCTGTAATCCGACAATCGGAGGCAGCGACAATAGCCATTTTACCTTGCCACTTAGCGGCCACCGCCTTGAAAACCCGTTTCATCCTCATCAACACCAGCCATGCAGGCAATGTGGGCGCTGCGGCGCGCGCGATGAAAGTCATGGGCTTTGACGACCTGGTGCTGGTTGCCCCGCGCTGGGCCAACGTGCTGCGGCGTGAAGAAACCATTCAGCGGGCCAGTGGGGCGCTCGATGTTTTGAAGAACGCGCGGATTGTTGAAACGCTGGACGAGGCACTTGATGGCATGACCCACCTGTGCGCCACCGCCATGACGCCGCGCGACTTTGGCCCGCCCACGCTGGCACCGCGTGCGCATTTCAAAACGCTATTAAATCAGGAGCTTGTTGCGCCCGTATCTGTTGGGCTTGAGGCTGATTTAATGCCTGAAAATGGCCTAAAAACGCCTCAAAACACTGAAAAACCTGACGGCGTGGCGTTTTTGTTCGGTTCAGAGCGCTTTGGCATGCAAAACGAAGACGTGTACCGCTGCCATGTGGCTTTGAGCATCCCAACCGATCCGAACTTTGGCTCGCTTAACTTGGCGGCGGCGGTGCAACTGATTGCCTATGACTGGCGTGAAGCGCTAGGCGGCTTTGAAGTGCAGAGCGCGACGGGTGAACCTCAACTGGCTGACGCTGCTGCAGTGGCCGGCATGCTCAGGCACTGGGAAGAAGCGCTGACCGACATTGGCTTTCTTGACCCAGCTTCGCCGAAAAAACTGATGCCCCGGCTGACTCAATTGTTTAACCGCGCTGAACTCAGACCCGAAGAAATTCACATCCTGCGCGGTATTGCGAAGGCGATGCTGGCACGACAATTGAGCAAAGAAACCGCAGGTGTGTCGGTCACACAGCTTAAGCCCTAGGAGCCTGGCTTCTGCACGCCTTTGAGTCTGCCTGTCAGAACATCAACGGATTGTCGATTTCTGCTGGAGCTTGTGGTCTGGCCACACGCGTTTCTCGGGATGGGTTCAGGGCGTTGTTCTCTTGTTCGAGCGTGCGGTTGATTTGCGTCAGCACCCGCAACTTTTTATTGGTGGCGCGAAGGCGGCTGGCGGTACGCTGAAGAAGGGCTGCCAATAATTTGCAGCCGGTCGCGGGCTCCTGATCGATCAACTGCATCAGGGCTGAACGGTCCAGTACAGCAACATCCATATCGGTAAACGCGGTACACGTTGCAGAGCGCGGCTCGCCATCCAGAAGTCCCATTTCGCCGATGATGTGACCAACGCTGACAACACCCAGAATCAGGGAGTCGGCTTTTTTCAGAGCCACGTTTTCGACCACCCCTTCACCGCGCAATATCAGCAGCATGTAATTGTTGGCGGACACGCCCTCCTGCACCAACACCACGCCCTTCTTGATCGACCGTGCATGCATTCGCTGGGCAATCCTGCTGGCGTCGTCCAGGCTCAGATCGGTCAGGGCGGTGTGGGAAATCAGGAGTTCAGCCACTTGCTTGTGGGTCCACCTGTGCTGATCCGAATCTGAATGTTGCATGCGTGTCCCTGTTTTTAGACCTTTTTGCTACCAGCCTGAGCGTAACGCTGACTGGAAAACCCCGGAGAGTGAATCTCAAATAACGAGGCCAGTAACGACTTTTTACCAAAATTTTGTTGTTTTCGCTACACATATTTACATCTTCCGCCGCTAGCGGGGACTAGCGTTTGAGCCCGTTGATCAGTCATCGACGCCGCACGCCACTAAACTAGCCCCATGTTTTCACGCCTTCGCTCCGACATCGCCTGCATCATGGGCCGCGACCCAGCCGCCCGCACCACCTGGGAGGTACTGACCTGCTACCCCGGCCTGCATGCGCTGGTGCTGCATCGCCGCGCGCACTGGTGCTGGCACAACGGCTTCAAATGGCTGGGGCGTTTTATCTCGCACATTTCCCGCGGCCTGACAGGCATAGAGATTCACCCTGGCGCAAAAATTGGCACCTGCGTGTTTTTTGACCACGCGATGGGCGTGGTGGTGGGCGAGACAGCTGAAATTGGCGACGGCTGCACGATTTACCAAGGCGTGACGCTGGGCGGTACGTCCCTCTACAAAGGTGAAAAGCGCCACCCAACGTTGGGCAAAAACGTGGTGGTCAGTGCCGGAGCCAAGGTGCTGGGTGGTTTTGAAGTGGGCGATGGCGCAAAGATTGGCAGCAACGCCGTGGTTATCAAGCCGGTGCCTGCGGGGGCGACGGCGGTGGGGATTCCAGCGCGGATTATTCCGTCTAAAAGCGATGCGTCAGCAGACGTGACGCCGACAACTTTCAGCGCCTATGGCATCACGCTGGACGATGACCCGGTGTCACTGGCCATGAAGGGGTTGATCGACAGCGCATCGACCCAGGAGCAGCAGATTGCGCTGCTGTGGCAGGCGATTGAAAAGTTGTCTAAAAACGGCAATGACAAAGATTGTGTGCCGAGTGATGCTGCGCTTGAATGCACGTTTGAGGCTGAAAAACTCACCCAATTGATGGGCAAGTAAGTTTCTATATGTTGCGGCTTCAGGTGCCGGCTTGCAACGCGCGCTCCGCAAAATCAGCCGCTGCCAGGCATTGCTTGTCTGCACGCGGCGCACCAATGATTTGCAGTCCCATCGGGTTACCCGTGACACCTACAGCACCCACCACATTGACGCACGGCAAACCCAGAAGCGTCCAGGCGCGGTTAAAGGTTGATGCACCTGTGCTGGCATAGCCCAGCGGTGCTTCGTCGGGGGCGCTGGGGGTCATCAGCACATCAAACTGACTGAACCAATCTGTACAAGCAACCCTGGCGGTGTGTGCGGTTTGCTGCGCAGCCTCGTACGCTGCTGCGCTGACATGGCTGGCGGCCACCAGATAGTCGCGAAGCACGTTTGAGAATGCTTGCGGATACGCATCCATATCGCGGGCCATGGTGCGCCAGACTTCAAAGCCTTGAATCACATCTTGCGCCTCAAACACGTCTTTCATCCAGGCGGGCAGGGTGACGGCTTTCACTTCTGCACCCTGGGCGCGCAAAGCCGCGCTGGCGGTGTCAATGGCCAATTTCGCGCTGGGCGAAACCGGCTCCCAGGGGTAGGCGACGGGTACGCCCACCCGCAATGATTTCGTTGGTGCGTCATTCAACGCCAAGGCAAAACCGCTGACGGCATCTGCAAACCAGGCGACATCACGCACGCTGGTGGCAAACAGGCCGACGGTGTCGAGTGTCCATGAAAAGCATTTGATGCCCGGCGTGGGCAGCAGGCCAAAACTGGGTTTGAAACCCGTGACCCCACAGTACGACGCAGGCCGAATCACTGAGCCGCCGGTTTGCGTGCCGACGGCAAACGGCACCAGGCCCGCAGCCACAGCAGCCGCAGAACCTGCCGACGAGCCGCCTGGCGTGCGGCCAGGGGCTTTCGGGTTCAGCGTTTTGGTGGGGTTTAAAAAAGCAAATTCTGTCGTGCTGGTTTTGCCAATCACCAGCCCGCCGGCGCGGCGAATGGCGCCGATGATGGCGGCATCGACCCGGGGTGTTTGCGCTGCTGCCGAACCGCCCGAATACAGCGCCGAGCCATAGCGGGTGGGCAAGTCTGCCGTGTCAAAAATATCTTTGACAGCCACCGGCAGGCCTTGCAGTGGGCCGATGCCGTTGCCCTGTAGTTGCTGGAGTTGTTCAAGTGCGGTCGGCAAATCCAGCAGCGCTGTAAACGCGCCCAGCGCGGCGTCTTCAGCCTCAATGCGTGCCAGCGTTGCAGCCAGCAAGTCAGCGGCCACCAGCGAGCCATCTGCCAACAAGGCCGCCTGGTTGATGGCTGGCATCATTTGATGGCCTGTAAAACGGAGGTTTGATCGAACACGGTTTGCGCCCAGTTGCCTGACAGCTCGAACCGGTAGGTCTGGCTGCGCAAGCCGGCTGCGTTTTGCAGGCGGATGTAGTACACGCCTGGCTTTAAGTCGACCAGCACCACGCTGGTTTGACCTGCTGCGCTCTGCAACGTCACTGCCGATTGCGTCAACGCCGCATCACGCGCCAGTGTGGCGGTATAGCTGCTGGCCGCCATCGGTTGTCCGCCGGCTTGTTGGCCGTCCCAGCTCAGGACTGTCTTGCCATCGCTAAAGCGCATACTTGAATAGGTCACGCGCCATTCGCCATCCTTGACGGCAATCAGCTTGACACTGTTAAAACCTTCCAGGCCCACGGCATCAATGCCGCGTACGCGGACAAACCAGTTGCCGTTGGGCAGGCTGCCCAGGTCGGCGCTGCCCGTGTCGACCTTCAGGTTGCGCACGATCTTGTCAAATTGCTCGTCACTGGCGACCTGCACCTGGTAGGCGCTGGCCCCGGCCAGCGTGGGCATGGGCCAGCTGCCTTGCGGCTTGAGCACTTCTGACGGAATCCCGGTCAAATCTGGCGCAGGCAGCAGCACCACCACCTTGACTTCTTTTTCAGTTGGGTTGACGACCGCGCCCGTACCCTTGGGCAAATCAGCGCCGCTTTGTTGTGCCGGATTGTCGGCACGCACCAAGCCGTCAATCACCTCGGTGCGCGCAGACTTGCCCAGCGGGTCGTCAAATGCCACCCGAAACTCCGTGCCGCGCACGCCGACCAGCGAGGTGGGCGTTTCTATCTGCAATTCTTTGGCGCGGTTGGCGGTTTTGCTGGCCAGTGCCTCCAGTGCGCCCTCGCTCAAACGCATCAGACCTGAAAACCAGTTGGTCGAACCGCTTTTGGACGCATCGCGCATCGCGTAGTCGCGGTTGGTGACGATTTCTGCCAGGCTGCCCGGCAAAATTTTCACCCGGCTGCCGTCACCCAGCTCGATCACGGCTGAGCTGTTGGGCCCGGTTTTGATTTTCGCGCCGTCTGCCAGGGCAGCGCCTGGCTGCATCGCGCTGCCACCCAGTGTCACGTCGCCTTCAGTGCTGATGACTTGGCCACTGGCTGGTTTGGACTGTCAGCAGTAAATAGAACTGTCCGGTTTTAGAGCAAATAGATTGTCCGCTTTTTCTATTTTGTTTGCGATGACTGCAAAGCTGCGTAGGGCGTAGCCCGAAGCGGCTTTGCAGCCATCGCGCGG
>JBILXX010000072.1:0-18567 GCA_044378095.1 Polaromonas sp.
ATCTCATCTTGCGGTTCTCCTGCATGTAGCGGGCCCGGCTTATGGGGGTGTCTTGCATCCCTTCTCCATAAACCGGACAGATTACTTGCTAAAAACCGGACAAATCATTTACTGCTGACAGAAGAGGCCATGAAGCTGCTGTCGAAATAGTCACCCCTTACAATCGCCAATCGGCTTGCCGCCATAGTTCAACGGATAGAACGAGTGCCTCCTAAGCGCTAGATACAGGTTCGATTCCTGTTGGTGGTACCAAACCAATCAGTGTCAGGTACTATTATTTTTATAGCTGCTTGCGCCCGTATTTATTGGTCTAGAGGCCTAAAATACCCTCTAAAACGGCCTAAAAACCTCAAAATCAGCCTCCCCAGCCGTCCCCAAAGGCTTGCACCTGCTCCAGCACCAGCTCAACTGCTGCGTCCTGGTGGTCTGGCGGGTATTTGTACTTGCGCAGGATGCGTTTGACCATCAGCCGCAGCTTGGCTTGAACGCTTTCGCGGGCTGACCAGTCCACGCTCAGGTTTTTGCGCAGGTTTTCTGTCAGCTCATGGGCGATTTTTTTCAGGGTGTCGTCGCTCAGTTCACGCACGGCGGATTCGTTTTCAATCAGCGCGTAATAAAACCGCACCTCGTCTTCCGTCAGCCCCAGCTTTTCGCCCTGCAAAGACGCTTCGCGGAACTTCTTCGCCATCTGGATCAGCTCTTCCATCACCTGCGCGGTTTCAATCGAGCGGTTCTGGTAGCGCTGAATCACGTTGCTCAGCATGTCAGAGAACTTGCGGTCTTGCACCACGCTGCCTGCAAAACGGCTTTTAATTTCGCCTTGCAGCAGGCGCTCCAGCAGCTCAACCGCCAGGTTTTTCTCAGGCAGGTCGCGCACTTGCGCCAAAAACTCATCATCCAGCAAGCCAATATTCGGCTTGTCCAGGCCAACCGCGTCAAAAATATCCACCACGCTTTCAGACACGACAGCAGAACTGATGATCTGGCGGATCGCCAGCTCGCGCTGTTCATCGGTGCGCTTTTTGGCCGTCAGCTCCTTCTTGGTCAAAATGACTTTCACGCCCTGTAAAAAAGCCACTTCTTCGCGCACCGCCTTGGCTTCGTCCAGCGTGCAGCACAGGGTAAAGGCCTGGCTCATGGCCAGTGCTGTATCGGCAAAGCGCTTTTTACCGTCACGGGTTTTGCCGGTGCCCAAACCCAGCACATGATTGGCAGCGCCCGCCAATGTTTTGTGGCCCCCCGTTAAAAAGTTTTGATAGTCAAAGCCGTGCAGCATGGCGCGCAGTACGTCCATCTTTTCAAGCAGCAGGCTAAAGGCTTCGTGCGCATCCACCGTCGGCCTGCCGCGCCCCTGGCTGGCGGTGTATTCCTTCATGGCCAGCTTCAGCTCGTTGCCAATACCGATGTAGTCCACCACCAGCCCACCCTGCTTGTCTTTAAACACGCGGTTCACCCGCGCAATCGCCTGCATCAGGTTGTGGCCCTTCATGGGTTTGTCCACATACAGGGTGTGCACGCAGGGCGCGTCAAAGCCCGTCAGCCACATGTCCCGCACAATAACCATGCGCAGTGGGTCGGCCGGGTCTTTGAAGCGCTTTTCAAGCCGCTTTTTGACCTGCGCGCTGTAAATGTGGGGCCGCAGCAGGGCCTTGTCACTGGCTGATCCTGTCATCACAATTTTGATCGCGCCCTTCTCAGGGTCAGCGTTGTGCCAGTCAGGCCGCAGCTTGACAATCTCGTTATACAGGTGGGCGCAAATGTCGCGGCTCATGGCCACCACCATCGCCTTGCCGGTTTGGGCCGTGTTGCGCTCTTCAAAATGCGCCACCAGGTCAGCCGCCACGCTGGCGATGCGCGGCTCAGCCCCCACCACTTTCTCCAGTGCAGCCCATCGGCTTTTCAGCGCGGCTTGCTGGCTTTCTTCATCGTCTTCAGCCAGCTCGTCCACATCATCATCCAGTTGCTGCAAGTCAGCGTCTTTCAGGCTCAGCTTGGCCAGGCGCGACTCGTAATAAATCGCCACCGTCGCGCCGTCTTCTTTGGACTGCTGCATGTCATACACATGGATGTAGTCGCCAAACACGGCGCGCGTGTCGCGGTCTGTGCTGCTGACGGGCGTGCCGGTAAAGGCTACAAAGGTGGCTTTGGGCAGCGCGTCGCGCAGGTGCTGGGCGTAGCCTGCCTGGTAGTGTTCTACGTTGTACGTCGGCGGCTTAAACTCTACCCGGTGCGGGGTAACGACACCATCGCCAGTCGCTACAACATTAGGAGCTGCTTGCGCCCGTATTGATTGGTCTAGAGGCGTATTTGATGCCTTTTTTAGCCTTAATTTAGCCTCAAAACCGTATTGCGTGCGGTGCGCCTCGTCGGCTATCACCACAATGTTGTGCCGCTCTGACAGGATCGGGAACGTGTCTTCGTCCTCCCCCGGCATGAACTTTTGAATCGTGGCAAACACAATGCCGCCTGATGGACGGTTGCTAAGGAGCGTACGCAGCTCTTGCCGGGTGCGCGCCTGCACGGGCTGCTCACGCAGCAGGTCTTGCGCCAGGCTGAACACGCCAAACAGTTGCCCGTCCAGGTCATTGCGGTCACTGATGACCACGATGGTTGGGTTCTCCATGGCGGGCTCTTGCATCACTCTAGCGGCAAAGCAGGTCATGGTGATGCTTTTGCCGCTGCCCTGCGTGTGCCACACCACGCCGCCTTTCTGGTTGCCGCCGGGGCGTGACGCTTCTATCACCTTGGCAATGGCAAACCGCACCGCATGAAACTGGTGGTAGCCCGCAATCTTTTTTAGCAGCGCGCCGTCGTCTTCAAACAGCACGAAGTAGCGCAGGTAGTCCAGCAAGTAGCTAGGCGCGAGCACGCCGCGTACCAGCGTTTGCAGCTCATTGAACTCGCCCAGCGGGTCCAGCGTTTGGCCGTCAATCGTGCGCCAGGCCATAAAGCGCTCCGCGTCGCTCGACAGCGACCCCATCAGCGCCTCAGTGCCGTCTGATATCACCAGCACCTCGTTGGTCTGAAACACGTCGGGGATTTGCTCTTTGTAGGTCTGTATCTGGTCGTACGCCTTCCACACATTGGCGTTTTCATCAGCCGGGTTTTTGATCTCCAGCAACACCATCGGTAAACCGTTGACGAACAAAATAATGTCAGGCCGCCGGGTGTGGTGCGGGCCTTTGATTGAAAACTGGTTTACCGCCAGCCAGTCGTTGCTGGCAGTATTTGCCCAGTCAATCAGCCGCACAAAATCACCCCGCGTTTCACCGTCCTTCTGGTATTGCACCGGCACACCGGTGACCAGCAACTGGTGAAAGCGCCTGTTGGCCGTCAGCAGCGCGGCAATGCCCAAGTCAACCACCTGTTTAAGCGCATCGTCACGCGCCGCAGCAGGCACGGCAGGGTTCAGCTGGTCAATCGCCGCGCGCAAGCGCCCCGTCAAAATCACTTGCCGGTAGTTGTCGCGCTCAGGCGCGAGGCCATCAGGCGCGATGTCAGGGCCGTAAACCACGCCGTAGCCAACGTCGGCCAGCCAGCCAAGCGCTTCCTGTTCGAGTTGGTCTTCGGTCATGGCCTCACCTTAAAGACTTTGACATGAGCATGTTGTCATGTAAAGAATAATTGATTTTATTAACATGAAGACGCCCTCATGTACACAATGTCAACATGAAGGCATTCATCACTTCACCAGCACATCAAAAAAGGCGTCATTGATAAAGTAATTTTCACGCCATACAGCCTGCTCCCTGAGCAAGCCCGCCCCTACCAAAGCCCGCAGATATTTCGTACAGGTAGGTCGCGAACCCAGCCCGGCCTGCTCCAGAAACTTCACCTTGCAGTACGGGTGGCGAAACACCACATCCAGAATGGCAGGTACTTGCACCTTGGGCAACACCGACTCAGCCATTGCCGTCGCCGCCTGCTTCAGGTCGAGTATGGCAAGAATGCGCTCACCCGTGAGCTTGGCTGTGCTTTCAACCGCGCGCAGCATGTACAGCACCCAAGCCTCCCATTTCGCTTCTTCTGTCACACCAGATAAACCACGGTAGTAGTCACCCTTATGTTCAATGATGTAGCGCGACAGGTAAAGGATGGGTACGTCCAGCAGCTTTTCAGAGATCAAATACAGAATATTCAATATCCGCCCCACCCGGCCATTGCCGTCAGGAAAGGGGTGAATCGCCTCAAACTGGTAATGCATCACCGCCAGCCGCACCAGCGGGTCAAGCTCCGACGGTTCATTGATAAACCTCTCCAGATTGGCCAGCTTGTCACGTATCACACCCTCGCCCTCGGGCGGGGTGTAAATAGTTTCACCAGCCGGGTTGGCAAGCCGAGTACCCGGCAAGCGCCGCACACCGTCGTCCGCCTGCTTGACCACCTGGTACAACGTGTCAAACAGCCGGGTGGTCAACGGCATGTTGTCGTCCTTGACCCACTTGTAACCCTGCCACAGTGCATCTTTGTAGTGCAGCACCTCTTTTGTCTTGGGGTCTGCACCCTCGCCGTCATTGGCAAAGCCACGGTAAAGCGCATCGTCTGTCGTGACGATATTTTCAATTTCAGACGAAATCTTGGCCTCTTGCAAACCCACCGCCTGAATCAGTACACCCTGATTGGGCAGCAGCCGCGCAATGCCTTTGAGCTCTGCCAGTGCCGTGCGCGCCGCCACAACCTGCTTGAGCACCGCCTTGGTTTCCAGATCAACCGCTGGCGGCAGTCCCGGCAAGGCGTTGTGAGGTACGGCACGGTCAAACGGCATTTACGGGCTTCCTTGAGTGAGCAGACACAAACAATTCACCATGTTAGCCGCATCATGTATAAAAAACACGTTTTTCTTTACATGTGAACGATGACATGTATAGAAATTGTCGTTTTCTATACATGAGTCCCGCCATCTCGCAGATTGGCTTGGGAAAGCATGAAGCGATCTACAAAACGGCCCAAAACACCCAAAAATCGCCTTTTTTGGAGTGCCAAATCGGGCTCTAGACCAATGAATTCGGGCGCAAACAGCTATTAAATAAGTAGCGTTGTAGCAGCGTTCAGCCTAGCCATACAAAACACTTGTTCATATGCTGGATGGGTAGGCTAGACTACCAGCCAAGTGGATTAGGGGTTCCTGATTGGCGCTACAGCCTCGGTGGGTTCATCGGGGTTTTTGGCAAAACCCCAAGTCAGCGCTTTTTGGAGTTAGGTGCATGCGGCGTCAACCCATGCGATAATTTCATCACGGACTGGGGATTCTCGGTCGGCAGGGGCCTCCGGCGATTGTCGGGGGCTTTTGTTTTTGTGGGTACCCACGGGCTTAGGGAAACACCTTCAAGCCCCAACCATTTGAAGAACCGCCTTGCTGGTGGAGCTTATCTTTCAAAGCATCAAACGCACGATTTGGCTGCTGCGGCCTGATCACCGCCAAGCCGACAGGTCTGGCCACCAAATCGGCTAACTGCAAGCCTGACGAATTCGATTGCTTGTCGGCAAACACAATCTCAAAAGGAAAATCATCCTTTTTGAAGTTACCGCCATCGCATATCCGGCGAAACTCCAGTTCCAACTCATCGTCTTCGTTGCGCCCTCTTTTTTCCACAATCAAATGGACCGTGGCGTTGTGCGACTGGTTCTTGCGCCACTCACCTTGCTGGTACAAAAAGCCGCTGACACGTTCCAGCCCCATTTGCAGTGCCAGGTGGTACGGGTTTTCAGGCGTTTTGTAGCGCGCTTGCAAGGCGTCTTTTCTAATAACGATCGCGACCAAGTGAAACGGCGCTTTTTGCACAATGTCTGTCAGCTCGCTCAAAAATGCCTGCTTTAACGCTTTTGTCTTTAAAAACGAAAACGCGCCCATATCGCGGCGAATTTCACGCTCATGAAGGATGACCTGGTCATGCCCAAAATGTTTGAACTTGAAACCCTGCACCGCTGGCACGATGTCGCGTAAATACTCGTCCTTGCGCACAATCATGAAGGCAAGGACCAGTAGCGGGAAGTCAGGGTCAATGTTGCCCAAGGTCGGGCTACCGCTTTCGTCCACAAACACCAGATAGTCGCTGAACAGCTTGTCAGTCATGGCGTTACCGGCGTAGTTTCAGGCAGCCGCAACTGCCCCGAGATCAGGCGCGGGAGCAGGGTGTCGCGGAGGGTGGCTAGGGTTTGGGTTTGTTTTTCGTTTTCTATCAGTCGCTCAAACAGCGCGCCTGCAACTTCCACAAACTCTTGCACGATTTCAGGTAGCGGAACCAGTGCTGGAATCGGCCGAAACGCTTTCTTACTAATCTCCATGAAAGTAGAGCCATTGGCCCTGCCTTTGATGTTCTCCATGTTTTGGCGGCACCAGAACAACATGTACAGCGGCGGTAGCAAGCCGCCCGGCAACATGGCGATGTAGCCTTGATTGATAGCCAATGGCACTTGCGCCAAAGCAAGGTACCCGATTGGCGCGCGCGATGACAACAGTAACGTGCCAATGGGTAGTGCGCCCGAGCCAATTTTGGCCAAGCCTTCATCGCTGAGCTTGCGTTCTGTGTCCAGCAGCACTGGCGCAGCAATTCCTGAAAGGTCTTTGGGCGTTGTCCAGCAGTGGATTGCAGGCTCCCAGTAAGCGGGATTTTTGGTATCGGGTGTGGCCCCGCCAACCGCGTCAACGGCATCGCCAACCGGCAAGACCCGCCACCCCCTCGGCACCAAGCCCAGCTCCGACTCCTCAAACCCATCGGGAAACAGCGCCGCTGTGGCATCAATCATGCCTTCGGGGGCGCGGCCTTCCAGCTTGGCGCGCACGGGATCGAAGTCGACAAACCATGACTTGAACAGCGCCTGGGCGATGGCTTCGAGCGTGGCATTGGTTTCGCGCAGGAGGGTGATGCGGTCGTCGAGGGCACCCAACAACGCTGAAATCTCTCGTTGTTGATTAATAGGCGGAATGGTCAGCTCAAAGCTAGGGATGTCTCTGCAGCGCAAACTATCAAACACCGCACCGACATTAATGAATTTTGAGACCTGCTCCCACCAGTCTGGTCCGTTTACCAGCCATCGCAAAAACTGAGGCTGAACGACTTCGCCTTCTGATCGAAGGATGACCAGATTTTGTCCAATGGCGCACTCCAAACCTGGAGGAACAAGTGCGCTTTCTCCTGAGTTGCAGCGTCTAACGACGATGACGTCGTGCGCTTGAGGTTTGAGTTTTTTCGTCCACTGTAAGTAATGCTCAGAGGAAATACGCCGCACGCCTTCCAGCGAAATATGTCCGTTCTTTAGCTGGGGAATGGCAATGTACGGGTAACCGTCCTTTGCGTCCGGTGGCGTTTGGTGATCACAGTCGATCAATCTGACACCAGCGGCCTTTAAAGTCGAGCGAGGCCAAGCAATGTCAGAAGTCATACCCCAACCCTCCCAGCTTCCGCCGAATCAAACCATTGAATGCCGTCATACCCGCGAAGGCGGGTATCCAGCGCGGTCGTTGATGATGGTCGCTCGTCGTAGTGCGACTGGATTCCCGCCTTCGCGCGAATGACGGACATAAGCGCTGGGATGACGGATTGCGGCGCGTAAATAAGGCAAGCTCGACGTGGGGCTGGATTCCCGCCTTCGCGGGAATGACGGGCGGGCAAGCGCCGACGACGAACCAGTGCATCAAAAAATCGTTGGCCATAAATCTTGCCAAGTGGGGTTTTGCCTTTCTATGAGTGACAGCTTCCATGCGCGTTTCCATTTTTTTATTTGCTTTTCTCTGGTTATGGCGCTATTCATGTCATCCAACAGTTCGAAGTAAACCAAACGATGGACACCATATTTCTCGGTAAAACCTTCAACCAGATCATTTTTGTGTTGCCAGATACGTTGAACCAGATTACTGGTCACGCCTGTGTAGAGCGTGCCGTTGCGTCCACTTGCCAGAATGTAAACGGCTGGCTGCACGGATTACGACTGCCGAAGCTTCAAAAACGCAACGTACTCACCTTGAATATCCAGCGCCAATAGCTTTCCGGTTTGCAAGGCAGCCAATTGCTCGTTGGTCAGAGTTAGCACTTGTTGCCCCAGCGTTTTCCAAAAGGTTGACATGTTTCTTCTACATTGCACATGCTTTCGACGATGACAATTTCAGGCTCATTGGCTTCAGAATTCATAACCCAACCCTTTGAATTTATTGCGAATCAACCCATCCAGCTCAGCCCCCTTCGCCATCTGCTCACCCAGCTTTTCAGTCAGTTGCTGCATTTTGGTGGCGAAGTCTTCGTCGTTGTCTTCAACTTCTTCTGCGCCTACGTAGCGACCTGGAGTGAGGACGTGGCCGTGTTGGGCTATTTCGGATAGTTTGACGCTGCGGCAAAAGCCGGGGATGTCTGCGTAGCTGTGCTGCCCTTCGACAAGCTCAGGGTGAACGGGCTGGTCGCCGCGCCAGGCTGCTACGGTGTTGGCAATGCGGGCAATCACTTCGTCGGTGAATTCGCTTTGCACCCTGGAGATCATGGTGGCTTGCTTGCGGGCGTCTATGAAGAGCACTTCGCCCTGGCGGCGCGCTTTCTTCTTGACCAAAAACCACAAACACGCGGGGATTTGGGTATTGAAGAACAACTGGCCGGGCAGCGCGATCATGACTTCGACCACATCGGCATCGACCATGGCGGCGCGAATTTGGCCTTCGCTGTTTTGGCTGCTGCTCATGCTGCCGTTGGCCAGCACAATGCCAGCGCGGCCTGTCGGTTTGAGGTGGTGCAGCATGTGCTGTAGCCAGGCGTAGTTGGCGTTGCCTGCGGGTGGGTCGCCGTACTGCCAGCGGGCGTCACCTGTCAAGCTGGCGTGCCACCAGTCGCTGATGTTGAAGGGCGGGTTGGCGAGGATGAAATCAGCGCGCAAGTCTTTGTGCTGGTTCAGTACAAAGGTGTCGGCGGGCTCGCGGCCCAAATTGAAGTCAATGCCGCGAATGGCCAGATTCATGGCTGCCAGCCGCCAGGTGGTGGGGTTGGCTTCTTGCCCGTAAATTGAAACATCGCCTAACTTGCCGCCATGCGCTTCAATGAACTTTTCACTCTGCACAAACATGCCGCCCGAGCCGCAGCACGGGTCATACACCTTGCCGCTGTGCGGGTTGAGCACGGCCACCAGGGTTTTAACAATGCTGGCGGGGGTGTAAAACTGCCCGCCGCGTTTGCCTTCAGCGCTGGCAAACATGCCCAAAAAGTATTCGTACACCTGGCCCAGAATGTCGCGGGCTGTGCTCGGGTTGTCGCCAAAGCCGATGGTGGAGATCAAGTCCACCAGCTCGCCCAGCTTGCCGTCTGGCAACTGGGCACGGGCGTAGCGTTTGTCGAGGATGCCTTTGAGTTTGGGGTTTTCAACTTCTACCAGCGTGAGAGCTTCGTCAATGCGTTTGCCAATGTCGGGCTGCTTGGCAGCTGCGCGCAGGGCTTCCCACCGGGCGGCTTCGGGCACCCAGAAGACGTTGACGGACCTGTAATAGTCGCGGTCTTCCATCTCTTGGGCCAATGCATCAGGCGTGGCACCTTCAAAAAAGTATTCGTCTTTCGGGTCAGCCAGCCGGGCGGCTACTTCAGCGCGGCGGGCGGCAAAGGTGTCTGAAATGTATTTGACAAAGATCAGGCCGAGCACCAGGTGCTTGTATTCGGCAGCGTCCATGTTGGCGCGCAGTTTGTCGGCCGTGGCCCAGAGTGTTTTTTTGATGTCGTCGAGCATGCGGGCAATGATACGGTGCTGCATCAATGGCCTGACTGCAGCGCAAAAACGCTATTATTTCAGGAGCTGCTTGCGCCCGTATTCATTGATCTAGAGGCCAATTTGGCACCTGAAAAGAGCCTAAAACAGCTATTTTTGGCGTCAAAAAGCCCGGCAACTTGCGCTGACCGGGCTTTTGCAGTTACCGCTTTCGCGGAATGAGGGGTGGGTGCTTACTTGATGCCGTACTTGGCTTTGGCGTCGGCTTGGCAAGCGTCTTTGGGTGCGCCAGCCAAGGCGTCGCAGCGCTCGTTGGCGGCTTTGTACATGGCCTTGTTTTCGTCTGTAGACGCGTCTTTTTTCACGTCGGTCATCTTGTCGCTTTTTGTCTTGCTGGTGTCCGTCGACACTTTGGCGATTTTGGCGTCGTCTTTGGCTTTGGTGAAAGCCACCTTGGCGTCTTTGATGCACACGTCTTTGGCATTGCCTGCCAGGTCGTCGCACTTTTCCTTGGCGGTGTCGTACATGGCGTCAGCCTTGGCCAGGGCTACTTTTTCAGTATTGCGGGCGGTGGGTTTGTAGGCCACTTCAGCTTCAGCCAGTGCAATTTTGTCAACGCCCTTGGCTTCAGACATGCAAATGTCTTTGGCGTTGGCTTTGAGGCTGCCGCATTTGTCTTTGGCGACTTTGTAGTCGCCAGCAATGCGGTCTTTTTCAGTTTTGTATTCGACTTTGGTGGTGGCCATGGCGCTGCCTGCAAAGGTGCAAGACATGGCCAGCGTGAGCATAAGAAGTTTGATTTTCATGATGGGTCCTTGAAGATGTGTTGTGTTGACGAAAAAGGTACGCGCTGCTTAGTCGCGCTTGAAAAAATTCGACGGCGTTCTTTCATGCCAGGTGTTGAACTGCTTTTCAGCCTCGTCTTTGCTGATGCCATGGCGCTCTTGAATGCGGCCCAGCAACTGGTCACGCTTGCCTGCAATCACGTCCAGGTCGTCATCGGTCAGCTTGCCCCACTGCTCTTGGACCTTGCCTTTAAATTGCGTCCAGTTGCCTTCAATGGTGTCTTTGTTCATGGTAATTTCCTCGATTAAATGTTGTTGAAACCGACCTTGTTTGAAACATCAGCCGGAACACAGAAACAGTAAATCGAGGTATGCCAGCGCACAGTAGGCGCGGGCAGGCCATGAAGGTAGGTTGATGCCTACGAAATGAGTTACTTGCCGCGCAAGGTACGGCTGAGCAGCGCGACTGGCAGTAGCCCCACCAGCACCAAAGCAAGCGCAGGCAGCGCGGCTTCGCCCAGGCGCTCGTCACGCGCGAGCTGGTAGGCCACCACGGCCAGGGTGTCGCTGTTAAAGGGCCGCAGCACCAGTGTGGCGGGGAGTTCCTTCATCACGTCAACAAACACCAGCAGTGCCGCTACAGCGACTGAGCGTTTGAGCAACGGCCAGTGCACACGCCTTAGCAGACCCAGGCCCGTGGTACCGAGCATGCGGGCGCTGTCGTCCAGGCTGTTGGGGATGCGGGTGTAGCCGCTTTGCACCGACTGCAAGGCCACCGCGCTAAAGCGCACCAGGTAGGCCCAGACAATGCCCAGCGCCGTGGCCGTGACCCAATAGCCGGCTTTCAGGTCAGGCGCTGCGTTTTGCAGCCAGCCTACGGGTATCAACAAACCCACCACAATCACCGCGCCGGGCACGGCGTAGCCCAGGCTGGCCAGTTGGGCTGCATTGCGCGTGATGGCGGACGGCTGGCTGCGCACGCTAAACGCCAGGCCCAGCGCCAGCGCCGTTGCCAAAGCAGCACTCAGGCTGGCCAGCCACACGCTGCTGAGTGCCCAGCCGCCAAACTGCGCCCACGGCAATGTGCCCCAGCCTTGCACCAGCGGGCGCAGCATGAAGAGCACCGGCAATACAAAGCCCAGTGCAATCGGCACAGCGCAAATGAGCCAGGCCAACGCGGCGCGTTGGCCATGCAACTGTGTAGGCGCGGCATCCGCCGCATGGGATGCGCCAGAGCCGCTGCCCGCAAAGCGCATGCGCTTTTGTGCGCCTTGTTCAATTTTTAAAAGCACGGCCACCACCAGCAGCAGCATGGTGGCCAGTTGCGCAGCGGCCAGGCGGTTGTCCATGGCCAGCCAGGCTTTGTAAATGCCGGCGGTAAAGGTCTGAATACCGAAAAAACTGGCCACACCGTAGTCGGCCAGGGTTTCCATCAGCGCCAGCGCCACGCCCGCTGCCACGGCCGGGCGGGCCAGCGGCAAAGCCACTTCACGGATGCGGCGTGACAGAGGCGCGCCCAGCAGGCGGGCGGCTTCCATCAGATGCACGGCACGTTCGGCCAGTGCAGCGCGTGCCAGCAAGTAAACATACGGGTACAGCGCAGCGGTAAACACCAGCACCGCGCCGCCCAGGCTGCGCACGTCGGGCAGCAGGCGGCCCTGCAAGCCAAACGATTCGCGTGCCCAGGTTTGCAGCGGGCCGGCGTACTGCAAAAAGTCGGTGTAGGCATACGCCACCACGTACGCTGGCATGGCCAGCGGCAGCAGCAGCGCCCATTCAAAAACACGCCGACCCGGGAAGTCAAACAGCGTCACAGCGCTGGCCATGAGCATGCCCACCAGTGCCACGCCCAGCGCCACACTGAGGCAAAGCACCAGTGATGTGAAGGCGTAGTCGGGCAATACGGTTTGCGCCATGCCCAGCAGGATGGCTTTTGCAGCGCTGTCAAATTCAAGCCAGCTTGCGGCAACGCTGAGCACGGGCAGCATCAAGGCGATGACCAGCAAAAACAAAACCAGACTGAAGACAGAAAAACGACGCATGTGATCCGATGGATGTGATCCGGGTCATAAACCCAGCAAGATGCAAATGAGAATTGTAAGCATCTACAATCTCCTTCATGTTTCTTCAAGTAGCCAATCTGGGGGTGACCTATGCAGGTCGGCCTCGACCAGCGGTCGATGACGTGACCTTCAGCCTGAAGGCGGGGCAGATCGGCGTGCTGATTGGGCCGTCAGGCTGCGGCAAAACAACGCTGCTACGCGCCGTGGCCGGGCTTGAACAGGCCGGTAGCGGCAGCATCACGCTGGGCTCGCAGGTCATCAGCAGCGCCAAGCTGCACGTCCCGCCAGAGCAGCGGCACATGGGCATGGTGTTTCAGGACTACGCCCTCTTCCCGCATCTGGACGTGGCGCGCAACGTGGGGTTTGGCATTGCGCAGCTGGCATCGAAGGCACGCGAGCAGCGCGTGCAAGAGGTGCTGGACTTGGTTGGCTTGCCCAATGCGGGCAAGCGCTTCCCGCATGAGCTGTCGGGCGGCCAGCAGCAGCGCGTGGCGCTGGCGCGGGCACTGGCTCCGGCGCCCAAATTGCTGCTGCTGGACGAGCCGTTTTCAAACCTGGATGTAGATTTGCGCGAGCGCCTGGCCCATGAGGTGCGCGGCATTTTGAAAGCTGCGGGTGCCACCGCCCTGTTTGTGACGCATGACCAGCTGGAGGCCTTTGCCATTGGCGACCGCATTGGCGTGATGCAGCATGGCAAGCTGCACCAGTGGGACGAGGCCTATGCCCTGTACCACCGGCCCGCCACGCGATTTGTTGCCGACTTTATTGGCCACGGCGTGTTTGCGCATGCGCAGATCGAGCAAAGAGCACAAGGCGTGGTTGTCAGCACCGCGCTGGGCGAGCTGATCGACCTGGAAGAATGCCCCTTGCCCAACGCTTACCCCGGCGGCCTGTGCGATGTGCTGCTGCGGGCAGACGACATCGTGCATGACGACCATGCCCCGGTCAAAGCACAGATTGTGCGCAAGGTGTTCAGAGGGTCGGAATTTTTGTACACGCTGCAACTGGCCACGGGCGAAGCCGTGGTGGCGCATGTTCCGTCGCACCACGACCATGCGCTGGGCGAGTGGATCGGCATACGGGCGGAGGTTGACCATGTGGTGACCTTCCCGCGTGAGGTGGGCGCAGGCTAGACCGCTATTTATTTATGAGCTGCTTGCGCCCGTATTGATTGGGCCAAATGCTTAAAACACTACCGTAAATCGGCCACAGCCTGCTGTAAAGCCAACGCCCAGGCCCGCCTGTCGCGTCCCTCGGCCAACTGCAGCTCCCCAAACGTGATCACCACGGTGATGCCTGGCGTGACCAGCGTGCGCCAGACGGATTCCATCAGGGTGTCGTCGTTGATGTAGCAAGGCGCAAAGCTGGCCTGGCCGGTGGCGCTGTCAATGAACTGGATGGCGACCGGCTGCACCGGGACATTGGCCACAATCGCGGCTTCAAACAGGTTGGCATGAAACGGCAACAGGCTGCAGCCATCGCTGGTGGTGCCTTCGGGGAAAACACCCAGCACATCGCCAGAACGCAAACTGTCAGCCATGTGGTGAACCACGCGCATGGCGTCCCGCCGCGAGGTGCGTTCTAAAAAAAGCGTGCCAATGCCGCTGGCCAGCTTGCCAATAAAAGGCCACTGCGCGATGTCAGCCTTGGACACAAAACGGCAAAACCGCGCTGCGTGCATGGAGGTGATGTCCAGCCACGAAATATGGTTGGCCACCAGCATCACCGGGCCGCTGATGGCGGGCTGGCCCTTGACCACCAGGTCAATGGCAATACGGCGCAACATGCCACGCGACCAGACCTGCACGCGCATCTGCCGCTGCTCTGGCGACAGACGCGGAAACACCAGCAGCACCGTCAAAAATCCAATGAAGATGTGCAGCAGCGCGAGCAACAGCTTGAAGATCGCCTTGACCTGATTCATGACGTGCGAGAGATGCCTCAGCCTTGATAAGCCAGATGCCCACCCACCAGCGTGTAACGCACCCTGCCCGGCAGCAAGTGGCTGGAAAACGGTGTGAGCTTGCCCTGGCTGCGCAATGCCGCTGGCTCGGGCGTCCACTCAGCCGCTGCATCAAACACGCACACATCAGCCGCGCCACCCACCACCAACTGGCCTGCGCTGGATTGCAGCGCACCCAGCGAAGCGCCCAACACTTTGGCGGGTGCGCAGGTCAACGACGCCAGGGCGCGCATCAAGCCGTCTTTGCCGCTGTCAGTTCCCCATTTCAACGCCAGCGACAGCAATAATTCAAGGCCTGTCGCACCGGGTTCGGCTTCTGCAAACGGCAAGGTTTTGGCATCTTCATCCACAGGCGTATGGTCGGACACCAGCGCATCAATCGTGCCGTCCAGCAAACCTTGCCTGAGTGCATCGCGGTCACGCTGCTGGCGCAACGGGGGGCTCAGACGCATGCGGCTGTCAAAGTAGCCAATGTCGGTGTCCAGCAAGTGCAGGCTGTTGATGCTGACGTCGCACGTCACGTTCAGGCCTTCGGCTTTAGCCTGCGCCACGAGTGCCACACCGGCAGCGCTGCTGATGCGGCAAATGTGAACCCGGGCACCGGTGGCGCGCATCAATTCAAAAATCGTGTGCAGGGCGATGGTTTCAGCCGCAACGGGCACGCCGCCCAGGCCAAGTCGCGTGGCCAGAGCGCCGCTGGCAGCGACACCCTTGCCCAGATACAACTCCTGCGGACGCAGCCAGACGCTGTAGCCAAAGCTGGCGGCATATTGCATGGCGCGCAGCAGCACCTGGGTGTTGGCCAGCGGAACTTCAGCCTGGCTGAACCCGACGCAACCGGATTCGGTCAGCTCCACCATTTCAGTCAGGGCCTCGCCCTGCAAGCCGCGCGTTAAAGCGCCCAGCGGAAACACACGTGACTGGTGCAGTTTTTCAGCGCGGAACTTGAGCATTTCAACCAGGCCAGGCTCATCAAGAACAGGGTTGGTATCAGGTGGGCAGACCAGGCTGGTGATGCCGCCTGCCACGGCTGCAGCCAGCTCGCTTTCCAGCATACCTTCATGCTCATGGCCAGGCTCACGCAGACGGGCGGACAGGTCAATCAAACCTGGTGCGACGATGCAGCCTGCCGCATCAATCGTTTTATTTGCTAAAAAATCAGTAGCTGTTTGCCCGATGGAGATGATGCGGCCACCGGCTATCGCCACATCACATACCGCATCGAATTTTGAGGCCGGATCGATCACTCGGCCGTTTTTGATTAGTATTTTCATTTGTTCAGTCCTCAACGATAGGCAAGCCTGTCAGGCAGCGATGGGATGTCATTCAAGCAGGGGCCGCGGATCTGGCTTTGCCAGGCCGCAGGCGCAGCGGCCCCCTCGGGGGGCAGCGAACCACACGAAGTGGGGAGCGTGGGGGTCACGCTTCATTCCCCGCAACAATACTCATCACCGCCATGCGCACCGCAATGCCAAAGGTGACCTGCGGCAAGATGACACTTTGCGCACCATCCACCACAGCCGAGTCAATTTCAACCCCCCGGTTGATGGGACCAGGGTGCATGACGATGGCATCCGGTTTGGCTAGTTTTAGCTTATCGGGTGTCAGGCCGAAGCTTTTGAAAAACTCCTGGCTGCTGGGCAGCAGCGCGCCGGTCATGCGTTCGTTTTGCAGGCGCAGCATGATGATCACGTCTGCACCCTTGATGCCTTCTTCAAGCGTGTTGCAGACCCGCACGCCCATTTGCGCCATGTCTGAAGGCACGAGCGTTTTGGGGCCGACCACGCGCACCTCGGGGCAGCCCAAAGTGGTGAGGGCATGAATATCAGAACGGGCCACTCTTGAATGCAGCACATCCCCGACGATGGCCACCGTCAGGTTGGTGAAGTCTTTTTTGTAGTGCCGGATGGTGTACATGTCCAGCAGCCCCTGCGTCGGGTGAGCGTGGCGGCCGTCACCTGCATTGATGACATGCACATGCGGCGCAACGTGCTGGGCAATCAGGTAAGGCGCGCCGGATTCGCTGTGCCGCACCACAAAAATGTCCGCTGCCATCGCGCTCAAGTTGGCGATGGTGTCGAGCAGGGACTCGCCCTTGGTGGCAGACGACCGGGCAATGTCCAGCGTGATGACATCGGCCGATAACCGCGTGGCCGCAATGTCAAACGTCGTGCGGGTGCGGGTGGAGTTTTCAAAAAACAAATTGAACACGCTTTTACCGCGCAGCAGCGGGACCTTTTTCACCTCGCGGTCGCTGACCGATACAAAGTTGGCGGCAGTGTCCAGGATGTGCATCAACGTGGCCTTGGGCAAGCCTTCCGTTGACAGCAGATGAATCAACTCGCCATTTTTATTGAGCTGAGGATTGCGTTTGTACAGCACGGTTTCTCCTCCTTATTTGTCTTGCACTTCAAAACTGAAACTGCCGTCTGCCAGCCGTGCCAGCGCCAGACTTTGTGCAGCAGGCAGCGCCACACGCGCAATCGCCAGATCAGGTTGTATGGGTAATTCACGCCCACCCCGGTCAACCAGCACCACCAGCTTGACGCTGGCCGGGCGGCCATAGTCAAACAGCTCGTTGATCACGGCGCGCAAGGTGCGCCCGGTGTAGAGCACGTCGTCAACCAGCATCAGATGCGCGCCATTCACGTCAAACGGCAGTTGGGTCTGGGAACTGGTGGCCAGGCCGCGCTTGGCAAAGTCATCGCGGTGCATGGCGGACGACAAGATACCGATTTTCCCGGCCAGTTTCAGGTCAGCCTGCAGACGCTCGGCCAGCCAGACACCGCCGGATGCGATACCTACCAGTTGAGGTGGCTCGCTGTAGCTGGCCATCAGCAACTGCATGGCCTTGAGCAATTCGCGGTACAGCCCCTCGGCGTCCAGGGTCAGGCTACTCATATTTCAGGCTCCTTAAAAACTGCTCAAGAATGATACAGGCCGAAGCAGCATCGGCGTCTTTGGCACCGCTTGCATACAGGCTTTTGGCCTCAGTGGTGCTGTAGCGCTCGTCAACTTCAAATACGGGCAACGCAAATTTGGCACGCAATTGACGGGCAAACTTTTGAGCGCGTGCGGTGTTCTCATGAGCCTCACCGTCAGGGTGAAACGGCACGCCGACCACCAACGCGTCAGGTTGCCATTCTTTGATACGCAAAGCGACAGCATCAAGCCGCTGGTCGTTGTTCGCCGTCATCGTGGGCTGCGGGCTTGCGGTTCGGGTCAGCCGGTTGCCTGTAGCAACGCCCGTGCGTTTGATACCGAAATCGAAAGCTAAAAATGTTTGCAGGCCAGTGGCCACAGGAGCGCTGGCGCTCACTGTCATGCGTGACCTGCCTCGTGGGACAGCATCCAGGCCTCTAAACCAAGCAACTTCAGCGCTTTTGCATACCGCTGTTCTACCGGAGTGTCAAAAATCACTGCCGGATCTGCTGCCACTGTCAGCCAGCTGTTGTCAGAAATTTCAGACTCCAGCTGACCTTGCCCCCAAGAGGAATAGCCCAGCGATACAAACACCTTGCGCGGGCCATACCCGGTGGACAGCGCTTCCAGCACGTCTTTGGAGGTCGTCATTTCCAGCCCGCCAGGAATGGTCATCGTCGAGGCGTAGAGCGACTCATTACCTGGCATGACCACCGATTCATGCAGCACAAAACCGCGTTCGGTTTGTACCGGGCCACCCTGAAAAACAGGCGCTTGCGTCAAATCCTGGCGATGCAGCGGCAGCTCGACTTTTTCAAACAGTTTTTTCAGGTTGATGTCGCTGGGCTTGTTGATGACCAGACCCAATGCGCCACGCTCGGAATGTTCACACATGTAAATCACACTTTTGGCGAAAGTCTCGTCTTGAAGACCCGGCATGGCAATCAAAAAGTGATGTGTGAAGTTGGTCAAATCAGATTCCGTGCTCATAAGATTATTTTACGCGACAGTCGGGTTTAAGGCACCAATGAAAAGTGTCAGCAGTAAATGATTTGTCCGGTTTTTAGCAAGTAATCTGTCCGGTTTATGGAGAAGGGATGCAAGACACCCCCATAAGCCGGGCCCGCTACATGCAGGAGAACCGCAAGATGAGATTTTT
>JBILXX010000141.1:0-5097 GCA_044378095.1 Polaromonas sp.
ATCTTGCGGTTCTCCTGCATGTAGCGGGCCCGGCTTATGGGGGTGTCTTGCATCCCTTCTCCATAAACCGGACAGATTACTTGCTAAAAACCGGACAAATCATTTACTGCTGACATGTTCCCAAAAACCAGTCGTTAATTCGAGTCGTGCTGCATAAAATAAAGCATGACTTTACTAATCTGGATTCTGGCGTTTGTCCTCATGAGCTTTTGGAGCTTGTTGGCTTGGCTTTCTCACAAGGTGCTCCAATTGGCTGGCCAGCTGCCATGGGAGCAAACTTTGCAACAGGCCAAAGACCTGCAGGTGCCCGCGATCGTTGTGCCATGGTGGCAGCAAATGGTAGACGGCCTCGGCCCACTGTTGCAAGTCACTCAGGGCCTTCTGGGTGGCCTGCTGCAATTTGTGGGCGCAGCGCTTCCATTTGTTATTGGCGCAATCTGGTTGTTTGGCATGTTGGCCATTGTTGTTTTGACGCTGTTGATCAGCGGCGGCGTCTGGTGGTTAAAGCGCAAGCGCAGCCCAATAGCCTGACGCACTTTGATGCTTGATTTGTCAAGTTTAATGACGACTCAATTAAACTTGCACCGATGAAAATCATGTTGAATTTTGGCCTGGCGATGGCGACAGCGACGTTGTTGTTCAGCCATCCACCAGCACTGCTTGCGCAAGACGCCAACAACATTCTGGGCTTGCCGGCTGTGCCGCAAAACCCGGCGCCTGCCGCTTCTGGTGCCAAAAGGCCAGCTACACCCGTCACAGCAGCCAAACCAACCGAGGCAGACATAAAGTCTGCGCTGTCTGGCAACCTCAGGCTGGCATCTTTTTACCCTGAAGGCTTGATCATTGTGCGGGTTGCCACTGACAAGACTTTTGTCGGCAATGCTGCACGCAGCCAGGCCATTCAGGCGGCTCGCCTGGTGCAGCGTGACGCACGCCTGGCCTGCGGCAAGCTGTGCAAACCCGCACCCATGCCCGCACCCACGCTGCAGAGTGACGACACGCTGAGTTTTGACATTGTGGTCAGTGGCTACGAGGGCGTGATGAGCACACCGGACATGATCAATCTGGTCAGTGGCAAACGGGTTGGCCCGGCTGTCAAGCCGCCCTGAACATGTTCAAAAAGGCACAATCTGCAGGTTGGTTTTTAACGCTTGCCCTGAGCCTGCTGGGCATGGCCAACACGTCAATGGCTGCTGTGTTTACCCTGCAGCCAGCCGACAAATTCGGACCAGTGTCGGTGCTGATCAAAGGCCGAATTGAGATCGGTGACTTTGACAAGTTCAAAAACTTTTTGCTCCTGCCAGGACATCTCAAAGCCTATGCCAACTACGTCTGGCTCGACTCGATGGGCGGCGACTTGAACGAGGCTATGAAGTTTGCCAGCCTGCTTGAAAAAAGCAGTGCCAGCGTGGTGGTGGGCCCTGACGGCAAATGCTACAGCGCCTGCTTCATGATGTTTGCCGGGGCGGCCGACCGCTGGCTGTACACCTTTGGCGAGCTGGGCGTGCACCGGGTGACCGTCAACAGCCCCAACGCTGACCGCACGCAGCGGCGAGAAATCGAGCGCAATGTGTCTGAAGACTTGCGGCGCTACCTGATGCTGCAAGGCATCCCCGCCACACTGATTGACCAGATGATGGACACCCCGGCTTTTGACATGACCATCATCGACACCAAAATGCTCAAGCGCATGGGCTGGCTGCGCGGCCTGGCCAGCCGGCCGTCGTTTCTGGCAGCGGTTGAAAACGCATGCGGTGCGCAGCCTGACATTGAAACTGTCAACAACGCCAAGCCGGGCACCTGGACGGCCTGCAAGATTGATTACCAGATCAAAAGCACCAAAGCCTTTGCAGCAGCTGAGCTGGCGCTGCTCGAAGCGGGTCAACCGAGTGTGCTGTTTGCGCCTGGCAAGCTGGTGGAGTCCAAGCTTGCAGTAGCTGAACTGCAGTAATTTTCAGTCTCCTTCAGGCCATTAAAGCGACGTTACCGCCTGCTGCCGTGGTATTGATCGTCAGAGTTTGCTCGCTGCAAAAACGTTGCAAATAAAGCGGCCCACCCGCCTTGGGCCCGGTGCCGCTCAAGCCCTCTCCGCCAAACGGCTGCACGCCGACCACCGCCCCGGTCATGGCGCGGTTGATGTACACGTTGCCCACATGCGCGCGCGTGGCCAGCTGCTGGGCGCGTGAGTCAATGCGGGTTTGAATCCCCAGCGTGAGGCCATAGCCCAAGGCGTTGATCTGGTCAATCACCAGCGCCGGGTCACCGCCCCAGCGCACGATGTGCAGCACCGGGCCGAAAATTTCAGTTTTGACGTCGCTGATGCTGACAACTTCAAATGCGCAATGAGCTACGGTATTAGGAGCTGCTTGCGCCCGTGTTTGTTGGTCAAAAACTGTTTTTGATGTGTTTTTCAGGCGTTCTATGTGCTTTTGGATGCCGTCAAACGCGTCGGCATCAATCACAGGACCAACATCGGTGGCCAGCAGCGCCGCATCACCGGCTGCCAATTCAAGCGCCGCGCCCTGCACCATCTCAATCACCCTGTCGGCAATGCTCTCATGCACACACAGCAGCCGCAGTGCCGAGCAGCGCTGGCCCGCCGAGCGAAAAGCGCTGTGGACCACCGCATCGACCACCTGCTCTGGCAGCGCGCTGGAGTCCACCAGCATCGCGTTGATACCGCCCGTCTCGGCGATCAGCGGGGTAATCGCGCCGTCTTTGGCAGCCAGTGCGCGGTTGATAATTTTGGCCACCTGGGTGGAGCCGGTAAACACCACGCCCGCAACACCGGGCGCTGCCACCAGCGCCGCGCCCACCGTGTCGCCCGCACCGTGCGCCAACTGCAATGCGCCTTCGGGAACACCCGCCGCATGCAGCAGCCGCACAGCCTCCCACGCCACGCCGGGCGTTTGTTCAGCCGGCTTGGCGACCACCGAGTTGCCCGTGCTGAGCGCAGCCGCCACTTGCCCGACAAAAATCGCCAGTGGAAAGTTCCACGGGCTGATGCACACCCACACGCCACGCGCCCGCAGGCGCAGCTCGTTGGTTTCACCAGTCGGTCCGGGTAAGGCAATCGGAGTCATGATGCGCTCGGCCTCGTTCGCGTAGTAGCGCAAAAAGTCCACCGCCTCGCGCACCTCAGCCACGGCATCGCCCCAGGTTTTGAACGCTTCTTTGACCAGCAACGCGCAGAATTTGGGCAACTGCGCCTGCAGTTCGTCAGCGGCGCGGCGCAGCACAAGCGCTCTATCAGCAACCGATACAACGCTCCATTTTTGATAGCTGCTTGCGCCCGTATTGATTAGGCTGGAGGCCAATTTGGCATCTAAAAACGGCACTTTTGGCACGTTTTCAGTCTGCCAGGCCGCCAGCAGCGGTTGGCGCATGCTGTTGACGGTTAAATCAAGCCCGGCGCTGTTTTGACGGCTGCTACCCAAGATGTCCGCAGGCAGTGGCAATGATGGCAATGCCTCAGCGTACAGCGGTGACAACAGCAAGACGTCCATGCCCACCGACTCGTCAGCCAGCTGGTGCACGAAGGACGAATTGGCCCCGTTCTCCAGCAGCCGCCGCACCAGGTAAGCCAGCAAGTCGCGGTGCGAGCCCACGGGTGCGTAGACGCGGCAGGCGATGTTCGGGTTTTTCAACACCTCACGAAAAATGCCTTCGCCCATACCGTGCAGTCTTTGAAGTTCAAAAGGCACGCTGTTTTTAGCCGCCATCTGCAAAATAGCCGCAATCGTGCCCGCGTTATGCCCCGCAAACTGCGGGTACACCGCATCGGGCGCGTCCAGCAGGGCCTGGGCACACGCCAGGTAGGCAATGTCGGTGTGGTGTTTGTGGGTAAACACCGGATAGTGCGGCAAACCGAGTTCTTGGGCGCGCTTGATTTCCGAATCCCAATACGCGCCTTTGACCAGTCGGCACATCAAACGCAGCTTGTATTTACGGCCTAACGCAATGATGTGCTGAACCAGGTCCAACGCACGCGACTGGTAGGCCTGCATGGCCAGGCCAAAGCCTTGCCATTGCGGATAGTGCTGCGCCACCAACGCAGCCAGCGCCTCAAAAACGTCCAATGACAACTCCAGCCTGTCCACCTCTTCAGCATCAATCGTCAGGTTGATGTTGGCCTGGGCAGCCAGCTCGCAAAGCGCCCAGACACGCGGCACCAGCTCGGCCATGACTCTAGAACGCTGCGCATCTTCATAACGCGGGTGCAGTGCGCTCAGTTTGATGGATATGCCATCATTTAGCTCTGTAGCACAATCAATACGCGCGCAAGCAGCTATTGATTCAATAGCATTTTTGTAGCTGGCCAGATACTTGGCGGCATCCGCCTCGGTGCGTGCGCCCTCGCCCAGCATGTCATAGCTAAAGCGCAGGTTAGCCATTTTCTTTTTGGAACTCGTCGCTTCATCCATCGCCTCAGCAATCGTCTGGCCGAGCACAAACTGCCGCCCCAAAAGCTGCACCGCCCGCAGCGTCGCCGCCACCACGCTGCGTGCGCCCAGCTTGCCCAGCAAACTGCTGCCTTCGTCATCCGGTAAAAACTTCTTGGACAAACCAATCGCACTGGACGCCAGGCGTGCTATGGTTTTGTCACCACTGGCTTCGAAGTCTGCCCGGCCCAGCTGGTCCGCCGTCAGGGCAATCGCGGTTTCAATATCGGGCACACGCAGCAGCGCTTCGGCCAGGCGCATCAGCGCCAGGCCCTCGGCGCTGGATATCGGGTACTCCTTGAGCAGGCTTTCCATCGCCCAAAACGGCGGCGGGTTGTTGCGCACCGCATGTACCCAAGGCTGGGCGGTTTGTGCAGCGGCGGCCCAGTCAAGTGCGGTTTGCAGCGGCGTCAACAGGCTGGAGACGACCGCAGCTTCGCCCTGGTACGGGTTGGGCAAGCGCTGCTGGAATGACGACATTGGGGGTGGCGAGGTAAACATTCAAAACTCCATCAGAAAACAATTCAGATGAGGGACTTGCAGAATTCCGCAAGCCAGCCGAATTAACCGCTACGTGAGGTAAAAAAAGTTGCGGGCACCGCCTAAAAGGCTGCAAGATCAGGGTATTGAATCATGAACTTGGTGAGCGCCCATG
>JBILXX010000073.1:0-18523 GCA_044378095.1 Polaromonas sp.
AGAAAACGGGAGGGGGACGCCTCCGGCGGCCTGGCAGGGGCCTCTTTGAAAAGAAAAAATCCAAAAACCTTCAAACCTCAGCTAACATCCAATCCGCTTCACACACAGAAATTCAGACACTCCCGGTGGCGCTACCGCTCTCGGTCATGGCGGTCAAATACTCGTGCCGCATGAAAGGATTCAGCGCGCCATTGGGCGATTGCGCAGCCAGCAGCGTATTCCAGTCCTCGCCATTCACTGCAAGCGGCGTGGTCAGTACACGAATGACATAATCAAGTTTCTCGTTCATCAGACTTGGTTTAATTTTGAAGATGCCACTGAAAATCTGCGTTTTACAGCTCAATTATTGCGTTGGCGACATGCCCGGCAATGCGCAAAAAATAATTGACGCAGCAACCACTGCTTACGCCACTGGAACACGGCTGGTTGTGACGCCTGAGCTGGCCATTTGTGGCTATGCGGCTGAAGACCTGTTTTTGCGCAGTTCGTTTATACAAGCCTGTGATGATGCCGTGAAACAGGTGGCCCATGCGCTGGCCGGGTTAAAAGGCTTGACGGTCGTCGTTGGCACGCCTGTGATGGTAGGGGACGGTGTGCGCACCAAGAGCGTGGCCGTGCAGCACCGTCACAATGCGGCCCTGGTGCTTTGCAAAGGGCATGTCACGCACACCTATGCCAAGCGGGAGTTGCCCAACTACCAGGTGTTTGACGAGCGGCGTTACTTCACGCCGGGCAACTCGGCTTGTGTATTTGAAGCTGATGGCGTGAAGGTTGGGCTGCTGATTTGTGAAGACGCCTGGTTTGACTTGCCTGCCCATGACGCCAAGGACGCAGGCGCAGAGCTGCTGATCGTCATCAACGCCTCGCCGTTTCACATTGGCAAGGGCGGTGAGCGTGAACAAATGATGCAGCAACGCGCCGTCGCCGTCGGTCTGCCGCTGGTTTACGCGCACCTGGTGGGTGGGCAGGACGAGATTGTTTTTGAGGGGCGATCTTTTGCCTTGCAAGCCAATGGCGCACTGGCAGGCCGTGCGCCCAGTTTTAAAGAGGATTTGTTCGAAATCAGCGTCAAAACCGCTGAAAATGCCTCAAAAAAGGCATCTAATATGCCTTTAGACCAACAAATACGGGCGCAAGCAGCTCCTGAATTAATAGCGTTCATAAAGCCAGAACAATCGGATGATGCCGACCTGTGGGACGCGCTGGTGCTGGGTGTGCGCGATTACCTGGGAAAAAACGGTTTTCCGGGTGCGCTGCTGGGCTTGTCGGGCGGTATTGATTCGGCTCTGGTGCTGGCGATTGCAGTGGACGCGATTGGTGCAGACAAGGTACGCACAGTGATGATGCCGTCGCCCTACACGGCTGATATTTCGTGGATTGACGCTCGCGAGATGGCTGAGCGCATGAAGGTGCAATACGACGAGATTTCCATCATCCCGGAGTTTGAGGCGTTCAAGGCATCGTTGGCCGATCACTTCAAAGGCAGGGCAGAGGACACGACTGAAGAGAATATCCAGGCACGGATTCGTGGCACGCTGCTGATGGCACTGTCCAACAAGTTCGGCTCAATCGTTCTCACGACGGGCAACAAGAGCGAGATGGCAACTGGCTACTGCACGCTGTATGGCGATATGGCGGGCGGCTTTGCGGTCATCAAGGACTTGGCCAAAACCACGGTGTTCAGGCTCGCGCACTGGCGGAACGCGAACGACCCGTACGGCACGGGTGCAGCGCCCATTCCTGAGCGCATCATCACCCGTCCGCCAAGCGCTGAACTGAAAGCAGACCAAACCGATCAGGACAGCCTGCCGCCCTATGACGTGCTGGACGCGATTTTGGAGCGCTACATGGAAAATGATGAGAGCATCGAGGGCATCATCGTCGCCGGGTTTGACCGGGCGGTGGTGGAGCGCGTGACGCGGCTGATCAAAATCAACGAGTACAAGCGGCGGCAAGCACCTGTGGGCATCCGGGTAACTCACAGGAGCTTTGGCAAGGATTGGCGCTACCCTATTACCAGCAAATTTCGCGCTTAATTTAAAGACAAATTCAATGAAACAAATCACCGCCATCCTCAAACCCTTCAAACTCGAAGAAGTCCGCGAGGCCCTGGCCGACTGCGGCGTGACTGGCTTGACCGTCACTGAAGTCAAAGGCTTTGGACGTCAAAAAGGGCACACTGAGCTGTACCGGGGCGCTGAATACGTCGTTGATTTTCTGCCGAAAGTCAAAGTTGAAGTGGTGGTCAAAACCGAAGACGTGGACCGCTGCGTGGATGCCATCATTCGCGCGGCCCGCACCGGCAAAATCGGCGACGGCAAGATCTTTATAACCAGTGTTGAGCGCACCGTACGCATTCGCACAGGCGAGCAGGACGAAGCCGCGGTTTAAAGCGGTTTTTCTGAATTAGATCTGGTCGAGCCGCTGTTTCTCTCGCGTCAGTCCTGAGGCCTGCACCAGGCTTTGCAGTAACGGCTCGGCCTTTGTATCTACGGAAACCAGCGGCATCAGCCAGTCGGGCATGAAGCCTGCGCTGACCGAGGACTGCAAAAACGCCAGCATGCTGTCGTAATAGCCATTCATGTTCAGCAAGCCGATGGGTTTGTCGTGGTAGCCAAGCTGGCGCCAGGTCCAGACCTCAAAAAACTCTTCGAACGTGCCAATACCACCCGGTAGCGCCAAAAATGCGTCCGCCCGCTCGGCCATGATGCGTTTGCGGTCATGCATGGTTTCAACCACATGAAGCTCGGTACAGCCGTGGTGTGCCTGCTCTTTGTCAACCAGTGATTTGGGAATCACGCCTATGACCTGGCCGCCCGCAGCCAGAGTCGCGTCAGCTACCGTGCCCATCAGCCCGTTTCGGCCGCCGCCGTAAACCAGTTGGCCGCCGTGCGTGCCTATCCAGGTTCCGACCTGCGCTGCAATGTTGGTAAATTCAGCGTCGTTGCCTGGTCGCGAGCCGCAATAAACGCAGATTGAAAAAGAAGGTGTGTTCAGGTTCACGTTGTCAGTCTTTGAAAAATAGCCAGGCACCACGTGCCCGCACACAGCAGTAAACTCAGCAGCACAGCAGCACTGCCCATGTCTTTGGCACGTTTGGACAAGTCATGCCATTCTGGCCCAATCCGGTCAATCGCGGTTTCAATGCCGGTGTTGAGCAACTCCACAATCATGATCAGCACAACAGTGCTTGCCAGCAACACCACCTCCACCCAGGTGCGGCCCAGCCAAAAGGCAGCTGGCAGCAAAATGACGGACGCGATAGCTTCCTGGCGAAAGGCGGTCTCATACCAGCCAGCACGCAAGCCGGCCAGCGAATAACCAAAGGCATGCCAGACGCGGTTCAGGCCTTTGCGGGCTTTTTGGGGATTTGCAGGAATCGAGTTTTTTAACATGCCAACGATTGTCGTTTGGCTTTATGACAGGGTTGCCGCGCTCCTCAAGTCGCTGGCGGCGGCGCTGCGGCTTTGTCTTTGCGGGAAAACCATTTAGGGCCTGCGGGGCCTTTCCAAGTGATCAGCCGGGTGCCAGCAAAGGCATCATGCCAGAACTGCTTTTGTGGATGAAAGCGTGCCAAAAACGCCCAAATCACCACCCAACCCATTGCTAAAAAGGCGCCTTGCTTGGCGGGTATGTCCAGCAGCCAACTGCCCACCAAAGGCGGCAAAAACCAGAGCCAGCTCATGACATAACGCAGCAGCGCACGCTGTTGGGAGATGCGCTGGCCTTGCTCGTCAACCACGCGAATGTCCCACGTTTTCATCGCCAGACTTTGTCCTTTGGCCCAAAACCAGACAAAGTAAATACCAAAAATGACAAACAAAAACGCTTGCAGGGCGTTGCGGTTGTCCATAGCGTTGCGTGTTTGGCTTAAGGCACCAAACAAATAGCCCGCCAGAAAGATCACGCCAAACATGAGCATGCCTTCATACATCCAGCAGGCCATCCGCCTCGGAATCGAGGGGACGGGAGGTTGTGGCTCGGTCACTTGGCAGGTACTGGCGAGACCACGTTCTGCAAGGTGTCCCCGGTCCTGGTCATGACAGGGGCTGCGGCAGGCACGGCGGGCAGGGTTGGCACGCCTTTGGGTGTGACGGCCAATTTCTGCGGCTCAACGGGCTTGACCGCCGTGGCTGCACCTGAGGGCTTGGGGGTGGCCTTGGCGGCCAATTTGGCTTTTTCTTCCGGGCTCAAGGCCTGGTAGGTTTGCCACTTGGCTTTTTTCTCGTCTGGCGTGAGCTCTTTAGACAATTCTTTTGTTTTGGCAAAGTTAAGCCGGGCAGCGGCGCGCTGCTGAGGGCTCATGGCCACCCATTCATTCATGCGGCTGTGCATGACTGCTTGATCGGCTGCTGGTAGATTGGGGTAGTTTTTGGAGACTTCCAGCCACTTGCGCTTTTGGGCTTCGCTGATGCCGTTCCAGCTGGCAGCCAATGGTTTGAGGCTTTGCTGTTGCAAGGCGTTGAGTTCAGCCCAGCTTGGCTTTGACGCCAGAGTCGTGACAGGTTTTGCCGCACTGGCTGCTGCTGTCGCTGCTGCAACTTGTGGCGCTTGTGCTTGAGCCACCAACGGCAGCACGCTCAGAAGCATCAGGTACATTGATCGGCGTACCGCCTTGTTCGCAGATAAAAAAGACAAAGTGAAGCTCAGCGTGTGGATTTTAGAAACTGAACAAACCCGGGGTCTGAGAATGCTGCAGGTGGCAAGTCGTCAGTCAGCAGGGCAGCATCAACTTCTGCAACCTCCTGAGCTCGGTTGTCGTTTTGGATTGAATTGATGGTCAGCATGCCAACAACAAGTGCAACCAGCGGCATCACAGAACCAATTCGGCCCCACCAGCTCAGATTATCAGAAGAGCCCCAAGTCAGTGAAGCGCTACCGCCATGGCTCACGATGCTGGCAGCAGTCTGGATTTTGGCTATTTTGCGCTTGGCAACGGCCTGCTCTCGCGCAGCGCGTAGTCGCTCCGAAACGTCGTGCGGCATCTCTGAGGCACCAATTGAAAGGTAAGCAACCGCTTTGTGCGCAAAGCGGTCTTGCAAAATGTCGGCCCGATTTTGATTTGAATAAGTCATAAAGTAATACCTTTGGCACCCAGCGCTTTACTGAGGGCAAGAACTGCACGGGAACAGTGCGTTTTGACACTGCCTTCAGAGCAACCCATCGCCAACGCAGTCTCGGCCACGTCCATCTCCTCCCAGTAACGCATCAGGAAGGCTTCCCGTTGACGACCTGGCAAAAGTTGCACTTCAATTTCAATTTCACGCAATATCTGCGCCCGTTCTGTCGCGTCTTGGGCGCTTTCTGTACCCTCTGAGTCATTCAGAGCCTCTAAAGTTTCCAGAATATCGAAATCGCCGTCGGCACCTGGCGATTCAAAGTCGCTCATGTTGGAAAACAGCGCATTACGCGTCTTTCGGCGCCTGAACCAGTCCAGAGTGGTGTTCGACAAAATCCTCTGGAACAGCATTGGCAGTTCCGCCAAGGGCTTGTCGCCGTAACTGTGGGCAAGCTTCATCATGCTGTCCTGAACAATATCCAGCGCAGCTTCTTCGTCCCGGGTGTGGTAAACGCTTCGTTTGAAGGCGCGTTTTTCAACGCTTTTCAGGAAGTCAGAGAGTTCGAGTTCAGTTGCCAACGGTGTGAGGTTCCGGGTTGTCCTGGGCTGTCTTGTTATTGGCTTTGTGTGGAATTATCGCATCATGGCTGGCCGCCGATGCTGAGCAAATCTTGAGAATGTCATAATACGCCCTGCAATTCAAACAGCAAACGGGTCACGGCTCGGCAGATGATGCATCTGCTCATGGTTTTGGCCTCAAGTCTTGACGCTGCTCCACAAGAGTCAGCCAAAAGGCACCCAAGGTATTTCGTCAGAGAAATTCACAAAGGTTCATCATGGAAATCACAAAAGCGGAAATCGCTTCCGCCGCAGCAGCGTCTGCAAAGTCTTCTTCAGGCACACAAGATCTTCGCGGCGCGGAAATTCTTGTCAAGTCGCTACAGGCAGAAAACGTCAAGTTCATCTGGGGCTACCCAGGTGGTGCCGTGCTGCACATTTACGATGCCTTTTACAAGCAGGACACCATTCAGCACGTGCTGGTTCGCCACGAACAGGCCGCCGTGCATGCTGCCGATGGCTATGCCAGAGCTACAGGCGACGTTGGCGTGGCGCTGGTTACATCCGGTCCTGGCGTCACAAATGCGGTGACCGGCATTGCTACCGCTTACATGGACAGCATCCCGATGGTCATCATCACGGGACAGGTGCCAACGCACGCGATCGGCCTGGATGCCTTTCAGGAATGCGACACGGTCGGTATCACCAGGCCCATCGTCAAGCATAACTTTTTGGTCAAAGATGCCAAACACATCGCCGAGACGATGAAAAAGGCCTTTCACATCGCCCGTAGTGGCCGCCCGGGCCCGGTTGTGGTGGATATTCCTAAAGACGTGTCGTTTAACAAGGTGGCCTACAACGGCTACCCAGCCACGGTTGAAATGCGTAGCTACAACCCGTCGCGCAAAGGGCACGGCGGGCAAATCCGCAAGGCGCTGCAATTGCTGATGACGGCCAAGCGCCCCTACATCTACACCGGTGGTGGCGTACTTTTGAGCAATGCCTCTGCCGAGCTTCGCACCCTGGTGGATATGCTGGGCTACCCCTGCACCAACACGCTGATGGGCCTTGGCGCTTACCCGGCCAGTGACCCTAAGTTTTTGGGCATGCTGGGCATGCACGGCACTTATGAAGCCAACAACGCGATGCAAAACTGCGACGTGTTGCTGGCTGTGGGCGCGCGGTTTGATGACCGCGTGATTGGCAACCCCAAGCATTTTGCCCAAAACGAACGCAAGATCATCCACATCGACATCGACCCGTCCAGCATTTCCAAGCGCGTGAAGGTGGATATCCCCATCGTGGGTGACGTCAAGGAAGTTCTGACTGAATTAATCGCCATGATTAAGGAGTCAGGCCTCAAACCTGACGCTGACGCACTGGGCGGCTGGTGGAGCACTATCGATGGCTGGCGCAAGCGTGAATGCATGAAGTACAGCCTGGGCGATGGCAGCACCATCAAGCCGCAATATGTGGTTGAAACGCTGTGGAACATGACCAAAGACGCTGATACCTACATCACCTCTGACGTCGGTCAGCACCAGATGTGGGCGGCGCAGTACTACAAGTTTGACGAGCCGCGCCGCTGGATCAACTCCGGTGGCCTGGGCACCATGGGCGTGGGCTTGCCATACGCCATGGGCATCAAGCTGGCCAAGCCTGAATCCGAGGTGTTTTGCATCACAGGCGAAGGCTCGATTCAAATGTGCATCCAGGAGCTTTCAACCTGCTTTCAGTACAACACGCCGGTCAAAATTGTGTCGTTGAACAACCGCTACCTGGGTATGGTGCGCCAGTGGCAAGAGTTTGACTACGAGGGCCGCTACAGCCACAGCTACATGGACGCGTTGCCAGATTTTGTAAAGCTGGCAGAAGCTTATGGCCACGTCGGCATGCTGATTGAAAAGCCAGGTGATGTTGAGCCCGCGCTGCGTGAAGCTCGCAAGCTCAAGGACCGCACGGTGTTCATGGACTTCAGAACCGACCCGACCGAAAACGTGTTTCCGATGGTGCAGGCCGGTAAGGGCATCAGTGAGATGCTTTTGGGTGCTGAAGACCTTTAAAACCGCCTTTTTTTAGTATCATTTTGGCCTCCAGCCCAATAAATACGTGTGCAAGCAGCTGCTAAATCAATAGCGACTTTCTTTAACTTTTAACTGACAAATCTATTGCCTGCCAAGCCTGCACATTACCGTGTGCAGGGGAGGGCAGGCGAAATGAAGCGTCCAGACCTATGAAACACATCATTGCAGTTTTACTGGAAAACGAACCTGGCGCACTGTCCCGTGTTGTCGGTTTGTTTTCAGCCCGTGGCTACAACATTGAAAGCCTGACGGTCGCGCCGACCGAAGACCCGACGCTGTCGCGGATGACCATTCAAACCAGCGGCTCTGACGACGTGATTGAACAAATCACCAAGCACCTGAACCGCCTGATTGAAGTCGTCAAGGTGGTTGACCTGACCGAAGGTGCTTACACCGAGCGCGAACTGATGATGGTCAAAGTGCGCGCGGTGGGCAAAGAGCGCGAAGAGATGAAGCGCATGGCTGATATATTTCGCGGGCGGATTATTGACGTGACCGAGAAAAGTTACACCATTGAGCTTACCGGCGACCAGCACAAAAACGATGCGTTTTTGGAAGCCATTGACCGCAGTGCCATTTTGGAGACGGTACGCACCGGCGCCAGCGGCATTGGGCGCGGCGAGCGCATTTTGCGTGTCTAGACATTGAGTATTTGAAGTTCCCTGGCTGTTTTATTTTTAGTGATTATTTAGGAGAAAAAGATGAAAGTTTATTACGACAAAGACTGCGACCTGAGCCTGATCAAAGGCAAAACGGTAGCCATTATTGGTTACGGCAGCCAGGGCCATGCCCACGCACAGAACCTGAACGACAGCGGCGTCAAGGTCGTGGTCGGCCTGCGCAAAGGTGGCGCCTCCTGGAGCAAGGCTGAAAAAGCTGGCCTGTCTGTGCATGAAGTCAACGACGCTGTCAAAGCCGCTGACGTGGTGATGATTTTGTTGCCTGATGAAGACATTGCAGGTGTCTACAAAAACAATGTTGAACCACATGCCAAGCAGGGCGCATCGCTGGTGTTTGCCCACGGCTTTAATGTGCATTACAACCAGGTCGTGCCGCGTGCTGACCTGGACGTCTGGATGGTCGCGCCCAAGGCCCCAGGCCACACCGTGCGCAACACCTACACCCAGGGTGGCGGCGTGCCGCATCTGGTCGCCATCCATCAGGACAAATCAGGCAAGGCCCGCGACCTGGCGCTGAGCTATGCCATGGCCAATGGTGGCGGCAAGGCCGGCATCATTGAAACCAACTTCAAGGAAGAAACCGAAACCGACCTGTTCGGCGAGCAAGCCGTGCTGTGCGGCGGTGCGGTTGAACTCATCAAAATGGGTTACGAGACCCTGGTCGAAGCTGGCTATGCGCCAGAAATGGCTTACTTCGAATGCCTGCACGAGCTCAAATTGATTGTTGATTTGATTTATGAAGGCGGTATTGCCAACATGAACTACTCGATCAGCAACAACGCTGAGTACGGCGAGTACGTCACAGGTCCAGAGATCATCAACGAGCAGTCACGTGTGGCGATGCGCGCAGCGCTCAAGCGCATCCAGACCGGCGAATACGCCAAAATGTTTATTCTGGAAGGCCGCACGGGCTACCCAAGCATGACGGCACGCCGCCGATTGACAGCTGAGCACTCGATTGAGAAAGTCGGCAGCCAGTTGCGCGCCATGATGCCGTGGATCGCAAAGAACAAACTGGTTGACCAGACCAAGAACTAAAGCGTTTCAGCATCAGGTACTTGTCCTGCAAAAAGCCGCGCAGAGTGCTTGCGCGGCTTTTTTGTTTTTTGCGGCACATTAGTTTGTTATCCTAGTCACTAGTTACAGGAGTATTTTTATGCATGATGGCGATGAGCCCTCGACCCACGGCCAGGACGTGGTGGTTCGCAAGCGCCGCAAGGGCATCTACATCTTGCCTAACCTGTTCACGCTGGGCGGGCTGTTTGGCGGGTTTTACGCCATCGTGATGGCCATGGACGGCCGATTTGAAAACGCTGCTGTTGGCGTTTTTTGCGCCATGGTGCTGGACAGTCTGGACGGACGGATTGCCCGCATGACCAACACCCAGAGTGCTTTCGGTGAGCAGATGGATTCGCTGTCCGATATGGTGTCTTTTGGTGCCGCACCAGCGCTTATTGTCTATGTGTGGGCACTGGGCTCGCTGGGGCGCTGGGGCTGGATCGCGGCTTTTGTGTACTGCGCCTGCGCAGCCTTGCGTCTGGCGAGGTTTAACGTCAACACCACAGTCGTTGACAAGCGGTTTTTTCAGGGCTTGCCATCGCCTGCAGCTGCGGCTCTTGTGGCCGGTTTCATCTGGTTGATGACAGATGCCGGTATCGACGGTGAGGACGTGCGCTGGTATGCCTTCGCACTGACCCTTTATGCAGGCCTGACGATGGTGACCAACGTGCCTTTTTACAGCTTCAAAGACGTGCAGATGAAGCGCAGCGTGCCTTTTGCGGTCATTGTCCTGATAGCACTGGGCATCGCGGTGATCAACATTGATCCGCCGATCGTCATGTTTGGTTTGTTCATTGTTTATGGCTTGTCAGGCTACGCCGTTTATGCGTGGCGCAAGGCCGAAGGCCAGCAAACCAGTGTGATTTCAACGTCAACCGACGAGCCTGACGAGCGTGGGTTGCACAAATAATTTGCCCTGATGAGCTGTGCTATATTCAAAACATGAAACGAATTTCCCTAGCGCTACTGCTATCTGCCAACGGGCGGAACTGGTAGCGCACGCTTAACCCTTATTCCAACGGCCCGTTTGCTTCCAGCAACGGGCCGTTTTGTTTTGGGTTGCTGGTTTTTTACTTTGACTTATCCGGAGAATTCCATGGCTGACAAACTCATCATTTTTGACACCACCTTGCGCGACGGTGAGCAGTCGCCCGGCGCATCCATGACGCGCGACGAAAAACTGCGCATTGCGCGCCAGCTGGAGCGCCTGAAGGTCGATGTCATCGAAGCCGGTTTTGCCGCCAGCTCCAATGGTGACTTTGAATGCGTCAAATCAATTGCTGAAGTCATCAAGGACTCCACCGTTTGCTCACTGGCCAGAGCCAATGACCGTGACATTTCGCGTGCCGCTGAAGCGCTCAAACCTGCTGCATCAGGTCGTCTGCATCTGTTCTTGGCCACCAGCGCATTGCATATGGAAAAAAAGCTGCGCATGACACCCGACGAGGTGTTTGAACAGGCCAGACTTTCCACCCGATTTGCCCGCAATCTGATGGGCGACATTGAGTTCAGCCCTGAAGACGGCTACCGCTCAGACCCGGACTTTTTGTGCCGTGTTCTGGAGGCGGTGATCGCCGAAGGCGCAACCACCATCAACGTGCCAGACACGGTGGGCTACGCCATCCCTGAGCTGTATGGCAACTTCATCAAAAACCTGCGTGAGCGTATCCCCAACAGCGACAAGGCCGTGTGGTCGGTGCACTGCCATAACGACCTGGGCATGGCGGTGGCCAACTCATTGGCTGGTGTGATGATTGGCGGTGCGCGGCAGGTGGAATGCACCATCAATGGCCTGGGCGAGCGGGCGGGCAATTGCAGCCTGGAAGAAATCGTCATGGCGGTCAAAACACGTAAAGACTATTTCAAGCTTGACCTCGGCATTGATGCCAAGCACATTTTGGCCACCAGCCGCATGGTCAGCCAGACCACCGGGTTCGTCGTGCAGCCCAACAAGGCCGTGGTGGGCGCCAATGCCTTTGCCCATGCCAGCGGCATTCACCAGGACGGCGTGCTTAAGGCGCGTGACACCTACGAGATCATGCGGGCTGAAGACGTTGGCTGGTCAGCCAACAAAATCGTGCTCGGCAAGCTCAGCGGCCGCAACGCTTTCAAGCAGCGCCTGCAAGAGTTGGGTGTGGCCATGGGAAGTGAAGCCGAGATCAACAGCGCATTTGCCAAGTTCAAGGAACTGGCTGACCGCAAGAGCGATGTTTTTGACGAAGACATTCTGGCGCTGGTCAGTGATGAAAGCGTGAGCCACGCGACTGAGCAATATGGTTTTGTGTCCTTGTCCCAACACAGCGAAACAGGCGAGCGCCCGCAGGCCAGTGTTGTTTTCACGGTACAAGGGATAGAAGTCAAAGGTCAATCAGACGGCAACGGCCCGGTGGACGCCTCCCTCAAAGCCATTGAGTCACACGTCAAAAGCGGTGCGGAGATGGTGCTTTACTCGGTCAACGCCATCAGCGGGTCCACCGAAAGCCAGGGAGAAGTAACCGTTCGTTTGCAAAACAGTGGACGGGTTGTCAACGGTGTGGGTTCCGATCCCGACATTGTCGTGGCTTCAGCCAAGGCTTATTTGAGCGCGCTGAATAAATTGCAAAGTAAAGCTGACCGGGTTGCAGCGCAGGGTTAACAATCGGGCCATTTTAAATAGTTGTTTAAAATCAATGACTTAGAGAATTATTAAGACATTTTCACGATTTAAGTCGATATCGAGACAACTATTCATCCCGTTTTTAGGAAAGTCACGCAAGTTTTTGATATTGCGTGACTTTTTCATTTTGTATACACTCCAGCCATGCTTTTTAATGCAACTTCAAGCAAGGCTCATCACAATGCTTAATCAGACGCTGAAACGCACCCTTCAACTGGCTGGTTTGCTGGCTTTGTTCACTGCCCTGGCTGTGCCGGCAAGTGCAAACACCCAAAAGCGTCAAACAGCAAAAAAACAGCAGGTTACAAAATCTGCTGTTTCCAAAAAGCAGGTTACAACTCGCAAAACCGCGCAGTTTGTGTCTGGTACCAAGCGCAAGTCAATTGTTCGCGTGTCAGTTCCGCCCAAGCCTTCTTACGGCCAGATTGCTGGCCTTCACAGCGCGCATGACGCGCTGGACTTGAAGTCCAGCGTGGCGCTGGTGATTGACCAGGACACACGCGAAGTGCTGTTCAGTAAAAACCAGAATGCCGTTTTGCCGATTGCCTCGCTGACCAAGCTCATGACAGGCCTGATCATTACCGGCGCAAAACTGCCGATGGACGAAATGGTCACCATCACGCAAGACGATATTGACACTGAAAAAGGCAGCAGCTCGCGCCTGAAGGTCGGCACATCGCTCACCCGCGGTGAAATGCTGCACCTGGCATTGATGTCCAGTGAAAACCGTGCGGCCAATGCGCTGGGTCGTACCTATCCAGGCGGCATGGCGGTGTTTGTCAGCCTGATGAACGCCAAATCCAAATTGCTGGGCATGTCAGACACCCGCTATGTGGAGCCTACCGGCTTGTCCAGCCGCAACCAGTCCAGTGCCCAAGACCTGGCCACTCTGGTCAGCGCTGCACATGCAGACCCGGTGCTGCGCGAGCTGTCAACATCAACAGGCTACCAGGTGGCCGTTGGCAACCGCACACTGCAATACAACAACACCAACCGCCTGATCAAAAACCCCGAGTGGGACATTGGCCTGCAAAAAACCGGTTATATCTCTGAAGCAGGCCAATGCCTGGTGATGCAAACCAAAATTGCCGGCCGCAAGTTGATCATGGTGTTTCTGGACTCCGCTGGCAAGCTCAGCCGCCTGGGAGATGCAGAGCGAGTGCGCCGCTGGGTTGAAGCCAATCCAGTCGTCAGCCCCTTGGCCAACCCGGCTGCCAGCCCTGTGGCTGCTGAACGCAAAGTCAACATCAGCATGTAAGTCGTGGCTCAAGCCGCTACACTATTTGTAGCTGGTTGCGCCCATATCTATTGGGCTATGGCCTGAATTACTTGACTTTATAGCCCAAAGCTTTTGATATTTCACCGGCGGTGGCTTGGAGTTTGGGCAGCCAGTGCTCTTCCAGCCTGTCTGCGGGTGCTGAAATCGACAAACCTGCAATCAGCTTGTTCTGGTCGTCATAAATGCCTGCAGCCATGCAGCGCACACCCAACTCCAGCTCTTCGTTGTCTCTGGCGATGCCATATTGACGTGCTTTGGACAGCTCACGCTCCAGTATTGGCAACTGCGTGATGGAGTTGCGCGTTTGGCCTGCCAGGCCCGTGCGTGTGGCATAGGCGCGCAGGCGCTGCGGGTCGTCAAATGCCAAAAAAAGCTTGCCCACTGACGTCAAATGCAAGGGCGCCCGCCCACCAATGGCGCGTACCACCTGCATGCCTGACCGCTCGCTGTAAGCGCGCTCCACGTAAATGATTTCGTCGCCCTGGCGCATGCTCAGGTTGACGGGTTGCTGCGTCAGCTTGTGCAGCTCACGCATGGGGGCCAGCGCCGCGTCGCGCACATTCAGCCGCGCCTTGACCATGTTGCCCAGCTCCAGCAGGCGCATGCCCAGCCGGTAGTTGCCAGCGGCAGGGCGGTCAACAAACCGGCCAGTGGCCAGGTCATTAAGAATGCGGTGCGCGGTAGAGGCATGCAGGCCAGACTTTTCACTGATTTCTTTCAGCGACATGGCCTCCTCGCGGTTGGCCAGGATGTCCAGCAGGGTGAACATGCGCTCAATCACCTGGACTGTGGGTTTGACAGGTATTGGGCTTTCGGCTTTTGTCATGCGCAAATTTTACGCTATGAAATCAAACTCCGGGCTATGGCACAACCCACTGCCCATCAACCCGCAGCTCATGCGGTTTGAAGGTCGCTTTGTAGCGCATTTTGGGGCTTTCGGCGATCCAGTAGCCCAGGTAAACATAAGGCAAATCCAGTTTGGCGGCTTGCTCAATCTGCCACAGCACGCCGTAGTTGCCATAGCTGTTTTTGCTGCCGGGCCCGCCTTTGTCATCATCGGGCTCGTAAAACGTGTACACCGCTGATATACCGTCCTCCAGCACATCCACAATCGCCACCATTTTCAAAGCGCCTGGCTCGCCATTGGGCAAGGTGTCGCGGAACTCCACCAGCCGTGAATTGACCCGGCTCTGCAACAAAAACTGCGTGTACTGGTCAATGCTGTCGTGGTCCATGCCGCCGCCTGCGTGGCGGCCGTTTTGGTAGCGCAGGTACAGCTCGTAATGCTCTGGCATAAAGCACAGCTTGAGCACCCGCACCTGCAGGCCCTTGTGCCTGGCGTGCGCCCGGCGCTGGCTTTTGTTGGGTACAAAACTTTGCACCGGCACACGCAGCGGCACACAGGCCGTGCAACCGTCGCAATACGGGCGGTAGGTAAACATGCCGCTGCGCCTGAAGCCCTGAGCCACCAGCTCAGAATACGCATCGTTATGAATCAAATGGCTGGGGGTGGCAACCTGACTGCGCGCCTGCCGGCCCGGCAAATAACTGCACGGGTAGGGCGCCGTGGCATAAAACTGCAGGGTTTGCAGCGGCAGGTCTTTGAGGTGCGTCACAGTGCTTGCGGTGTCCTGTTGGGCAAAAGTTGATTCCAGTATACGGGGTCAAACTGCCAGACCGGGGCAGGGTGCTTGAGCACAGTGGCCACATGCGCGGTGAACGCTTCACGGCTGATTTCTTGCGCCCCGAGCGATGCCAGGTGCCCCGTGTTTTGCTGGCAATCAATCATGTCAATGCCATGCGCCCGGCAAAAAGCCACCAGCGCACACAGCGCGATTTTTGACGCATCCGTGGCGTGCGCAAACATCGACTCACCAAACACCATGCCGCCCAGATTCACACAATACAGCCCGCCTACCAGCTCACCATCGACCCAGGTTTCAATGCTGTGCGCGCGACCTGCCTTGTGCAGCGCACGATAGGCCGCAATCATCTCGGGCAGTATCCACGTGCCGGGCTGCCCGTCACGCGGCATGTTGGCGCAGGCGGTGATGACTTGTGCAAACGCCGTGTCAAACCGGATCTCACACGTCGGGTTGCTTGAAAAATGCTGCAGCGTTTTGCGCAATGACCGATGCAGCTTGAATTGCTGGCTATAAAGCGTCATGCGCGGGTCCGGGCTCCACCACAGCGTTGGCTGCCCTTCGCTGTACCACGGGAAGATGCCCAGGCTATACGCCTGCACCAGCGTGGCAACGTCCAGCGCAGCGCCCGCAGCCAGCAGGCCAGGTGCAGGGTCGTCATGCCCCCAGGCACGACTGACCGGTGGAAAGTTTTCACCAGCGTCAAGCCAGGGCAATGGGCGTTGCGGTTTTTTCATGAAGTCCTAAAAATCACAGTTTAATAGGACGCTATAATGTGAGGCTGTATTCCTCGATAGCTCAGTTGGTAGAGCGCCGGACTGTTAATCCGTAGGTCCCTGGTTCGAGCCCAGGTCGAGGAGCCAAATAAGCCTTACAGGCACTGAACAGCCCGCTTTCCAAAAGAGAGCGGGTTTTTTTGTTTTTTCTGTCGCGGTTGCACTGCGCAGCTGGCAGGCCCATAGGTCATTTCATCCGAAGCTATGTTGATCATGCAAGATTCATCACCGATCGACATCGTTTATCTTTGGGTCAATGGCGATGACCCCATTTGGCGCCGCAAGCGTAAATTTTGCTGGGAGGCATTGGGTCAAGCGTCACGCGACACCTCTGGCCGCCACGGCAACGTGGAAGGCCGCTTCCGGGATAACGACGAGCTGCGTTACAGCCTGAGGGCGTTGGATCACTACTTCCCCGAGCATGGGCACGTCTATCTCGTGACCGACAGCCAGCGGCCTTCATGGTTGGCGTCCTCTGATCGCTTGACGGTGGTGGATCATGTTGACCTGATTCCAGCAAACGGCCTGCCCACCTTTGACTCAGCCAACATTGAGTCGTATGTGCATCGCATTCCCCAGCTCTCAGAGCGCTATTTTTATCTGAATGATGATGTCTTTTTCGGTGCGCCAGTGCGGGTAGAAGACTGGTTTTGGCAGGGCGGCATATACGCCGCATGGTCAGGCGACGGCCAAGTCGATGCCGGGCCTTTGGTGCGTGATGCTGACCCGATGGACAACGCCTGTCGCCTGTCGCAGCGCTGGCTTGACAAGCAGGCATCGGCAGACTTAGCCGCCAACACCACAGACCTTGCAAGATGGCCGCGCTTGTCTGCCTACGAGCATACCCCTTGCACCTTTGCCCATGCACCCAGGCCTATGCTGCGATCGTTGCTTTTCAAGCTCGAAGAACTTGCGCCAGAGTTATTCAGTCAAGTCAGATCAACTGTTTTTCGCAGCTGGGACAAGCCCACCATCGTCTCGGACTTTGTGATTCGCTGGGCATTGGCGCACGGCGTGGCAAAAATGCGTGACTACACCCAGCTGCACATCTCTACAGGCGATGCGGATCTGCCTTATCAGCTCGATTTGCTCACATCTTTGGCTGGGTCAGTTGATTTCTTCTGCATCAACGACACCACCGACAACGCGCCAATCCACGACCCGCGCCTGGCGCAGGCTCGCCTCGCGCTGCAAGATTTTCTGCCCCAGCCCTCGCGCTTTGAGCTGACTCGGCCAGCATTGCCCATGCCCCATGAAAATCAAATGCGCCGCTACGGAAGCCTGGCGTGACAGATGAAAACAATTAGAGTCTGACCCCATTTGTTTCATTTGTTTCAGATGAAAACAATTAGAGTCTGACCCCATTTGTTTTTGACCCCATTTGTTTTCGCAAAATCAACCAACCCTCGGCCCCCACACCAAAGAAAGCCCAGCCGCCACAACCGCCATCAACGCCGCTAGCAATGCCAGCAACCCCGACAACTCGGTCTCGCGCTTTTGTACTTGCAGGGTGGAGCCGAGGTTTTGGTACACGCTGCGCAGTTGTTCTGCGGTGCCTGCGTAGTGGTACTCACCGCCGGTGATGCGGGCGACTTCTTTCAAGGTGGGTTCGTCCAGCCGCAGGTAGATCGGCATGCCTTCTGGCATATCGACCGCCCCGTCAACCGTGCCCAGTCCAACGACGTAGACGCGCACGCCCCGGTCAGCGGCCATTTGGGCGGCCTCAATCGTGTCGACGCCCATGGTGCGTCGGCCGTCGCTTAGCAAAATGATGGCGGCTGAGGTGTAGGAGCCGGGTACCACGGGGGTGATTTTTTGGGTGGCGGCTTGTCCTTGTCGTCAAGGCTTCGACTTTGCGGCTTGTACGCATTGCTGATGCCTTCAAGGCTGATGCCGTGGTCTGGAAAAAGCTCAGACAAGCACATCACGATGGCGCTGCCGATGGCTGTGCCCAGTTGCATCTGAAAGCCGTTGATGGCGTTGACCAGTGGCTCCCGGTCTAGCGTGGCGGCCTGGGCCACCTGGCTGGTGCCGGCGAAGGTCACCAGCCCGACCTCAATGCCCCTGGGAAGTTCAGCCAAGAAAAGCTTGGCAGCTTCTTGAGCGGCGGCCAGGCGGGTGGGCTTGACGTCTGATACGCGCATGCTGCGCGAGATGTCCATGGCCAACATGATGGTTGATTTGGCTCCGGGCAGGGATATTTTTGCCACCGGTCGCGCGGCAGCAAACAAGAGCAATGCGCAAGCCAGTCCCAACATCGCAGGCGGCAGATGCCGCTTCCAGCTGCGTCCTGCGGCAGCGCGAACCAAAGCCACGTTGCTGAAAGTCAGTGGCACGCGTTTGCGTCTGTTGAGCAGCCACACATAGGCTAGCGGCAGCAGCGGCAGAACAAGCAATAGCCAGAGATGAAGGGGTGAGTGAAAAAACATGGGCATGCAGCAAGAGATGTTGCGCATGTTGCCCGGCGAACACGGTTTTAGCAACCCATATCCGACAAATAGAGGCACTAACCCGCTTCTTGCTGGGGCTTAAAGAAGGTCGAAAAAACCCGTCATTTTGGTCCTCGGCTCAATAAATACGGGCGCAAGCAGCTACTGATTAAAGAGCCTGTCAGAAATTTTGTGTTTGAGGCATACCATTCCCCCAAAGGAGTTACATGCCCCGCACTACAACCAAGTCCGCTGTCAGCGGCAAATCGGCACAGCCGCAAATTTCAGCCAAGCTACTTG
>JBILXX010000074.1:0-18459 GCA_044378095.1 Polaromonas sp.
TGGGCGCTCACCAAGTTCATGATTCAATACCCTGATCTTGCAGCCTTTTAGGCGGTGCCCGCAACTTTTTTTACCTCACGTAGCGGTTAATTCGGCTGGCTTGCGGAATTCTGCAAGTCCCTCCTTTGATACCAGATTCTGCCAAGGTGGGCGTGTCCTTCAAGGCCGGCAAAGTCAATCGCTGGCTGCTGGTCACTGCCAACGGACGGATTTTGTTCGCCGATAACAGGCTGGCGCCGCTGGCCAGCGTGGCGAAGTGCCCGGAAACGGTGCCAGCTGCGACGTCGGTCAAAGCCGGGGCCGAGCCTCGGTAGGGCACCAGATTGAATTTGATGTTGCTGCGACTGGCCAACATTTCGGCTGCAAGGTGGCTGACCGATCCCGACCCACTGTGTGCGATGGCAGGAGGCGCTCTCTTGCTTGAAGAGGTTTTCATATACGTTTTGAAGTCCTTGCTGTCAGCGTCCATTCCTGCAAAGAGAATCAGAGGAGATGTGCCGATCATCGTCACAGGTGTGAAGTCGCGCAGCAGGTCATAGGGCACCTTGGCCACAACAGCGGGTGCTATGGCGTGCGGCAGTTCGATCACCGTGATGGTGTAACCATCGGGCGCTGATTTGGCAGCCGCATCGGTGCCGATCTGGCCCGCAGCACCCGGACGGTTGTCCACCAATACCGATACCCCCAGGGTCTCGCTCATGCGCTGGGCCATGGCCCGGGCGATGGCATCGGTGCTTCCGCCTGGCGTCCACGGCACGATCAGTTTGATCGGTTTGTCGGGGTAAGCGGCTTGCGATTGGATGGGTACCCAAACCAGAGTCAGTGCGACGACGAAGGCCGATGCGAGCGAGGAAAATCGAGACATCAACACACTCCTTTTTTCAAGAACCTGACCAGCTGGGATCGCGCGATGCGTTGGCTGTGAGCATGACCACCACGTGGTCCTGCGCCGCAATTTGCTCTGATTGCCGCAAAGGCAAGATAGCACCCAGTGCAGCGGCGGCACACAACTCAGCATACGACCCCAGCAGGGGACGAGCTGCATAAGCTGCGCTATCGTTCACCACAACGGCTCCGCCTTGTGTGCCACGGGTGGCTTGCCACTGAAGATAGGTGAGCGTGGCACCAGCAACAGAGAATTGATCAGTCTGGCCCGGAAAGCTGAGCCCGAGGTCCTGCTCGGTTTGTGCCTGGCTAAGTCTCGCAAAAGGCTCGACGACCCAGATGCGCGGGAGCCGGTCAATTTGCCGAGCCTGCAAAAGCTCCTGGAAGCCAGCGTAAATGCCCCAGGCCAAGTCGCCGCGCGCAGTGGGCACCACCACATGGTCGGGCAGGCCGCCTTGTTCCAAACACTCTTGTGCAATGGGCTTGTAGCCTTCAACCGCCAGGGGCGCGCTGCCCAAGGCGGGCAAGTGAAAGTTGGTCAGTGCCAGATAGCCGGGTTTGTTGGCTTGCTCGGCGACAAAATTCCAGCGCCCCGAGTTGTCATCAAAGCTGTGCCGATGCGCTCCGAACGCATCAAGTGCCCGAGCGTATACCTGCGGCGTGCCACTGTAGGTGGCCACTTCACAGCGAAGACCGGCAGCCTGCGCGTAACGGGCCGCTGAAATAGCGGCATTCCCCGATGATGCCAGCACCAGTGTGTGAACGCCAAAATCCAGCGCCTGATTGACCCCCATCGCGCTCATCCGGTCTTTGTGAGAGCCGGTGGGATTGGCTGATTCGTCCTTCAAGCTGAGGCGGCGCAGTCCCATTTGCTGGGCCAACTTGGGACAATCAAGTAAAGGGGTTTGACCTTCTCCCAGAGTGATGCCTTGCAGATACGGCAAGGCAATGGTGGCCTCATCGCCCGGGACGGCTGGCGCGTAGTGGGCCCGCATGCCGACGTAGATTTGCTCCTTAAGACAAGTTGGGCAGGGGGTGTGGATCAACGTCAAGGCGAAGACCTGGCCGCAACGCACGCATTGCAAGCCATCAAGCCTTGGGTTGCGGGTGGCGGTCTGTGACATGGGCTTGACTTTAGTTGCCAGATAATAATTAAACTGTCATATTTGTTATTAATCAATAAGATAATTTATCATGCGGCACACTGAAATTGAATCCTTTCGCGCTGTCATGCTGACTGGCTCCACACACAAGGCCGCAGCGCAACTTGGTGTGACCCAGCCGGCGATCAGCCAGTCCCTCAAACGTTTGCAGGCTGAGGCGGGCATACCCTTGTTCGTACGTACCGGCGCCCGACTCATGCCAACGCCAGAAGCGCATGCCTTGCTCAAGGAAGTGGAACAGATGTTCATCGGCATGGATGCGATCGAACATCGCCTGCGCAGTCTGCGCGACTACGGAGTGAGCCATCTGGACATCAGCGCTTACCCGGCCTTTGGTTTGGGTTTCATGCCCCGCGTTTTATCGCGGCTCAAAACCGCTCGTGCCGCCTCGCCATGGCCACAAACGTCCTTGCAGATATTGAGCTCCAAAGGCGTGCGGGACCGGGTTGCCATGGGACTGTCGGATTTTGGTCTGATGGCCGATGAAATGTCGCCGCAGGGGCTGACCCATTCAACATTTGCAAGTTTCCCCGGCGTGGCCGTGATGTCACAAGCCCATCCGTTGGCAAGATTCAAAACCATACGAACGGAACAATTGGCAGAGGTTGCCTTTTTGGCGCTGAACCCTGAAGACGCATCGCGTCGCAGGCTCGAAGCCCTTTTGGCCAAGAGCAGTCTGGGTCTGCAGGTTGCCGTGCAGACGCCATACGCTGCCAGTGTCTGCGAGATGGCTTTGCAGGGTCTGGGGGTTGGCGTCGTCAACCCGGTTACGGCCCTCGACTACGCCGAACGAGGACTGGTTTTGCGGCGACTTCATACTGAAGTGTCTTTTGCCTGCTTGTTGGTGATGCCGTCCAACAAAGTGCTGTCAGGCATGGCGCAGCAGCTGCTCAGTTTGATGCGTCAACAATTTGCTGAAGATATGAAACGTTTGCAAAAACATCTTCAGGAGGCGTGATTGTGGTGTTCATCGCCTGATTGACGGGGCTTGGTTTTTGGCGGTGGTTTTGGCTGACCAGCAACACGTCCTCTTTGGGCTTCATGGCCGAGTCTTTGCGGGGTTATCGATTGGATGCAGCTTTTTGCGTATCGCAACGGGAATTGATGCGCTGGGGTTTTCAGCATGGGGGGCGGACAGGCCCTAGCCCTTTGCTATTGGCTTGTTTCAGCCCGAATACCCCAGCCTCGGGACTTTCAGGCCGGCTTTTTGCGCCACGCGAATGCAGTCTTTCATGTGTTCTTCACCCAGGTAGCGAATGGCGGCGTAGCCTACCGTGGCGGCGACGATTTGGCCTGCGAAGGGGACGTATTTGGCCAGTTGTTTGGCCGTCAGGCGCAGGCCGATTTTGGTGGCTGCGGCCACCACCAGGTCTTTGCTGATCAGTTTGCCAATCAGAACCGAGCCGACCAGCGCCACGGCTTTTTGCACCTGTTCACGTTTTTGGGGGGGTAGGCTGGCCAGTTGCTGGGGCGTGAGGCCAAACTCCTTGTTGATCTCGGGAATCAGTTTTGACAGCATCGCAGCATCGACCGCCCAGTCCAGGCCGGGCACCGGCACGGCACTGACTGCGCCAGCCAGCAGGGCCCTTTTGTGCAGCAGCTTGCGGCTGCGTTTAACGGCCTCTTGCATGGCTGTGTCATCCAGAGCCATCTTCAGGGATGTGGGCATGAGATGAGCCTCCTGTGCTTCGGCGCTACACCGCTGCGGTTTCAATCTGTTCGGTCAGCGCCAGCCAGCGCTCTTCCAGCTGGCCAATTTCTAGATCAATGGCTTTGACGCGCTTGCCGGTTTGCGCCAGTTCTGCGGGCGCTTTGATGGTGGACAGCTGGGTTTGCAGGGTGTCTTTTTCAAGGTTCAGGGCCTGCATTTGGGCGTCAATTTTGTCCAGTTCTTTGCGCAGCGGTTTGAAGGCCGTGTTTTTGCCTGTCTTTTGGCCCTTTTGGGTGTCTAAAGTGCTTGTATCGCTTTTCTTATCTGCGTTAGATGCTTCTTTTTCGATAGCGGATTTGGGGGGTGGCGCGGCGCTTGCCTTTTTGGCCTCCTCACGCATTTTCTTGGCGTGGTCGAGCAAATACTTCTGGTAATCGTCCAGGTCGCCGTCAAACGGGGCCACACCGCCCTGGCTAACCATCCAGAACTCGTCGCATACAGCGCGCAAAAGCGCACGGTCATGGCTGACCAGCATCACCGTGCCTTCAAACTCATTGAGCGCCATGCTCAGTGCTTCGCGGGTGGCCAGGTCCAGGTGGTTGGTGGGCTCGTCCAGCAGCAGCAGGTTGGGGCGCTGCCACACAATCATGCACAGCACCAGCCGCGCTTTTTCGCCACCGCTCATGCTGCCCACGGCCTGCTTGACCATGTCGCCGCCAAAGTTGAAATTGCCCAGAAAGCTGCGCAGGTCCTGCTCGCGTGTCGGCTGGTTGCCGATCTTGCCAGCGGCGGTGACTTCTTTGACCAGCCGGATCATGTGCTCCAGCGGGTTATCGTTCAAGTGCAGCACGTCCAGTTCTTGCTGGGCAAAGTAGCCGATGTTCAGGCCCTTGCCTTCCGTCATGTCGCCACTGATGGGCGCAAGCGCTCTGGCCACGGTCTTCACCAGGGTTGATTTGCCCTGGCCGTTGGCACCCAAGATACCAATGCGCTGGCCTGCCAGAACCGATTTGCTGACGTTTTGTACAATCACCGTGGGCAGAGTGCCCTCGGGCGCGTCCTCAGGTGCGGGGTAGCCAAAAAATGCGTTTTGCATCGACAGCATCGGGTTGGGCAAGTTAGCTGGCTCTTTGAACTCAAAGGTAAAGTCGGCCTCCGCCAGCAACGGGGCGATTTTTTCCATGCGGTCAAGGGCTTTGACCCGGCTTTGTGCCTGCTTGGCCTTGCTGGCCTTGGCCTTAAAACGGGCAATGAACTTTTGCAGGTGGGCAATTTTGTCCTGCTGCTTGCTGAAGGCGGTTTGCTGCAGCGCCATCTGTTCACTGCGCAAATCTTCAAACTTGCTGTAGTTACCGCCGTAGCGGGTCAGTTTGGCACTTTCGATGTGTACCGTCACGTCGGTCACGGCATCTAAAAACTCCCGGTCATGGCTGATCACCAGCATCGTGCCCTGGTAGCGCTTGAGCCAGGCCTCCAGCCAGACCAGCGCGTCCAGGTCCAGGTGGTTGGTGGGCTCGTCAAGCAGCAGCAGGTCTGATGGGCACATCAGCGCACGCGCCAGTTGCAAACGCATGCGCCAGCCGCCTGAAAAGCTGTTGACCGGGTTGTCAAGCTCCGAGACCTTGAAGCCCAGGCCCAAAATGAGCGCTTGCGCCCGCGCCTTGGCATCGTGCTCACCCGCGTCGTACAGCTCCATGTAGGCGTGCGCCATGCGGTCGCCGTCGCCGCTTTCTTCACTGGCTGCCACTTCAGCCTGTGCGGCCAGCAGAACGATGTCGCCTTCAATCACGTAGTCGGTGGCGCTTTGTTCGGTTTCGGGCATGTCCTGCGCAACTTGCGCCATGCGCCACTGGGTGGGGATGAAAAACTCTCCGCCGTCTTCATGCAGCGTGCCGTTGAGCATGGCAAACAGCGACGACTTGCCCGCGCCATTGCGCCCCACCAGGCCGATGTTTTCGCCTGGGTTCAGGGTGACAGAAGCGCTGTCAAGAATCACTTTGGCGCCGCGACGCAGCACCACGTTTTTGAGGGTAATCATGTTTCAACTAATCTTGAAGAAGGAAGCAAAACTGCATCCAAAAAACGCGAATTCGAATTTATTGCAGCTGCTGCTTTGTCAAAAGCAGCACCTGGTCTGGACCACCGCTTGTCTCGAACCACAGGGGTTCTATCGCGGGGAAGGCGCGTTCAAAGTTTTCGCGCTCGTTGCCTATTTCCAGCACCAACACCGCATTTTCGCTCATGTGGGCGGTAATTGTTAGAAAAAGGCTTCGAATGAAGTCCATACCGTCTGCGCCACTGGCTAAAGCGACTGCGGGTTCAGCCTTGAATTCGGCTGGCAAAGCGGCCATGGTGGCGGCGTTCACGTAGGGTGGGTTGCACAAAATCAGGTCATATGGCCCTTTGCAATCAGCCATGCCATCAGACTCGATCAGCGTGATACGTCCAGTCAGGTCGTGTTTTTCAACATTGATCCGCGCCACCGCCAACGCATCAGCACTGATGTCTGCCGCGTCAATCGCCACATCCGGGTAGGCCATCGCCGCCAGCACGGCCAGGCTGCCGTTACCCGTGCATAAGTCCAGCACGCGGTGAGTCACATCGCTCAGCCACGGGTCAATGCTCTCATCCACAATCAGTTCGGCAATGAACGAACGCGGGATGATCACCCGTTCATCAACATAAAACGGCACACCCACCAGCCAGGCCTCATTTGTCAGGTAAGCCAGTGGCTTTCGGGTATCAATTCTCGCTCTTAAAAGAGTAGCTACTTGCGCCCGATTTTGTTTGTCTACAGCCTGATTGGATACCAAATCCAGCTCATCCAGGGGCAATTTCAGGCACCAAAGCACCAGCCAGGCGGCTTCGTCAAAGGCGTTCAAGGTGCCCTGGCCAAAGCCGTTGGCCAGGCTCAGCCCTGCAGCTTCCAGCTGGGTGGATGTTTCTTCAATCAGTTCTATGACTGTCAAGGGTTCGGTCAATGCTTCACGTCCAGCGTGATTTCAGTAAATGACGGCTCGTCATCCGGGTCTTCTTCCGGCTCGGCGGCGGCTTTGGCGGCGGCGTGAAAGTCGTTTTCCAGACGCCACATCAAATTGGTCGGTGAGTCGGCGTGCAAGATGCCTTCTTTGCGGGTAACAACACCGTCAGCAATCATTTTGGCGATGTCCAGCTCGAAAGTCTGCGAGCCTTCAGCCATTGATTTTTCCATCGCTTCTTTGACACCTGAAAAGTCGCCCTTTTCAATCAGCTCGGCAATCAGTTTGGTGTTCAGCATCACCTCAACGGCTGGCGCGCGGCTGCCTGCCACGGTGCGCAGCAGGCGCTGCGAGACAATCGCCTTGAGGGCGGCGGCCAGGTCACCCAGCATGGTGCTGCGTACTTCCACCGGGTAAAAGCTCAAAATCCGGTTCAGTGCCTGGTAACTGTTGTTGGCATGCATGGTAGCCAGGCAGAGGTGGCCAGACTGGGCATAGGCGATGGCGGCAGACATGGTTTCACGGTCGCGGATTTCGCCAATCAAAATCACGTCAGGCGCCTGACGCAGCGCGTTTTTAAGCGCCACCTGCAGCGACTGGGTGTCACTGCCAACTTCGCGCTGGTTCACGACAGATTTTTTGTTGGTGAACAAGAACTCCACGGGGTCTTCAATCGTCAGGATATGCCCCAGCGTGGTCGCGTTGCGGTGATCCATCATGGCCGCCAGCGTGGTGCTTTTGCCAGCGCCAGTGGCACCGACCATCAGCAGCAGTCCGCGCTTTTCCATGATCAGGTCCGCCAGAATGGGCGGCACCTTCAGGCTGTCCAGCGGTGGAATTTCACTTGGAATGAAGCGAATCACCCCTGCATAGCTTCCGCGTTGCCTGAAGCCACTGATGCGAAAGTTGCCCACACCCGCCAGCGGCAAGGCCATGTTCAGCTCGCCCAGTTCCTTGAGCTCTTCAATCCGGTCAGGGGGCAGCACCTCGGCCAGCAGGTTGAGCGGGGCATCGGCTGGCAATATCTGGCTGTTGATCGGCAGCGCCTGGCCGTTGATTTTGATCAGCGCCGGGGAGTGCGCTGACAAATAAACGTCAGACGCTTTTTTATCAGCCATCAGCCGCAAAATTCTTTCCATCGTGCTCATTGCTTCACCCCTTCAGTCGATTTAAATGTTCAGTCACGCAGCAAGTCATTCAGGCTGGTGGTTGCCCGCGTTTTGGCATCGACTTTTTTTACGATCACCGCGCAATACAGGGAGTATTTGCCGCCCGCCTTGGGCATGTTGCCCGACACCACGACGGAGCCGGCTGGTACGCGGCCGTAGCTCACGGTGTCTGTTTCGCGGTCATAAATCGGGGTGCTCTGGCCGATGTACACGCCCATCGACAGTACCGAGTTTTCTTCCACAATCACGCCTTCAACCACTTCGGAACGAGCGCCAATAAAGCAGTTGTCCTCAATGATGGTCGGGTTGGCTTGCATGGGCTCCAGCACACCACCAATGCCTACGCCGCCTGACAAATGCACGTTTTTGCCGATTTGCGCGCATGAGCCCACAGCGGCCCAGGTGTCCACCATCGAGCCTTCGTCCACATACGCGCCAATGTTGACGTAGCTGGGCATCAAAATCGCGCCTTTTGCAATGAAGCTGCCGCGCCGCGCCACAGCGGGCGGCACCACGCGGATGCCGGTTTCACGCATCTCGGCTTCGCTCAGGTGGCTGAACTTGGTTTTCACCTTGTCAAAAAAGCCCAGCTCGCCTGCGCGCATGAGTTCGTTGTCGTTCAATTTGAAGCTCAGCAGAACGGCTTTTTTAATCCACTGATGCACCGTCCACTGGCCCACACCCTGGCGGGTGGCCACGCGAATGCTGCCGTTGTTCAGTTGCGTGATGGTGTTGTCCACCGCGTTGCGAATATCTTGTGGCGCTGACTTGGCGGCCAGGTTGGCACGGTCTTCCCAGGCGGCGTTGATCAGGGCTTCGAGTTGTGTGTTGTCGGTTGTCATGTACTTATTTCAGTTTTTGGATTGGATAAATTGAACGATTCTTTGCGCGGCTTCAACGCATTCGGCGGTTTCAGCCACCAGCGCCATGCGGATACGGCCTGCGCCTGGATTGCTTCCATTGGAGTCACGCGCCAGGTAGCTGCCCGGTAAAACCACCACATTGTAGGCAGCCAGCAAGTCACGTGAAAACGCTGCGTCGTCACCGTTAAATGCTGCTGGCACGCCCGCCCACAGGTAAAAACCGGCATCTGGCAAAGCCACGTCCATCACGCCAGCGAGCAGCGGCGTGACCTGGGCGAATTTGTCACGGTATTTGGCGCGGTTATCAACCACATGCGCCTCGTCAGCCCAAGCCGCAGCACTGGCCGCTTGCACGATGGGGCTCATGGCACTGCCGTGGTAGGTGCGGTACAGCAAAAAGGGCTTGATGAGTGCGGCATCACCCGCCACAAAGCCGCTCCTGAGGCCCGGCACATTGCTGCGCTTGGACAAGCTGGTCATGGCGATCAGGTTTTTAAAATCATGCCGGCCCAGCTGTGATGCTGCCTGCAGGCCACCCAAAGGCGGCTCGTCCCTGAAGTAAATCTCGCTATAGCACTCGTCTGATGCGATCACAAAACCGTAGCGGTCGCTTAAATCAAACAACAGCTTCCACTCAGCCAAAGTCATCACTGCGCCGGCCGGGTTACCGGGCGAGCAAACAAACAGCAACTGGGTTTTGGCCCATACCGCATCTGGCACGCCTGAGTAGTCGACGGCAAAGTTACGGGGTGGGTCGCTGGGTACGAAATAAACGTCAGCACCCGCCAAAAGCGCCGCGCCTTCATAGATTTGATAAAACGGGTTCGGCGAGATCACGACGGGGTTACTTGACGGGTCAATCACCGTCTGCGCCAGAGCAAACAAGGCTTCACGCGAGCCATTGACTGGCAAGATTTGTGTCGCTGCATCGACTGACAAGTCATAGCGGCGTTTGAGCCAGTCGCTCATCGCTTGGCGCAATTTGGGCTCGCCCAAGGTGCCGGGGTAGCTGGCCAGGCCAGCCAGGCTGTCGGTTAGCGCGTCTTTGATCAACTGCGGCGTCGCGTGGCGCGGCTCGCCAATGCCCAGGCTGATGGGTTTGTAAGCGGGGTTGGGCGTGACGCCTGCGTGCAGCAGGCGCAGCCGCTCGAAAGGGTAGGGCTGCAGTTTGGAGAGCAAAGGATTCATGGCGCCAATTATCCCGCGTGAATCCCGCGTGAAAAACATAGCACCCCAGCGCCCAGGCAGGCGGCCTCAAAGCCTGTTGTAAATATCGTCAAATCAGGCAAAATACTGTACATATACACAGTATAAATATGTCAGTTGAACCTTGATTTCAACGCCTTTTAACTTGCCCTGACACCCATCGTGATTTTGTCCCCCTTACGCATTGATCCCGCCCATCTGGCCCATGTCTGGCGCGCCGGTGAGCTGGGCGGCAACAGCCAGCAAACCGTGGCGACCGGTTACGCCGCGCTTGACAGCGTGCTGCCCGGCGGCGGTTGGCCGCGCGCCAGCCTGACCGAGCTGCTGCAGCCACAACCTGGCCTGTATGAATGGGGTTTGCTGCTGCCTGCCCTGGTAGCCATGCAAACAACACAGGCGACTGGCTGGACAGTGCTCATCGGCGCGCCGCATGTGCCGTTTGCCCCGCCGCTGGCCGCGCAAGCGCTTGACATGCAGCGCCTGCTGCGCATCCACGCTGAAAAAAACGATGCGCCCGCGCTGCTGTGGGCTACGCGTGAGGCGCTGCAATGCGCTGACGTGGGCGCCGTGGTGGCCTGGCTGCCCGATGCGCGCAGCGCCCACTTGCGCCGCCTGCAAATTGCGGCCCACACCCACAACAAGCTGCTGTTTGTTTTCAGGCTGCAGCGGGCGCAGAACGAATCGTCTCCGGCGCCTTTGCGTCTGCTGCTGCAAGCTGCAAGCAGCAGCGTCAACATGGGCCATTTGCAGGTTGATGTGTTCAAGCGCCGTGGGCCGACCTTGGCCGCGCCGATTTTGATAGACACACGGCCCCAGCGGCTGACAGCGTTTTTGGCCGCCAGCCAAAAGCCCAGCCATCGCCAAAGCCCGCCAGTGCCAGCGCCTTATATCGATTTGTCTGATCTGCTCCGAAAGCCGCTTCATGCGCTGGATCGCGTTACAAGCCTTAGTCACTGAGCCCGCACTGATGGACGCCGCCGCCTTACAGCGGGCCATCAGCGCCATGGCGCTGGGTTTTACGCCGCGCGTGGCCCTGCTCGACGAAGCCGTGGTGATGGAGGTCTCAGGCAGCTTGCGGCTGTTTGGTGGTTTGCGCAAGCTGTTGGCCCTGCTAGAGCAGCAATTACAGCAGTTTTTAGCATCAAATATGCCTCTAGCCCAATATATACGGGCGCAAGGCGCTACTTCATTGATAGCACTCGGGCGCCTGCGTTTGCTGCGCAGCCAGCACCCGCAGCCCGCTTGCCGGGTAGCCGACATGCCGATGCAGACTTTAAGCGCAGCGCGCCCGCACCTGGACGTGCTTGAACGCATGGGCTGCCGCAGCTGGGACGACCTGTTAAAGCTGCCGCGCGACGGCGTGGCCCGCCGCTTTGGTGCGCCGCTGCTTGCCGCGCTGGACCGGGCCCGGGGCGTGCTGCCCGACAGCTATACATGGCTGCAATTGCCTGAGCGGTTTGATGAAAAGCTGGAGCTCGATGCGCTGGTGGAGCATGCGCCAGCACTGATGGCCGGTGTGTCGCAACTCTTGGCGCAATTACAGGCCTGGCTGCTGGGTCGCCAGAGCGGTTTGACGGCGCTAAAAATCATTTGGCACTTTGACAAGCGCCGGGGCGGGGCGGCAACTGGCGAGCTGGTGGTTCGATCAGCCAACAACGCGCAAGACCTGCGGCATGTGGCGCGGCTGATCACCGAGCGGCTGAACCAGCAAACCCTGGCAGCCCCGGTGCACGGCATTGGCTTGCAGTCGCTGGTGACTGAAAAGCTGTGCGACGCAGCACTCGCAACCACCAGCTTGCTGCCAGAGGACAAACAGCACGGCGACAGCGCGCTGCAACTGTTTGAGCGGTTAAGCGCACGGCTGGGCGCTGCACACGTGCAAACCTGGCAAGCCAGAGCCGACCACCGGCCCGAGCAAATGCAGAAGTGGCAAAGCGTTGTGAGTACCACAAGTAATACAGTAGCTATTAAATCAGGAGCTGCTTGCACCCGTATTCATTGGTCAAAAGGTCTAAAAGACCCTGAAAACAGGCTTGAAAACGGTGTTTTATACCCCTCCTGGCTGCTGGCCGTGCCTTTGAAGCTGGCTGCTGTGTCAGGCAGCCCGGTGTACCAGGGCCCGCTGCACAAACTGGCCGGGCCGCAGCGTCTGGAGGCCACGGGTTGGCTGCTTGCTGATCAGGCCGACATCGCGCCCGCACTGCGCGACTACTTCATTTACCGCAGCCGTCAGGGGGTGTTGCTGTGGATTTACAGCGAGCGCCTGGCGTTGGCATCAAAGGAGCAAACCCAGCGCGAGTGGTATTTGCAAGGCGTGTTCGCATGAGCTTGCCCACGATGCTGCCGGACTATGCTGAGCTCCACGCGCTCAGCAATTTCAGCTTTCAGCGCGGTGCCTCGCATGCTGAGGAGCTGGTAGCGCGCGCCCACGCCCTGGGCTACAAAGCCATCGCGATGACCGATGAATGCTCGGTAGCCGGCGTGGTGCGGGCCCATGGCGAGGCTGAAAAATGCGGCATTCAGTTGCTGCCGGGGGCCGAGTTTTGGGTGCCCTGTGATTCGCCTTTTCGCCTGGTGGTGCTGCCGCACAACGCGAGCGGCTGGGGCAATATGTGCGAGTTCATCACCCAAGCCAGAGCCGCAGGCGATGTCGTGGAAAAAGGCAGCTATTTGGTCACGCTGGCTACAGACTTCAGCCTTTTGAAGCACTGCGAGGTGATTGTTTGTCTGCTGCAAGGCGCTATCAATACTGAAGCTGCTTGCGCCCGTATTCATTGGTTAAAAAGCTTTTTTAATACCAAAAAAAGTACCCATCTATGGCTTGGCGTTGAGCTGCTGCAAGGGCTGGACGACGCGCTGCGCCTGCAGCAATTACAGGCGCTTAGCCAGCAAACCGGTGTGCCGCTGGTCGCTTGCGGTGACGTGCGCATGCATGTGCGCTCACGCAAGCCGCTGCACGACGTGCTCACAGCCATTGGGCTGAATAAAACCGTCCACGACTGTGGTTATGCCCTGCAGCCCAACGCTGAGGCGCACTTGCGGCCGCGCATGCGGCTGGCCAGCTTGTACCCGCCCGAGCTGCTGGCTGCCACGCTGGTTGTCGCCTCGCGCTGCAGTTTTAACCTGAACGAAATTCGTGACCTTTACCGTTACCCGCTGGGGGAGATCGCCGCCACCCAGGAAACACCCGCCAACTGCCTGCGCCGCCTGACAGGCGATGGCGCAGCCCAGCGCTACCCGGGCGGCGTGCCCGCACAAATCAGCATCCAGCTGGCGCATGAACTCGCCCTGATTGAAGAGCTGCACTACGAGATGTATTTCATCACCGTGCATGACATCGTCCGCTTTGCGCGCGAGCAGGGCATTTTGTGTCAGGGGCGCGGCTCTGCGGCCAACTCGGCGGTATGTTTTTGCCTCGGCATCACGGCGGTCAACCCGGCTGAGAGCCAACTGCTGTTTGAGCGCTTTATCAGCCGCGAACGCAAGGAGCCGCCCGACATTGATGTTGACTTTGAGCACCAGCGGCGCGAGGAAGTGATTCAGTACATTTACGCCAAATACGGCCATGACCGCGCGGCAATAGCCGCCACCGTCACCTGCTACCGGCCCCGCAGCGCCATTCGTGATGTGGGAAAGGCACTCGGTATTGCACCTGAAATGATTGAGCAGTTTGCCAAAGAGCATTTCTGGTTTGACGGCAGCGGCCTGCTGGCCCAGCGCCTGCAAGAAGCCAATATCAACGAAGCAAAAGACGCCGGCCCGATCTTGCAGTGGCTGGACCTGACGGTGCAGTTGCTCGGTTTCCCGCGCCACTTGGGCCAGCATGTGGGCGGCTTTGTGCTGACGCAGGGCAAGCTCACACGCCTGGTACCAATACAGCCGGCCACCATGGAGGCGCGGCGCATCATTCAGTGGGACAAAGACGACCTGGACGCCATGGGCTTACTCAAAGTTGATGTGCTGGCCCTCGGCATGTTGTCGGCCATACGCCGCAGCTTGCAGCTGATTGACCAGTGGCGCGGCGGGCGCCTGGAGATGCACCAGATCGAATCGGGCGACGAGCAAACCTACGACATGATTTGCCAGGCCGATACGGTGGGCGTGTTTCAAATTGAAAGCCGGGCGCAAATGAGCATGCTGCCGCGCCTCAAGCCGCGCTGCTTTTACGACCTGGTGGTTGAAGTGGCCATCGTGCGACCCGGGCCGATTCAGGGCGGCATGGTGCACCCCTACTTGAAACGCCGCGCCAATCCGCAGCTTGAAACCTACCCCAATGAAGAGCTGCGCCACGCGCTGGGTCGTACCCTGGGTGTGCCGATATTTCAGGAGCAGGTCATGCAAATCGCCATGGTCGCGGCTGACTTTACCGCCGGTGAGGCCGACGACCTGCGTCGCTCCATGGCCGCGTGGAAGCGAAAGGGCGGCGTCAAACGGTTTTATGACCGGCTGGTGGGTCGCATGGTCGAGCGCGGCTACGAGCGCACCTTTGCCGACAACATCTTCAAGCAGATCGAAGGCTTTGGGGAATACGGTTTTCCTGAAAGCCACGCCGCCAGCTTTGCCAAGCTGGTGTATGTCAGTTGCTGGCTGAAATGCCATGAACCGGCCTGTTTTTTTGCCGCACTCGTCAACTCCCAGCCGATGGGGTTTTATTCACCGTCGCAACTGATGCAAGACGCCCGCAGGCATGGGGTTGACGTGCGGGCCATCGACATCACCCAAAGCGACTGGGACTGCACGCTTGAGGCAAATGCCGTTCTGCGTGAGCTTGATGCTGCCTACCCAGGTATTCGCCCCAATCAGCCCGCCATTCGCCTCGGGCTGCGCCTGGTCAAGGGCTTGAGCGAGACCACCTTTGTTCGTATTCTGGCCGCCCGCGCCTCAGAGCCCTTCGCAGATGTTGAAGACCTGTGCCTGCGCGCCCAGCTCGGTACCTTAGACGTCAATGCCCTGGCTGCCGCTGATGCGCTGGCCCCGCTGGCCGGTCACCGCAGGCAGCAGGTGTGGCAAGCCGCAGCGATTAAACCCCAGCCACTGCTGCTCAAAGCCGTGCCCACGCATGAGGTGGCACTCGACTTGCCCGACACGCCCGAGGGTGAAAACATTTTGTTCGACTACCGCGCCACCGGCCTCACGCTACGCCGCCACCCGCTGGCCTTGCTGCGCCCGCGCCTGCAAGACAAAGGCTTTTTAACCGCCGCGCAGCTTGAAGCACTTCCCGACGGCGAAGATGTCGCCGCCTGCGGCATCGTCACGCTGCGCCAGCAGCCCTCAACCGCCAAAGGCACGATGTTCCTCACCCTGGAAGACGAAACCGGGTCGATCAACGTGATTGTCTGGAAGTCATTGCGGCAAACCCAGCGGGCCGAGGTGCTGCACGCCCGGCTGCTGGCGGTACACGGCACATGTCAGCGCAGTGAAGAAGACGGTGCCCCTGAAGGCTTTGGCAAAGTACGCAACCTGATTGCCACCAGTCTTGAGGACTTGACGCCCCTGCTGGGGCGGCTGGGCACGTCGAGTCGCGACTTTCATTAGTGTTTGCTGGCGGCTATGTGCGCTAGCGCACAGATAAACGCGCACAATGTCTCTAGACTGCTGAATTTTGTACGAGACTTTTTTGCGACAGGACTGCGAATGTGACCTCATTTGAGTACGGCATTTGCAAGTCAAACGAGTTTTTGAATATGCCAGACAAAAAAGTTCCCGACCCTCGAAAAAACCGCCTGCTCGCCGCCCTGCCCGGGGATGCCTGGCAGCGCTGGGAGCCCCTGCTGGAGCATGTCGAAATGCCGCTGGGCCATGTGCTGTATGAATCAGGCAAAACCCTGAGCCATATGTACTTTCCAACCACAGCCATCGTTTCATTGTTATACGTGATGGAAAACGGTGCGTCAGCTGAGATTGCCGTTGTTGGCAACGACGGCTTGGTGGCGGTGTCGATGTTCATGGGCGGCGGCTCTACACCCAGCCGTGCCGTGGTGCAAAGCGCGGGGCATGCGTTTCGCCTGAAGGCCGGCGACATGAAAAAAGAGTTTGACCGGGGCGGGGCCGTGCTGCATCTGCTGCTGCGCTACACCCAGGCACTGATCACCCAAATGGCGCAAACCGCTGTGTGCAACCGCCACCACAGCCTGGACCAGCAATTGTGCCGCTGGCTGCTGCTGAGTCTGGACAGGCTGGAGGGCAACGAGCTGACGATGACGCAAGAGCTGATCGCCAACATGCTGGGCGTGCGCCGGGAAGGCGTGACCGAAAGCGCCACCAAGCTGCAAAACGCGGGATTGATCAAGTACGTCCGCGGCCGCATCAGCGTGCTGGACAGGCCAGGGCTGGAATCGCGCAGCTGCGGGTGCTATGCCGTGGTTAAAAAAGAGTACGACCGCTTGCTGCCTGCCAAAATCGCGACCTGACCCTTCAGCCAAGGTGCTGATGTAGTCCATAGGCGCAAATCTTCGTGATTTTGGCGCTATGTGCGGTAGCAAGCAGTCATTCATGCTTGTTTTCGATAAGCTGGTTCATCGTTCAAGACTGCCAAATCACATAAGCATCCATGGCAGCAGGGCCGTGGCTCATTCCTTCAACCTGAAGGGCAGCAGCGCACCAGAGGCTTTTCATGACTTCAAAGTTAACCTTAAACCCAACCCCTCCCGGCAATCACCTGATAGATTTGCTGCTCAAGAAAGACCGCCTGCGCTTTATCGCCGCCTGCGAACTTGTTGAATTGCCGCTGCCCGAGGTGCTGAGCGACCCTGGCAAACCCACCAAGTACGTGTACTTTCCCACAGCAGGTTTTATCTCGCTGATTGCAGTCGTCAAAGGCAGCCCTGGTGTTGAAGTCGGCATGGTGGGCCGTGAAGGCATGCTGGGCGTGCAACTGGCCCTCGGTGTGGCCACCGCGCCGCTGCACGCGCTGGTGCAGGGCGCGGGCACCGCTTTGCGCATTGGTACCAAAGCATTCAAAGCTGAACTGGCCGCCAGCCCAGCCCTGCAAAGTGAGTTGCACCGCTATTTGTACGTGTTGATGTCGCAACTGGCCGAGTCAACCGCCTGTACGCGGTTTCACCAAATCGGCCCGCGCCTGGCACGCTGGCTGCTGATGAGCCAGGACAGATCCAAGGCCAGCAGCTTTGACGTGACGCAGGAGTTTTTGGCCTATATGCTGGGCGTGCGCCGTGTCGGCATCACTGTGGCGGCCGGTGCGATGCAAAAAAGCGGGCTGATTGCCTACAGCCGAGGCAAGTTGACAGTACTGAACCGCAAAGGGCTGGAGCGCGCCGCCTGCGGCTGCTATGCGGCTGATCAAAAAACCTACGCTGAGTTGTTGTAGTGTTGCAACCTTCCTTTTTGTGCCTATAGTCCAATGTTGCCTCTTAACCATCAAACCCCTGCATCCAAGGATTGCATATGTCCATGACAGCCGTCGAACCGTCCTCTCTTTATTCCTTGGTTTACACGTCAACCGCCAGTCGGACGCTGTCAAAAACCGATCTTGAACACATCCTTGACCGAGCGAGGACGAGAAATCTTCAAGAGCAGGTCACGGGCTTGTTACTGTTTACCGACGGCAAGTTCATGCAGTATTTGGAAGGTCCTGAAACGGGTGTCCTCAAGATATTTGACCTCATCAAAAAATCGAGTTTGCACGAACAGATCGTGGAAGTCAGCCGGCAACCCGTCGGTGCGCGAGAGTACGGGGACTGGTCCATGGCGTTTCTGGCAGACGCTGATGCGCATTCTTTGACGACTGCCAGCGAAGATGCACCGCTGGTTCGATCTCTGGAGGCCGAAACCACAGAGGCTTCCACCCCCGCACATGAGCAGCTGGCTGAATTCTGGGAAAAGCCTTAAAAAGCTGGCTTTAGATTCTGTTTAAGCATCATTTAGGCATCATATAGGCTTTTAACTCAATAAATACGGGCGCTGGCAGCTATTAAAATAATAGCTTGTGTTTTTTGACCTACGATTGCCCTGATGAAAAGAGTTACAGGGTGTACTGTGTGCGTTACCGCACAGACAGCTGCGGAGCCTGCCTTTTCAATAGAGCCTCCTCAAGTCAATAAGCTCTAAGGAGAAAATTGCCATGATTCGACTGGCCAATACCCCGATGCCGCATGTGGCCCATGCTGCGCAATCAGTGCTTGGTTTGTTTCGCAGCAAAGGGTTAGCCCAAAACATGCATCGACCGATACCCGCTCCTGAGCCGGACCCTGAGCCCAACCCTGGGCCAGATGCAAACTTGCAGACCGGGGGTTCCAGTATTTGCACCGACGACTGGGATGAGATGTTTCACGCCATACAACAGCGGCTTGAAAACTGCGTCAACGATGCGCGGGTCAAAGCGCCTGAGTTGCCGCTGCACAGCCGACACGAGCTGACGAAAGCAACGGTGCTGGAGTGCGTCGAGTCCATGCAGCTATTGTAGTGTTTCACTCTGTTTGAACTATTTTGAGTTTGGCCTTGGCGCGTATGACTTTTTCCAGAATGTCACGAGCACTTGCAGTCCAGATGAAGGGCTTGGGATTCTCGTTGTGAGCCAGGACAAAC
>JBILXX010000142.1:0-5051 GCA_044378095.1 Polaromonas sp.
TGCGAGAAGCGAGGGGGAATTGATGCGCTAACCCTGAGCCAGTGCCAAGCCAAGCTAAAAGTGCTTAAAATTTAAGCGCTAAGCGAGTTTGGGTGTTTGCTGATTTTTAATTCTGCAAGTCCCTCTATTGTTTTGGGTACTTCCTATGCACACAACTTCCGCAGTGGTTTGCTGCTGTTCGGCGGTGCTTATGTGGGCGAGGAAAAACAGAAAGACCGAGCGTTGCCCCGTCTGGGACACAGACTTTATGGCCTGCGGACAGGTTCCCAGTTGTCGCTGTCTGAGTTTGTTTCGGGGTTTGCCGCTTTGAGTTATGAAAACCGCAAATATGGCGGGCCTGATCCCCTGTTTTTGGTGACACGTCAAGACAACCAGTACAACCTGAACCTGGGCTTGAACTGGGTTCCCGCAAAGTCCTGGAAAGTTACACCACAGGTGTCGTACACGTCTGTCAAATCGAATGTGGCCATTTCAGACTTTCGGCGCTCGGCATTTAGCGTGACGCTGCGTAAAGACTTTTGATTTTCTGATTTTTACCGGGCATCAATATGACCAACTCAACGAACCTTCAGCGCACGCTGCTTGTCCTGGCGTTAGCCAGCATCTACCCCCTACAAGCCCATGCATCTGCGGGTGTTGCCCAGTTCATCGCTGGCGAGGTGAATGTGCGCGGCGCTGATGGCAAAACCGATGTCTTGCTCAAGGGCCGGGACATTGACAGCGGGCAGGCTATCTTGACCGGCGTTAATGGCCGGGCGCAGGTCAAATTTACTGATGGTGGCTTGATATCGCTACAGCCCAACACCGAATTCAAAATTGCCAGCTACGTCGACAAGGCAGACCCTAAAGAAGACCGCTTTCTGGTGGACTTGCTGCGCGGAAGCATGCGTGCCATCACCGGGCTAATTGGCAAGCGAAACCGTGCCAATTACAAGGTCACCACGACCACAGCCACCATCGGCATTCGCGGCTCGGGTTTTAGCGCGGGCTATAACCCGGACGGAAGCCTGGGTGTGACTGCTGAAAAAGATGCGATTGAAGTTTGCAGTGGCGGCACGTGCGTCGGGGTGGTGGCTGGCGAGTCTGTCAGGGTTAACAGCAGCACCGAGCCACCGGTACGTACAGTCAACAGGGCCAGTGTGCCAACGCCAGGGCCAGCGCAAGAGGTGGTGACGGTGGGCAACCAGACCACTTCAGATGGAGGCTCACTGCTCACACGACCTGCATCCGAGACGGTCAAACCACCAGTAGTCCGTACTTTTACCGACATTCAGGTGTCAGCCGTTGGCAGCGACTCGTCATTCAATACCCCGGTTCTCAGAACAGCAACCGGCGCGACGACCGTCTTTAGCGACAACAAGCTGACCCAATTTACCGACACCAGCTTTGGCACACCCAAGTGGTCTGAAACAGGCACGGCTGCACCGCTGAGCAGTTTCAAATCAATCGGTAATGTGACGGATGCGAACTTTATCGGTTGGGGCATGTGGACCAAGGGTACAAAAGAATACTTTGGCTCCGTCTTGCTGGATCAGGTTCATTACGTTGCCGGCAGGCCTACACCGCAGTCCGATCTCACCCCGTTAAGCGGTTCATTTAACTACAACTTGGTGGGTTCAACAGCACCGACTCAAAACGGTGTCGTTGGCACGCTAAACGGTGCTACTTTTAGTGTCAGCTTTTCAGCTGGTTATTCAATAAGCGTAGGTGTCAACACATCGTTTGGTAATTTCACTGAAAATGCAAATGGTTCCACGCCGTCATTTACAGGTACAAGTGGTTTGATCACGGGCATGTTCATTGGCTCTAATGCCGCATTTGCAGGTTTGACTTATGCCCAAAACCCGGGGTCCGGCAAGATCACAGGCTCTTTGGTATTCCAGAAGTAAGCATTTTTTCGCCAAGATAGACGTCGATCATCATTTTTTGCGCATCGTGACCATGTGAGCGTTCAGCTTGCAACATTGCAGCAGTCGCCATTGACTTTCGTATCTGTGTGTTGCCAGCCAAGTGCTCCAGCGCATCCCAAGCCTCTTCTTGAGTGGCAATCAAAAATCCACACTTACTCGCCATCACAAGCTCTGCATAACCACCGATGTTGCCCGCCACTACTGGCAAACCTGACGCCATTGCCTCGGTCACGACTCGGCCATAAGCTTCGACCGTCGTCCCGGTGCGGTAAAAAAAGATATCCAGCGATTGGTAAAAGTCGACGATGTCTTCAGCTCCTGCGGGTAGCAGTTCAACACCCTCTACCCCTTCAAGCTGCGCCGACAGGCATATGCCGCCCATGATGCGCACGCGCCAGCCTTTTGCCGCCAGCATGCGGTAGAGCATGGCGTCCTGCGGGTGGTGCTTGTCGGGCGCATCACGGCTGGCTCTACCGATGGTCAACGGGCGATCAGTCATCTGCCTGTTTTTTCCAGCCTGCAAAAACGGTTCAATATTGATCGGGCTGTAAACCACCCTGCCGGGTAAACCAGCCGTAAGTTGCAAGGCCTTTGAAACAAATACAAGTTCAGGTTCGATTTTGGCAGTATCCCGCATCACTTCAATAAGCGCAAAAAAACGTTCAAAACTGGCCAGGTTGCACTGCAAAATAATGCGTTCAAAGTGTGTGTACTTCAGCCACACCGCAGGCGGCACATGCACACCACCCCACACCAACACACCAGCATGCGGGAACTGGCGCGTAAATGGCTGTATCTGCTTGATGCCGCGACACGCAAAGCTGCTGTGTGGCGCAACAACCGACCAAAGCTCTACTTGGCGATGCCGGGACAGCAAATCAGCAATGGCCAGCAGTTCCAGGGCTGCACCAGAAAACGGGTCGTCAAAATAGCCAACCATGTGCCACACGGTTGATTCACTGGCTGTCGTCATGAGGCTTTGGTGAATCTATTTTCGAGAATGAACAAGACCTTAGTCTGTCACATAATTCCAGCATGCCCTTTGACTCACCTCAAGCAGACAATCCCAAAGTGACTTTTGATGATTTGATGGCACGGGGCATGGCTGCGCACACGGCCGGAGATCCTGTCAAAGCGCTGACTGCTTTTGAGTCTGCGTTGGCGCTCCATCCGCAAAAACCTCAAGCGGTGTCGGCATGCGCCGCGTTACTGTTTGAACTGTCTAGGCCGCGATCTGCTTTCACCTTGCTGCAAAGCATTGAAAGCCAGCTGCTGATCGATGCCGATGGCTGCGCCAATCTTGGCGTTGCGGCTTTGAGCTGCGGCCAGGAAAAAGCAGCAGCGTCATATTTTCAGCAAGCCATTGAACTGGAACCTCACCATAGCGCCGCCTTGACGCATTTGGGCTTGCTGGCTGCGCGAGAGCAACGCTGGCTTGATGCCATTGGCTTTGCCCGCCAAAGTGCAAGGTGCTCACCCAACGATGAAACCGCCCACGCCAATCTGGTGGATTATTTGCTTGGCGCCCGCCGGCCATCTGCGGCATTAGAGCAATGGCAGGTGCTGCCGGAGCCAATTAAAAGCCATCCGCAGGTCGCCATCCGGCAGGTCGTGGCACTGGCTTTGAACGCAGAGTTTGATGCTGCACATCGGGTCATGAATCAGCTCAACCCACAAGCCCTGAGCGAGCTGACTCTATTTTTACAACGGGGCGGTGCAGCTGATTTGAAAGACCTTTTTTACCGTCAGGCGCAAGATGCCATGCACGAATGTGACTGGCGCGATTACCCGCGACTGTTCTCAATAGTTGGTCAAGAAAACCTGCATCAAGGCTTTTCGTCGAGCCCCAACGTTGGTATGACCAGCAACGCCAAAGCGCCCCCACCTTTTGCTGTCCATCGCCGGGCTAACGAGCCAGCAGACTGCATTCACATCGGCATTGCTGCCATCAGCCTGCGCGACACGCCAGCCACCGAAGCACTGGCGGCGGAACTGTCGCACTACGACAGAGCCAGGTTTAGATTTCACGTCTACTCACCGACGCCCCAACCACAAGTCGCCTTGTCGGCGCCCCTTTCAGCGCACAACGTGGTTGAAATTGGCCACTTCACGGACGATGAAGCCGTCTGGCGTATTCGCCTGGACAGGCTTGATATCTTGCTGGACATGACCCTTCATACCCGTTGGCATCGCCCTGGCATCGCGTATTACCGGGTTGCGCCAATACAAGTACAAGCGTTACCCACCGCCAGGCAAGAACAGTCCCCGGCAGGAACGTACGACTACGCCTTGTCTGACCCCATCATTGAGGGCTCAAACAGTTTCATCCAGACCGGCAGTGCGCTTGCCCTATTCCCGCAAACCTGCTGGTCTGCGCCGGAGACCTTCAAAGCAGCGGACAGCAACCTTTCACGCCAATCTGCCGGGTTGCCACCAGATTCATTTGTCTATTGTGTTTTTGGGCCAAGCGCAAAAATCAGACCGACAACATTTGCAAGCTGGATGCATTTGCTGCAACTTGAGCCAAATGCCTTACTGTGGCTGTCGAGTTGTTCAGCCAACGCTCAAGCCAACTTGTGGCGAGAGGCCATGCTTGCAGGCATACAGGCACAGAGAATCATTTTTGCAAAAGCCGATAGCAACGAGCTTTCTCTGCTGCCATTGGCCGATCTTTATCTGGATATGCCGGGTAACTGCGATGCACCAAGCCTGATACAGGCCTTGCGTGCAGGTGTACCCGCCATCACTGCCATAGGCAGCACAACAGCTTCTCGCATGGGTGGCAGCATCCTTGATGCGGCGGGCTTGAGCGACTGTATTTTTGAGTGTCGAGAAGCCATGTTTGCACATGCATTGCATCTGGCGCAAAACCCGACTGCACTCCAAGCATTACGGGAGCGTATGCAACTACATGTTTCGCAGTCGCCACTTTTTGACGTGCCCCGCCGCGCCAAAGAAAGAGCCATGGTCTGGACGAGGATGGTTGAACGATCACGCGCGGGACTTGCACCAGCAACTGTCAGCAGTAAATAGAACTGTCCGGTTTTAGAGCAAATAGATTGTCCGCTTTTTCTATTTTGTTTGCGATGACTGCAAAGCTGCGTAGGGCGTAGCCCGAAGCGGCTTTGCAGCCATCGCGCG
>JBILXX010000143.1:0-4988 GCA_044378095.1 Polaromonas sp.
CTGGCTCACAACGAGAATCCCAAGCCCTTCATCTGGACTGCAAGTGCTCGTGACATTCTGGAAAAAGTCATACGCGCCAAGGCCAAACTCAAAATAGTTCAAACAGAGTGAAACACTACACTAGCTGATTCGGATCAACTTTTTATTCACAAACTCCTGAATCCCCGCGCCCGACAACTCGCGGCCATAGCCTGAATTTTTAACGCCGCCAAACGGCAGCTCGGGTGACGACACCGCTGCCGAGTTGATGAACATCATGCCGGTGTCAATGCTGCGCGCGACCCGCTTGCCACGCTCGATGTCCTGCGTAAAAACCGACCCCCCCAGACCAAAAGGCGAGTCATTGGCCAACGCCACGGCGGCAGCTTCACTGCTGACCCGAAAAAACAGCGCCACCGGCCCAAAAAACTCTTCTTTGAAAGCCGGGTTGTCGGCGCTGATGTCGGTCAGGATGGTGGGCTGCATGAAGTTGCCTGCCAGGCCATTGATCCGTTTGCCGCCCATGACCACACGTGCGCCATGCTTGACCGCGCTGTCAACCTGCTTGAGCAAGTTTTCGAGCGCCTGAGCCGACGACAACGGTGCCAGTGTGGTGGCTGTGTCCATCGGGTCGCCTGGCACAAACTGGCCAAGCGCCACCTGAAATTTCTCCAGAAAACTGCTCGCCAGGGCTTCTGCCACGATGAAGCGTTTGGACGCCGTACAAGCCTGTCCGGCGTTGCCCATGCGGCCGCTGATGGCGTGTTTGAGGGCCTTGTCCAGGTCGGCATCCTCGAGCACGATGAAAGCATCGCTACCGCCCAGCTCCAGGGTGGATTTTTTCAGGTGCTTGCCAGCCAGCGCTGCCACGATGGCGCCTGCGGCTTCACTGCCGGTCAGGGCAACAGCCCGAATGCGCGGGTCTTCAATGACCTGCGCGACCTGTTCTTTGGAAGCAAAAAGGTTGGTGTAGGCCCCCTCGGGAGCACCAGCGTCGTGCAACAGCTGCTCAAATGCCAGCGCACACTGCGGCACGCTGGACGCGTGCTTGAGCATCACCACGTTGCCCGCCATCAGGTTGGGTGCAGCGAACCGGGCGATCTGGTAGTAGGGGTAGTTCCAGGGCTCAACGCCAAACAGCACACCAATCGGGCTGCTTTCAACCATGGCCTCGCCTTTTGCGGTCGCCAGCTTTTCGGGCACCAAGAATTGCTCTGCGTGGTCTGCGTAGTAGTCAATGATCGAGGCGCTCAGGCTCACTTCGCCCAGGCTTTGGGCTATCAGTTTGCCCATCTCTCTTGTAATGAGTTCAGCCAGTGGTTGCGAACGCTCCCGTATCAGGGCGGCGGCCCGTTTCAGCACAACGACGCGGTTTGCAAAGCTGCGATGACGCCAGTCGGTTTTAAAGCAGTTGTCGGCGCGCTGAAGTTTTTCTTCCAGCAACGCCGGGCTGAGCTCGTCAAATGTTTTTTCAATTTTGCCAGTGAAGGGGTTGGTGCTTTTGTATGCCATAAAAACCTATAGAAATGAATAAAGCAGTGTGCAGGGTCGCCCGCAGGCAGGCACTGTTAACCGCTTTTTAACTGACTCAGCACAGCGTGTGCTGCTGCTTCGGACGAGGCCGGGTTTTGCCCGGTGATCAGCTTGCCGTCTACCACGACGTGGGGCTTCCAGTCGTCCCCCTTGCTGTACAGGCCACCGTTTTTAACCAGCATGTCCTCCACCAGAAAGGGCACGATGTCGGTCAGCTGAACCGCGGCTTCTTCGCTGTTGGTAAAGCCTGTGACCTTTTTGCCTTTGACCAGCGGCGAACCATCAGTGGCCTTGGCAAGCCGCAGCACGCCGGGCGCGTGGCATACAGCGGCCACTGTTTTGCCGTCGGCCGCCATGGATTCAATCAGTTTGATGGAATCCTCGTCTTGCGCCAGATCCCACAAAGGGCCATGTCCGCCGGGGAAAAAAACAGCATCAAAGTTTTTGCCAGACACAGCGGCGAGTTTGCCAGTGTGGGCGAGAACGGCCTGCGCAGCAGTGTCTGACTTGAATCTGCGCATGGCGTCTGTTTGCGCATCAGGCGCATCGCTGGCCGGATCCAGCGGCGGTTGACCGCCCTTGGGTGAGACCAAGGTGACGTCAGCGCCCGCATCCTTGAAAACATAGTACGGGGCCACAAATTCCTCGAGCCAAAAACCAGTTTTTTTGCCGGTATTGCCGAGCTGGTCGTGAGAGGTGAGAACCATCAAAATTTTCATGTCGTGTCCTTGGGTTGCAGGCGAGACCCATGTGTCGCCAAGTGGGTTGAAGCTGGGGTTAGCCAGATTGACTTGAGCAAGTCATTTCATTGACCATAGACGCGTCTGAGAACGGGACATACAAGCCTGAGCCGCACGCCTTTGTCAGTCAAAGAGCCGTTGATGGCAACAGACAGCGCACACATGGCGCTGGTTTGGCTGGCAGCGCTTGCCGTCGTTAAAGCGCCAGCTCGTAATCCACCGTCATCGGCGCATGGTCTGAAAAGCGCTGGTCTTTGTAGATGTGCTCGGTGCGTGCCAGCGCGGCTAAGGAGGGTGTGGCCAGGTGGTACTCGGTGCGGCAAAAATCCTGTATGTAACGCTTGGGCTTCGACGTTGCACTATGAGCTGCCGACGGCTGATAGTCTGCTTTGGGCCATGAGCTGACTTACGCCAATGACCGGTATCTGGCAGCCAATTCGACTTCAGACACCGGTTTAATAGCCTTCAAATTTCCGTCTGCTCCGGCTGTTTCTAATACCGCCATCGTGCAGCCTCTGGTCGCATTGAAAATTAGGCGGTAGGTGCTTTTGTTCATCTGCAATGAAGTTTATTACTATTTAATTTATAGCTGCTTGCGCATGTATTCATTTGGCTGGTGGCTTATTTCATATTGAAATGATCTTATATTGAAAGACCTGACCCTGGTGTCCGTGGGAGCTGCTTGCGCCCGCATCAATTGGGCTGGCGGCGCTTTTGATAGGGCAAATCCATCACTTTTAGCCGATTTGGAGCATTTTTTGATGACCTGCTGCGAGCTTTCGATGTGGCTGATGGGGTGTTACTCGCGCTGCTGGCGGTTTCGGCCACCGCCATCATGCAGCCACGGGTTGGGTTGAAGATCAGGCGGTGGGATTGGGTGTTCATGGCAATCGCAAATTTTTGGATAGGGATCGCTGTTCAAAGGCGGAATAGTTCCAAGCCAATCATTACGTATGTGAGTTATTTGGGTAACTCTCTCGCCACCCTTGCCGCCAGCACGCGCGCCCTTCCTTCCGCTTCTTGTTTTTCCAAAGTCAAATCCTTCTGCATTTCTTCAACTGATAGCGGATAGTCGCAGCGCACACAACGCTTAGGATTGAATGAGATGCCCGCACCGTAACCGCTGCTTTCTTCACGCGGCGTTGCACCGCAATTAGGGCAAACAAAAGATGTGAATCCGATGTGAATACAGCGAACAATGCAATAAAAAAATACTAAGCCAATCGGGTAATCCCACCATTGCGCCAACTTACCACCACGTGCGCCTGGATTAGCGGGTCGGATGTCGAAGATCAAATCAATGAGCACAGTCAACAAAACCAGAAAAATCCCGCCCAAAAAGTACAGATAAAACTTTTTGTGCGCGGCTTGCAGTTCAGCAATTGCTTCTAAAGACTTAGGAATGTTTTTTTGCGACCACATCATTGGACTCCTATGATTCGTGGTGCCGGGGTCAGCTTGTCCGGCATTAGTTTGTATGTAAATTCAATGCCCATTTTGACTTCTGCACCAAAACCGATGATCGTGGGCACGAGCGCTAGTTCGGGCTTAAGTTCATAGTAGCCACTGGCCAGCCCAGAATGAGGATTATTTGCGGCACCAAGGCTTGCGCCAACACCAACTTGAGCTGGCCCACCACGTATAGCGCCACCAGCAGTAAATCCTATCCGTGATTCGCCGGGCTGGATGTCACCAGAGGATAGGAATGCAGGTATTTCTGCCTTATACCCAACCCCTGAATCATTAAGTGACTGCTTGGGTATTGCAAGTGTCTTAGCACCAATACCCGCGCCCAGCACACCTTTGACTTCAGTGACTTGCCCCTGTTCAAACTTCAGCTCAATTTCACCACCCAATCCAAGATAAGCGCCGGCGCTTATCGTGCCAGTGAACTTGCCTTCTTCTGCTTTTTTGATCGTTGAAAAAAGAGCCGGATTGTAAAAATCTTTTTCGTTGAAATTACCCTGAACATCACGGTTACTAAAGTACTGTCGCTCCACGCCTGATTCGTCCTTGAAAGTACCCTCAGCTTTACCAATCTGATTGAGATACTTTTGCGCTTCTGCTTTGATGGCATCGTTACCAGTTTCAACATCTGATTTTTTGGCAGCAGTGTAGTCAATGCGGTTATCCACAATTTCTGACAGTATGGACTGCGCTTTTTCTGGTGTGACATCGTAGCCACGATCCCTCAGCTTTGCGGCAAACTCGGCACTTTTTGCTTTGATGAGGGCGGTTTCTTTAGCGTGCGCCGCCCGGTTGTTTGCATCTGTATTTAGACCAGCGGCAGCAGCGCTGGCGTTGCTTGATAAAAGGGCTAGAACAGCTATTTGATTAAGCGCTTGTTTTGCGCTTTCAGAAATAGGAAGTTCATCAATTTGCGCGGACAAAATGGGCATGCCCATCGATGCGGCTGTTGAGCCGATTGCACCGCCTAGGCCTCCAGTCAATGCACCCACGATGCCATGTAGCGCTGCCCGTCCTGGTTTGCCTTCGCCCCACACGCTTTCTGCATCATTAGCTTGTTTGATTAATTCCGCTCGCTTTACGGGATCAGTTTCTAGTAGTGCTTGCTCTTTCTTTAAGGTCGCTTCTTTTAGTTGATTGGTTTGAATCGCCCCGTATTTTGAGGAGGCTCAAATCTCTGAGAGGATTGAGTCATGAACAAGTCAAACAAGTTTTCCCCCGAAGTCCGGGAACGCGCAGTACGTATGGTGCAGGAGCACCGAGGCGAGT
>JBILXX010000075.1:0-18006 GCA_044378095.1 Polaromonas sp.
CCTGGCTCACAACGAGAATCCCAAGCCCTTCATCTGGACTGCAAGTGCTCGTGACATTCTGGAAAAAGTCATACGCGCCAAGGCCAAACTCAAAATAGTTCAAACAGAGTGAAACACTACACTAGCGACGCATGTTTTAAAAAGATTCAGTGGTCGCCGAATGTGTTTGTAGGATGAATCCGATGTAGACACACCTGCCGCAAGGGCGCTGTTCAGTCAGGCAGACCTGCAACCTGCGGTTTCGCGGCAGGGCTTTCGTGGCTCTGCCTACCAGCTTCAGCTGGCGGCGAGCACATTTGCGTGCCGTCCCAGCGCTGGCCGCACCAGCAAAGCCCTTCGGCATTGATGAGACAGGTACCACTGCCGCAGCATCGTGAATCTTCATCCATAACGTCGCTCCTTTACTTGTTGGTAAAACGCTGCGTCATCATTTGATACAGCGATAAAAGAACAGGCGCGGGCAGCAATGCCAGCAGGGCGCGCCCGCCGCGCCAAATCACCAAACCGGTTTTGGTCAATCGCCACACACCCCTGGGCCGCAGCACAAAGGCTGTGAGCAGCCCCGCCAGTATGAGCAAAGGGTTACTTTTCACAAAGCCAGCAGCTTGTTGTCCAGCGGCCATGACGCGACTGGCAGCCGTCGCTGCATTGACAAGCGGTAAAAGTTCGTGGCAAAGGGCTACGCGCTGTTGCGCGATGCGCTCTTGCAAGCGCCCGCGCTCCAGGTGAAGTGCCAACAACTGCTTATTCACCCGCTGAACCCGTCTGCTTTTGGTCTGCAGGTGGTTGGCTGTTTTGCGTTGCGGCTCGCAGCATTGCCATGTCGTCTTTGAGTGCGGCCAGGCTGGCATCAAACGCGGTCTCAGCCGGGTTCAACAGGCTTTGCAGCCGCAGGAAGCAGAAAAGTGCAAGCGCGACAAAGATGACCGCCGACAGGCCCAGCACCAGCACCCGTTGCTCCCACCAAACAGAAACCACCAGGCCCAGCCCCAATAAAATCGCCAAACCGGCACAAAACGTCAGGGCCAGCAACAGGCCGAGTAACTGAACCAGCAGGATTTTTTGAGCCTGCAGCTCATTGCCCAGCAGGCCAAGCCGCGTTTGCGCGATCGCCAGGAGCGTGACAGACAGGTTTTTAAGAGAGCTCAGCATGTTGGCAAGACTTGGAGCCGATCCAGCGTGTCAGCGCCGGGAAATCAGCATACCCACCAGCAGGCCCACGCCTGCAGCAATACCCACCGCTGTCCAGGGGGACTCATGCACAAACGCGTCTGCTGCCTGGGCTGTGGCTTTGGTTTTGGCCAGCAACACCTCTTCTGCGTGGACCAGCCTGACTTTGGCATCTGCCAGTCGCACTTTGATGCGCTCCCGCAGATTGGTCATCTTCTCGCCCGCCTGGTCAGCAGTCGCGCCCAGCATTTCCTCAGCTTCAGAAATCACCGACTTGATGTCACTGACCAGTTGTTCCTGCGCACTGGTGGTAGGGATTGGTTTGATCATGATGCGCCTTTGAGTTGCAGTTGAAAAAAACAAAGATTAGCAGAATTTTGATGAGCGTTGGCTTGTCAGGCCTTCGGTAAAGTCACCCCAACCTGCCCCTGGTATTTACCGCCACGGTCTTTGTACGACACCTCACACACGTCGTCCTTGTCACTCTCAAAAAACAGCACTTGGGCGCAGCCTTCGCCTGCGTAAATTTTGGCAGGCAGCGGCGTGGTGTTGGAGAATTCCAGCGTCACATAACCCTCCCATTCGGGCTCAAATGGGGTCACGTTGACGATGATGCCGCATCGGGCGTAGGTGCTTTTACCCAGGCAAATGGTGAGCACATTGCGCGGGATGCGAAAGTACTCCAGCGTGCGAGCCAGCGCAAAACTGTTGGGCGGGATGATGCAGCTGTCGCCATGAAAGTCTACAAAGCTTTTTTCGTCAAAATTCTTCGGGTCAACCACCGTGCTGTGGATATTGGTAAACACTTTAAATTCAGGCGCACAGCGAATGTCGTAACCGTAGCTTGACGTGCCATAGCTGATGATTTTTTTGCCGTCGGCTTGCCGAATCTGGCCGGGCTCAAACGGCTCGATCATGCCGGTCGTTTCTGCCATGCGGCGTATCCATTTGTCGCTTTTGATGCTCATTGCTGGGTTTCCTTGATGTCATTCAATTGTAGGCAGGCAGACAGCCGCCTGAGACCGATTCGTTTGCTACTTTTTCAGGAGCTGCTTACACCCGTATTTATTGAATAAAAAGAAAATTTGATGCCTGAAAACGGGTTTTAAGAGCCTGCAACCTGCGAAACCACGGTTTTTTCAATCAAGCGATCGTCACCCAGCGCAATCAGTGCGAACAGCAACTCGTCAAGGCTGTCAGTGCGGCTCGTTTTACGTGCCAGCAGAGGTGTGGCTTGCGGGTTGAGGACAACGAAATCAGCCTCGCAGCCAGGCAGCAGGTTGCCGACCACGCCATCGAGACCCAGCGCCTGGGCGGCACCTGCGGTGTGTTGCCACCAGAGCTGCCGGGGGGTGAGTGACAAGCCGGGCTTGGTTTGACCTTCTCGGCCCACGTAATAGGCCGCCAGCATGGTGTGAAACGGGCTGAACGATGTGCCGCCGCCCACGTCGCTGGCCAGGCCGTGTAAAAACCCGGCCTCTTCGGCTTTGGCATGGTCAAAAAAGCCACTGCCCAAAAACAGGTTGCTGGTGGGGCAAATGGCGGCGGCTGTGCCTGTAGAACGCATCATCGCCCGGTCTTCGTTGTCGATGTGAATGCAGTGAGCGTAGACGGCTCTTGGGCGAAGCAGGCCGTACTGGTCGTAAACACTGAGGTAGCTGCGGGCGTCTGGGTAAAGGCTCTTGACCGAGGCGATTTCGTCAATGTTTTCAGCCACGTGGGACTGAACCCACACGTCTGGGTATTTGGCAGCCAGCTCACCCGCGCCGCTTAATTGGGCTGCGCTACAGGTGGGAATAAAACGCGGCGTGATGGCGTAACCCAGGCGATCAACGCCATGCCATTGTTTGATCAGGGTTTCGGTGTCGATCAGGCTTTGCCCGGTTTCATCGCGCAGGCCGTCAGGCGCGTTCTGGTCCATCAGGCACTTGCCTGTGATCAGCCGCAGGCTGTGCTTTTGCGCCTCAGAAAACAGGGCGTTGACAGATGCCACATGCGATGTGGCAAAGGTGAGTGCTGTGGTGACACCATTGCGCATCAATTCCGCTATGAAAAACTGAGCCGCTTGCGCACAGTATTCGGGCGATACAAAGTTTTTTTCTTCCGGGAAAGTATAGTTTTCAAGCCATGGCAGCAAGCCGTCAGCGGGTGATGCAATCACGTCCGTTTGCGGGTAGTGGATGTGCATGTCGACAAAACCGGGGGCGATGATGCGGCCAGGGTGGTGTTCGACATTCAGGCCTGGGTAGTCGTGTCGCAAGCGTTGAAAGCTGCCGATGGCTTGTACGACATCGCGGCCTTGACCATTGGCGCCGACCACCAGCAGGCCGTCCTGCTCAAACACAGCCTCACGGTCGTTAAAGTAAAGCAGCGAGGCCCGGTAGGCTCTCATGATGCTGTCAGGGTGCAGCTGTCACCCATGCCTTCACGCCAAACACGCACCACCGCCAGGCCAGGCAAGCTAGGGGCCAGCGCCCGCCAGATAAAGGCACACAGGTTTTCAAGAGTGGCAGCGCCCAGGCCGGGGACATCGTCGAGCATGCGATGGTCAAGCTGGGGCCGAAGTACATCGATGGCTGAGCGCACGCGGCCCAGGTCAAGCACCATGCCGGTGGCTGGGTCGGGCTGGCCTGACAGGGTAATTTCAGCGTTATAGGTGTGGCCGTGAATGCGGCTGCTGTCGGCTTCTATTTCGCGCTTTAAGGTGTGGGCGGCGTCGAAGAAGAAGGTTTGGCTTATTTGATAGTTCATCATGTGCTTTAACGTATGCCTGTCATTTTGTGGGTTTGCAGACTAAGCCGCCACGCTGGGCGCTGCAGGCACAGGGCAATGCAGTCGGTTGTGTTGGCTGCTTTCAGGACGTTGTCCATCGGCTGCAAATAGCGGTGTGTGAAGCTGGCGGCTTCAAGTTCATCAAGATCAAAGCTGGATTGGGGCCACACGAGTTTGAGTTCATGGCCTTCGCGCTGCACCCAGGGTGCACCAGCTTTTGGGCTGACGCAAATCCAGTCAATGCCCACAGGTGCGGCGATGGTGCCGTTGGTCTCGACCGCGATTTCAAAACCGCTCGCGTGCAGTGCGTCAATCAAAGCTGTGTCAACCTGCAGCAAAGGCTCACCGCCGGTCATCACGACAAACCGGTTGGTGTGGTCTGCATTTGGCCATTGCGCTGCAATTTGACTGGCCAGCGAGTCTGCATCTGCAAACTTGCCGCCCAGCGTGCCCCAATTCCCGTCTCCGCCCACAAAGTCGGTATCGCAAAACTGACACACGGCGCTGGCGCGGTCTTGCTCACGGCCTGACCATAAATTACAGCCTGCGAAACGGCAAAACACCGCAGGCCTGCCCGCATTGGCACCTTCGCCTTGCAGTGTGTAAAAAATTTCTTTGACTTGATAACTCATAAGACACGCAGCAGCAACAGCTGGGTCGTGAGGTTTTTATACATGGTAGTCCTCGACATGAGCCCGGAAAATGAATTTGCCATGCGTGCCGGGCCAGCAAGCATGACCGTTAATTTTAGCGGCTCAACTAAAAGCCTCGAAAGTCGCACCGAGTTTGTCAATGAGTCGATGTTTGGCCGACGCATCGATAAAGCTGGCCTCAAAGCTGTTACGCGCCAAAGTGTAGGCGTGCTGAGCCTGCAAGCCCGTGGCGGCAAAAGTCTGGGTGAAGTTGTCATTCATGTAACCTCCAAAGTAGGCCGGGTCGTCTGAGTTGACCGTTGCCGCAATACCTGCGTCCAGCAAATGCTTCAGGTTGTGGCTGGCCAGGTCAGGAAAAACACAGAGCTTGAGGTTGGACAGCGGGCAGACCGTGAGTGCAATGCGGTCTTTGGCCAGGCGCTGCATCAGCGCGGCGTCTTTGCTGGACTGCACACCGTGGTCAATGCGCTCGACTTTCAGCACATCCAGTGCTGTCCATACATAAGCAGGCGGGCCTTCTTCACCCGCATGGGCGACCAGATGAAAACCCAGCGCACGGCAGCGCGCAAACACGCGGGCAAACTTTTCAGGCGGGTTGCCCACTTCGCCTGAATCAAGGCCAATGCCGATGATTTTGGCGCGATGCGGCAACGCCTGTTCGAGCGTTTCAAAGGCTTCTTCTTCACTCAAATGCCGCAAAAAGCACATGATGAGAGATGCGCTGATGCCCATCTCGCTTTCTGCGTCCCTGCAGGCGCGGTACAGGCCATTGATGAGCACGTCGATGCTCACGCCGCGAGCCGTGTGGGTTTGCGGGTCAAAAAACAGTTCTGCATGCACCACGTTGTCAGCAGCCGCACGGGCAAAGTAGGCGCGCGCCATGTCGTAAAAGTCCTGCTCGGTGATCAGCACGCTGGCGCCAGCGTAGTAGATGTCCAGAAAGCTTTGCAGGTTGGTAAAGGCATAGGCTTGACGAAGCTCTTCAACGCTGCTGTAGGGAATGGTGATTTTGTTACGCTCGGCCAGTGCAAAAATCAGTTCAGGCTCCAGCGAGCCCTCAATGTGAATATGCAGCTCGGCCTTGGGCATGGCGCGCAGCAGGTTGTGCAAGCGGTCAGGGGGAATCGGCTTGACAGCGTTCATAAAGTGACTCCAAAAGTAATGCCTGTTTCCATTAAAAACCGCCGATAAGCCACTGACATCCGGTCAGCCGCACAATGCTGCTCTGCCCCTGCCTGCAAAGGCAAACGCTTGGGTCGTTGTGCTTCAAGAATCGGCTGGTCCTGGCCAAAAATTGTGTTTTGAAAATCAATCAGCTTTTCATCAGGCGACTCAAAATCGTTCATGGCCATGCGTATCCACACCCTGCTTGTCTCGGGTGTGACGGGGCATACAAAAAGAGCAATCGATTCGCGCAAGTCAGCCAACGCAGTCGTGCCCGCCTCAGGTACTTTGGTCAGCACTGCGGCGTAGGGGCTGACGACTTCGTAGGTGTACTCAACCATCGCATGGCCCGTAGCATGCACTGACGAGCGCGGTTGCACGGCTTTGCAGCCGGTCGCCAGAACGCCGGTGGGTGTGGGTTTCACGTCATAGTGCGGCACAGCCATCGCATCGCGCGTACCCAGCCAGCCTTCGTGCACAAAGGCAAAGTGCGACAGGTCCAAAAAGTTTTCAACAATGCGCGGTGCGCTGGCGTTAACGGTGTACGGCCCACAATTAACCTTTCGCAGGCGCTCGTCTGTTTCGGCTGCAAACGCAGGAACAGCATGCTCACCTTTGACCATTTGCACCCATAGCAAACCATAGGCTTCGCGAGTCTGGTGGGTGCAGGCGCGCTGGCCAGGCGGTGGCACGAAGTCAGGCAGCGCCGGAATAACCTTGCAGTGGCCCGTCGCGTCAAATTGCCAGCCGTGGTAGGCGCATTCCAGACGATCTCCGGCGACCTGCCCCAGCGACAATTTGGTGCCGCGATGCGGGCAGCGGTCAGCCCAAGCTTGAAACGCACCATCTGGCGTTTGCCACACCACCACATCTTCATCCAGCAAGACCACAGCATGTGGGCCACCTGCCAGGTCGCCCAGTTTGCCAACAGGATGCCAAAGGGATTTTTCAATCATCAGTCGTCTTTTGTCCATGAAAAAGGGTTGCGCGTCCTCTGTTTGCAACAGCGACCCGCAACCCCTGATTTCGTCAAAAGCTCAGCGCAACGCTGCTTTTGATGTCGGCTTTACTTGCCTGCGGGGATTTTGCCCTCAACGCCCTTGACGTAAAAGTCAACCTTGCCGCGCCATTCGTCGTCAGCTTTCATGTCTTTGGCCAAACGCTCTTTACCGGCGCTGTCAACGATCGGGCCAGTAAACACTTCAAATATGCCGCCTTTGATGGCTGCCTTGACTTCGTCCACCTTGGCTTTGGTTTCAGCAGGCACAACATCGGCAATCTTGATCAGGTCGTTCTGGCCTTCAGCAACGCCCCAGCGGGTGACGACGTCGCCCTTCCAGGATCCGTCCATGGCCTCCTTGATGGACTTTTTATAGTAGTTGCTCCAGTCAACAATGGCAGAACCCAAATGCGCTTTGGGCGCAAAGGCGCTCATGTCAGAGTCCCAGCCAAAAGCGTATTTGCCGTTTTTCTCGGCCGTCTGCAGCACAGCGGTGGAGTCGGTGTTTTGCAGCAGCACGTCAGCACCGCCGTTGATCAGGGTTTGAGCAGCTTCGGTTTCTTTCGGGATGTCAAACCAGCTGTTGACCCAGACCACGCGGGTTTTGATTTTGGGGTTGACGGACTGTGCGCCCAATGTGAAGGCATTGATGTTGCGCAGCACTTCGGGAATCGGGAACGAACCCACAAAACCAAGGGTGTTGGTCTTGGTCATCTTGCCGGCAATGATGCCCGCCATGTAGGTGTCCTGGTAAAAACGGGCATCGTAAACACGCATGTTGGGCGCGGTTTTGTAACCGGTGGCGTGCTCAAACTTGACATCCGGAAAGTCTTTGGCCACCTTGAGCATGGGCTCCATGTAACCAAAGCTGGTGGCAAAAATAACCTTGTTGCCCTGCGTGGCCAAGTCGCGAATCACGCGCTCGGCGTCAGCGCCTTCAGGCACGCTCTCAACGAAGGTGGTCTTGATTTTGTCGCCCATCTCTGCCTCAACAGCCTTGCGGCCCAGGTCGTGCGCGAACGACCAGCCGGCATCTCCCACAGGGCCCACATACAGCCATGCAGCCTTGAAGGGCTCCGCCTTGGGTGCTGCAGGGGCTGATGCGGGAGCAGCCGCCACGGGTGCAGCGGCTTCTTTTTTGCCGCAACCGATCAAGGCGGCTGCCGCCAGCGCGCTGAGTGCGGCCACTTTTAAAAGTGAGCGCTTGTTCAAATCATTCATTTTCTGTTCCTTCAAAGTTAAAACAACATCAAACCAAAACACAAATAACATCGAAACCAGCCATTAGCGACCCGGATAAAACGGTTTGCCAAGTGATGACGGCATGTTGAGCCTGATCCACTGCGGGTTACTGGAAATCAGCACCAGCACCACAATGGTGGCCAGGTAAGGCAACATGCTCATGAACTGAGATGGTACATCGACACCCGCTCCCTGCAAAGCCAGTTGTAGCATGGTCACGCCGCCAAACAGGTAAGCCCCGAGCAATAAACGCGGGGCCCGCCAGGTTGCAAAGACTGTCAAGGCCAATGCAATCCAGCCGCGCCCGGCAATCATGCCTTCGGCCCACAGGGGCGCATACACCACGCTGATGTACGCACCACCCAGACCGCACAGGGCGCCGCCCACCATGACACAGGCAAGCCGCAACCACCTCACGGCATAGCCCAGGGCATGGGCAGACTCGGGGTTTTCACCCACACTGCGAAGCACGAGGCCGGTGCGTGTTCGGCTGAAAAACAGGCCAATGGCCAGAGTAAACAACATGGCCAAATAGACCATGGGGTGTTGCTGGAACAGCGCAGGCCCCACAAAAGGCAAATCCCCCAGAATCGGCACGCTGTGCATGCTGCGTCCTTCCAGCGTTTTGCCGATGTAGCCAACACCCACAAAAGCCGAGAACCCGCCGCCAAACAGACTGACGGCCAGACCCGTGGCGTACTGGTTGGTGTTCAGCCAGATCACCAGCACACCAAAAAGGCCCGCAGTCATGGCACCGGCTGCAGCCGCTGCTGCAAAAGCGATGGTGGCGCTACCACTGTGAAAAGCTGCGGCAAAACCAACCACAGCAGCAATCAGCATCATGCCTTCAGCACCCAGATTCACCACCCCGACCTTTTCATTGATCAGCAAGCCCAGCCCGGCCAATGCCAGCGGTGTACCGGACGACAGGGTGGCCGCTATCAGCAATGCAATTTCGTTCATGACTTTGCCCTCCAACGGATTCGGTAACTGATCAGCGTGTCACAGGCCAGCAATGAAAACAGCAAGATGCCCTGAAACAGGCCGGTCAATGCTGACGGCAATCCAATGCGCGACTGCGCCAGTTGCCCACCGATCAAAAACGTGCTCAGCAACACACTCGCCGCTACGCAACCCACCGGGTGCAAGCGACCCACAAACGCCACGATGATGGCCGTAAAGCCGTAGCCCACAGAGACATAGGGCGTGAGCTGGCCAATCGGCCCGGTCACTTCAAAAGCGCCGGCAATGCCAGCAAACGCGCCGGATGTGAGCAGGCATGTCCACAGCGTTGAACGTGCAGAAAACCCGGCATATCGGGATGCGGCCGCGGCTTGCCCGCCCACCTGCAACTGGTAGCCCCTGTAGGTGCGCGACATGAAGATCCACATCAACACCACCAGCAAAAGCGCCACAACTGTGCCCCAGTGCAGGCGAAAGCCGCTGATCAGGCGCGGAATGGCCATGTCAAACGTCACGGACTGCGGAAAGTTAAAACCCTTGGGGTCCTTCCACGGACCAAAAACCAGATAACTGAGCAGCAGGTTGGCGACGTACACCAGCATCAGGCTGACCAGGATTTCATTGGCATTGAACCGGTCTTTCAGCGCCGCCGTGATGCTGGCCCAGGCTGCGCCGCCCAAAGCACCTGCAAGAGTGGCAATCGGGAAAAACGCCCAGTTGCTGACACCGATGTTGTTCATCGTCAGCCACATGGCCATTCCGCCCGCGGCAATGCCTCCCGCCAAAAACTGCCCTTCAGCGCCAATGTTCCACACATTGCTGCGAAAGCACAACGCCAGGCCGAGCGCGCACAGGGCCAGGGGTGTAGCCTTCAAAATCAGTTCGGTGACGGCGCGAGTGCCGTTCCAGGGTTCAAGTAAAAATATCTGCAGGCCACGCACCGGGTCTTTGCCAAGGGCCACAAACAGCAGGGCGGACAAGGTCAGCGTGACAGCCAGCGCCACCACGGGCGAAGCGTAGCGCCAAAAGCTGGAGACCTCAGCCCGCGCTTCAAGCCGCAGCATCTGTTGCCTCCGCTTGCGGTAGCCCAGCGTCCCACAGGCCGCTCATCCACAGCCCGATCTGCTCGACACTGGCATCGGCCCTGTTGATGCTGGGCGACAGCCGCCCTTTGGCCATCACATACAGCCGATCCGACATTTCAAACAGCTCTTCGAGCTCTTCACTGACCACCAGCACTGCGCAGCCCTTGGCGGCCAAAGCCAGCAGCTCACCCCGGATTTGCGCCGCTGCGCCCACGTCCACACCCCAGGTGGGCTGCGAGACGATGAGCAGCTTGGGCTCGGCATCAATCTCACGGCCCATGATGAATTTTTGCAGATTGCCACCTGATAAAGACTTGGCCAAAGCCTGCGGGCCGCGTGCCTTGACCCCAAAACCAGCAATGATTTTTTGCGCCTGCGTGGCCAGGTCTGAGGTGCGGATCCAGCCGCCCGCCAGCCACGGCAGCGACAGCGATTCACGCCGCGTCAGCAACATGTTCAAACTCAAGGAGTGGGTGGGCACAGCGCCCCGGCCCAGTCGCTCTTCAGGCACGAAATGCAGACCCAGCCTGCGCCGGGCGACAGGACCGAATGACGAAACGTCCACATCAGTGGTTCCGTCATGAATATGCACACTGTCAACAGGAGCACTTGGGTTTTCGCCTGACAGAGCCAGCATCAATTCCTTCTGCCCATTGCCCGACACGCCTGCTATACCCACCACCTCGCCTGCATTCAACTGCAGGCTGATACCAGCCAGGTCAACGCCAAACTGGTCTTCTCGCGGCAACGTCAGGCTATCCACACGCAACACGCGTGGGCCGACGGCAGCAGGGCGGCGTTGCAACGCAGGTGGCTCGTTGCCAATCATCAGGCGGCTCAGTGACGCGTTGGACTCGTCTGCGGGATTACACACCCCCGTGACCTTGCCGCCGCGCAGCACGGTGCAAGCGGTACACAGGCTGCGGATTTCATGCAGCTTGTGGCTGATGTACAAAATACTGCAGCCCTCCGCGGCCAGCTGGCGCAGCACCACAAACAGCTTGTCAACCGCCTGCGGTGTCAGCACCGAGGTGGGCTCGTCAAGAATCAGAATTTTGGGGCTGGTCAGCAACGCCCGAATAATTTCTACCCGCTGCATTTGCCCAACACTGAGCGTATGCACCGGCCGTTCCGGGTCAATGTCCAGACCATAAGCCTGGGCGGTGTCTGCCACGCGCCTGGACACACTGGCCAGGCTGTCAGCCTTGCTCAAACCCAGCCACACGTTTTCAGCGACAGTCAGTGTGTCAAACAGGCTGAAGTGCTGAAACACCATGCTGATGCCCAAGGCGCGTGCTTCCTGAGGGTTGCCAGGCAAGGCCGGGGTGCCATCGACCGTCATGCTGCCGGCATCCGGTTTGGCAGCACCGTAAATGATTTTCATCAGGGTTGATTTTCCCGCGCCGTTTTCACCCAGCACAGCATGAATTTCGCCGGGCTGAACCGTCAGCGATACATCGCTGTTGGCCACCACGCCAGGGTACGCCTTGGTGATGCCAGTCAGTTGTAGACGTGGGGGGTTAATCATGGCCAAACGTCACAGCTTTGGCACGGTGTTTGCAGTGCGTGATACGCTGTAATCAGTGATGAACATTTCAGTAAGGTCAACGGACAAAATGACGACTCCCATTCGATTCTTTCGGCGCGGTGAAACTGTAACGCTTTCCAATGTACCACCCAGCCGTACCCTTTTGGACTTACTTAGGGAAGACCAGTGCAGCACCGCTACCAAAGAAGGATGCGGCGAAGGCGACTGCGGTGCCTGCACCGTGGTGCTGGGAGAAAAACAGGGTGGCGCCATGGCTTACAAGGCTGTCAACAGTTGCATACGGCTGGCGCACTCGGTCAATGGCATGGCTGTCTGGACGGCAGAGGACATCGCCGCCGCTGACGGCAGCCTGCACCCGGTGCAGGAAGCGATGGTGCAATGCCACGCCTCCCAATGCGGGTTTTGCACGCCTGGTTTTGTGATGAGTCTGTTTGCCATGTATCAAAACCATACACGCAAAGGTCATGCCATCACGCGCGAACTGGCGCAACAAGAACTGTCTGGCAATTTGTGCCGCTGCACAGGCTACCGGCCCATCCTGGATGCCGCGCAGATGCTGGAGGCGCTGCCCTCCGCCAAACTGGATGAAACGGATCTGCTCCAAAAATTGGAGCTGATTGCGCCCGTATCTATTGGTCTAGAGGCTGATTTTATAGGTACACCAGGCTATAAATCGCCTGTTTCACTCAAATCTTTGCTCAAAACCCGTGCAGCGCATCCCGATGCGCAAATCGTCGCCGGCACGACCGATGTGGGCCTGTGGGTCACCAAGCAACACCGCCAGTTTGACCAGATCATTGATGTGACCAAAGTCGCCGAGCTGCGCCGAATTGAAGACTACCCGCACCACATCGCCATCGGCGCGGCCGTGACACTGAACGAAGCCTTTGCCGCATTGACCAAAGACCGCCCCCAGTTGCATGACTTTGCTGCACGGTTTGCGGGCTTGCCAGTGCGCAACTCGGGCACGCTGGGCGGCAATGTGGCCAATGGCTCTCCGATCGGGGACTCCATGCCGCTGCTGATTGCGCTGCGGGCCAACGTGGTGCTGATGAGCGTTCGGGGCAGTCGCGACATGCCTTTGGAGCGCTTGTACACCGGCTATCGGCAAAACGTGATGGCACCAGACGAAGTGCTCGCCTGGATCAAAGTTCCCAAGCCCGCGCCGCATGAATTTCTGCGCATCTACAAAATCTCCAAACGCTTTGACGACGACATCTCAGCGATCTGCCTGGCCATCAGCCTGCACATTGACGAAGGCACCGTTATCCATGCGTCGATTGGGGTCGGCGGTGTTGCAGCCACGCCTGTACGCGCTATTAAAACAGAAGCTTCTTGCACCCGTCAGCATTGGTCAAAAACCACAATTGACCATTTAAAAACCGTCCTGCGAGCTGAATTTTCACCCATTTCAGACATGCGGGCCAGCAGCGCTTACCGCACGCAGGTGCTGGGCAATCTGCTGGAGCGTTTCTGGCTTGAAAGCCAGGGCATGCAGCAGATCAATCTTGAATCCTTCAAACTGGAGGTGGCGCCATGACAGCAGCCGGACACTCCACCTTTCACGAAAGCGCGCGCGCCCAGGTGGCAGGCGCAGCGACGTATGTGGACGATATTCCTGAAATAAAAGGCACGCTGTATGCCGCGCCCATCATGTCCAATGTTGCCCACGGCAAGCTGCTGGGTATTGACTGCCAGCTTGCCCTGAGCCTGCCCGGCGTGGTGGATGTGGTGCTGGCAGCGGACATTTTGGGTGATCCTGTGCTTGCCGCGTTTGCGCATGATGAACCCGTGTTCGCCACCAGCACGGTGCAGCATGTCGGCCATGTCATTGGTCTGGTGGTGGCGCAGTCTGTGATGCAGGCGCGGCGTGCGGCGCGCAAGGTGGTGTGCCAGATTCAAGCCTTGCCCGCGGTGCTGAACGTCCATGACGCATTGAAGGCCAACAGCTTTGTGCTGCCGCCTGTGGTCGTCAAGCGTGGCGATGCAAACACCGCCCTCAAATCCGCCCAACACACGCTGCAAGGCACGCTGGAGGTTGGCGGCCAGGAACACTTTTACCTTGAAGGTCAGGTGGCTTATGCGGTGCCGCAGGAGCAAAACCAGTGGCTCATTTATTCAAGCACCCAGCACCCTGGCGAGGTTCAGCACTGGGTGGCCCATGCCCTCGGCTTGGACAACCACGCCGTGCGGGTTGAATGCCGCCGCATGGGCGGTGGCTTTGGTGGCAAGGAGACACAGGCTGGGCACATGGCAGTGTGGGCAGCGATCGCCGCACACAAACTCAAACGTCCGGTCAAGTTGCGGCTTGACCGTGACGACGACTTTTTAATCACCGGCAAACGCCACCCGTTTGCTTATGACTACACCGTAGGTTTTGACGACACAGGCCGCATCACAGGGCTGAACATGGTGATGCTGGCCAACTGCGGCTTTAGCGCCGACTTGTCTGGCCCGGTGGCTGACCGCGCTGTGTTTCACCTGGATAACGCCTACTTTTTGCAAGACGTGGCCATCACGTCATACCGCCTGAAAACCAACACCCAAAGCCACACCGCGTTTCGCGGTTTTGGCGGGCCGCAGGGCATGGTGGTGATTGAAAACATCATGGGCGACGTCGCCCGCGCGCTGGGGTTGGACCCGCTGGATGTACGCAAGCGCAACCTGTACGGCGTGGGTGAGCGTGACGTGACGCACTACCAGATGAAGGTCGAGGACAACATTCTGGAACCCCTGCTGGCAGCGCTTGAAGACACTTCCAGCTACCGACAACGCCAATCCACCATCGCCGCATGGAACGCCAGCAGCCCGGTCATCAAACGCGGCATGGCCATCACGCCCGTCAAGTTTGGTATTTCATTTACGGCCACCCTGTTCAACCAGGCTGGTGCGCTGGTACACGTCTACCTGGACGGCAGCGTGCAGGTCAACCACGGGGGCACCGAAATGGGTCAGGGTCTTAACACCAAGGTTTGCCAGATCGTGGCAGACGAGCTGGGCGTGGCATTTGACAGTGTGCTGGCCACGGCAAGTGACACCAGCAAAATCCCCAACGCATCAGCCACCGCAGCATCGGCGGGCACCGACTTGAATGCCCGAGCCGCGCAATACGCCGCGCGCAATGTACGGGACAACCTGGCGCAGTTTGTGAGCGGCCTGGACAACTGCGGCGCTGGCGCGGTGCGGTTTGAGGGCGGGCGTGTGATGACGCCCAACAATGCACGCCTGTTTGTGGACGTTGTCAAACTGGCCTACGCCAACCGCTTCCAGTTGTGGTCGGATGGTTTTTACCGCACCCCAAAAATCCACTACGACAAAACCACCCTCACGGGGCGGCCGTTTTACTACTTTGCCTACGGCGCAGCCTGTACCGAGGTGGCCATTGATACGCTGACCGGCGAGTCCCGGGTGTTGAAGGTCGATATCCTGCACGACGTGGGCACCAGCATCAACCCGGCCATTGATATTGGCCAGATTGAGGGCGGCTTTGTGCAAGGCATGGGCTGGCTGACAACCGAGCAACTGGTGTGGAACGACAAAGGCCTGCTGACGACCCACGCCCCCAGCACCTACAAAATACCAGCCACTGGCGACATTCCGGAGCATTTCAAAGTAGACCTGTGGCCCGAGCCAAATCGCGAAGACAACGTGTTTGGCAGCAAGGCGGTGGGCGAGCCGCCCTTCATGCTGGCCATCAGTGTGTATGAAGCTATGAAGGCGGCCATTGCGGCTGGACGGGCTGAGATGGGATCTGATCGGGAGGCTGTCAGGCTGACTGCGCCTGCTACCGCGGAGAATGTATTAAATTCGCTTTCAGCCCAATAATACGGGCGCAAGCAGCTATAAAACAAGTAGCGCCCGAAAGTCATTGACGTTGGTATGCGTCGGGCCAGTCACCACCAGGTCACCCAGCGCATCAAAGTAGCCGTAGGCATCGTTGCGGTCCAGGTGGTCGTCCAGCTTCATGCCTTTGTCCAGAGCGCGTTCTAGCGTGTCAGGTGCTACAAAAGCACCTGCGTTGTCTTCAACGCCATCAATGCCGTCGGTGTCAGCGGCAAGGGCATACACATCGCTTTGGCCTTGCAGCGCTAAAGCCAAGCCCATACAAAATTCTCCGGCTCGGCCACCACGACCTTTAGCTACGCCTTCCGCCTGCTTTTTAATGGTGACCGTCGTTTCGCCACCGCTCAAAATCACGCAGGGCTTTTCAAATGCACCTGTACCTTTGGCGGCCGCGCGGGCCAGTGCCGCATGCACCTTGCCTACTTCGCGCGATTCGCCTTCTATCTCGTCGCTCAAAATATACGCATTCAGCCCCGCAATGCTTGCCGCAGTCGCAGCGGCCTCCAGGCTTTGCTGCGGCGTGGCGATCATGTGGACTTGATGGCCGTTAAAAACTGCATCGTCGGGTTTAGGCGTCTCCAGCGCACCGCTTTCCAGCTGCGCCAGCACGCTGGCAGGCACGTCAATGTTGTAGCGTTTCAAGATGGCCAGCGCGTCCGCGCAGGTCGTGGCGTCAGGCACGGTCGGGCCGCTGGCGATGATCGATGGGTCATCGCCCGGCACATCGCTGATGGTCAGTGTCACCACCCGCGCAGGGGCGCAAGCAGCCGCCAAGCGGCCACCCTTGATGCGCGACAGGTGTTTGCGCAGGCAGTTCATCTCTGAAATATTCGCGCCGCTACTCAGCAGCGCCTTGTTGATGCGTTGTTTGTCTGCCAACGTCAAACCTTCAGCGGGCAAGGTGAGCAAAGCCGAGCCGCCGCCAGATATCAGGCACAACACCAAATCGTTTTCTGTCAGCCCCTGCACCATCGCCAGCATGCGCTCTGAGGCTTGCAGGCCTGCCGCATCGGGCACCGGGTGCGCGGCCTCCACAATTTCAATGCGCTGCTTCAAACCCTTGAGCGAGTCTGGCTGGGGCGGTATGTGGTGATAGCGCGTCACCACCAAGCCTTGCATAGGCGCATCTTGCGGCCACAGCGCCTCAACCGCCTGTGCCATCGAGCCGCCTGCCTTGCCCGCGCCTATGACGATGGTGCGGCCCGCCTCGGGTGGCGCCGGCAAAGATGCGGCGGTGTTTTCAAGCGACAAGGCGCGTTTGACGGCCACGTCAAACAGGTGTCGCAAAAATTCTTTGGGTTGCAGGGCGGGGTCAAAAGCAGCAGGGTTCATCAAGGATCTCCTCGACTAATTGTGCCGCGACTTGAAGGGGCAATCGCATCTTTGGCATCAAGGCTGCCTAGAATTTAAGTGTTTTCCAATCAGTCTTATTCAACCCTGACCCCGAAAGTACCGCATGAATCCTTACCTCGCCCTGGGCATCGCCATCGTCGGTGAAGTCATTGGCACCACCGCACTGAAGTCCAGCGACAGCTTTACCAAACTCATTCCGTCCATCATCACCGTGATCGGTTACGGCGTGGCGTTGTACTTTTTAACCGTGACGATGGAGTCGATTCCAACAGGCGTGGCTTACGCTATCTGGTCGGGTATGGGGATTGTGCTGATCACCATCGCCGCGTATTTCTTTCATGGTCAAAAAATTGACCTGGTCGGCATGGCCGGTATGGCGCTCATCATTGCCGGTGTGGTGGTTCTGAACTTGTTTTCGAAATCAGTGGGGCGCTGAGCCCAAGTTCGTTAGACTGACACGCCATGCGCACGCTGCTGATTAAAAACGCCCAACTGGTCGCCACTTTTGACAACGCCGACCCCGCAAAAGCGAGGGAGTTGAAGAACACATCGATTTTTATACGCGGCAACCTGATAGAAGCCATCGGCCCCGCCGACCAGCTTCCAAAGCATGCCAACGAGGTGATTGACGCGGCCGGGCATTTGGTGATGCCAGGCATGGTCAACACGCACCACCACATGTTTCAGTCGCTCACCCGGGCGATACCGGCGACGCAAAATGCTGAGCTGTTTGGTTGGCTGCGCGGCTTATACCCAATCTGGGCGGGGCTGACGCCTGAGATGATTCGCGTGTCCACCCAAACCGCGATGGCCGAGCTGCTGCTGAGCGGCTGCACCACCAGCAGCGACCACCTGTACATCTACCCCAATGGTGCGAGGCTTGACGACAGCATTGAAGCTGCGGCGCAGATTGGTATGCGTTTTACCGCCAGCCGGGGTTCAATGAGTGTTGGTCAATCAAAAGGCGCCCTGCCGCCTGATGCGCTGGTTGAAAACGAAGCGGCGATCCTCAAAGACACCCAGCGGCTGATTGAAACTTACCATGATGCATCGATTGGTGCCATGCTGCAAATAGCCGTTGCGCCCTTGTCAGCAGTAAATGATTTGTCCGGTTTTTAGCAAGTAATCTGTCCGGTTTATGGAGAAGGGATGCAAGACACCCCCATAAGCCGGGCCCGCTACATGCAGGAGAACCGCAAGATGAGATTTTTA
>JBILXX010000144.1:0-4920 GCA_044378095.1 Polaromonas sp.
TAAAAATCTCATCTTGCGGTTCTCCTGCATGTAGCGGGCCCGGCTTATGGGGGTGTCTTGCATCCCTTCTCCATAAACCGGACAGATTACTTGCTAAAAACCGGACAAATCATTTACTGCTGACACTAACAGCTATTAAACTTGTAGCAGATCAAAATTTGCGCTATATTTATGCACAGGCTTGTGCTTATGGTCAGTTTGTGACTAAATCATGGCACTATATTTTTGACAAGAGGAGATACTTCGATGAGCGCTAAAGAAACCGCAGCTGTTGGCCAGCTGCTTGAACTGCTGGAATCACGTTACGCCCTGCGTGTGATGTGGGCCTTAAAAGACGGTCACCCACAAACCTTTCGAATTTTGCAGGACAGCATCGGCACCATTACCCCCAACACGCTGAACACCCGCATCAAGGAACTTCGCGCCGCTGGCCTGATGACGCATGGCACCTCAGGCTACACCGTGACAACACTCGGTGCAGATATGCTCAAACGCCTGGCCGACCTGCAGGCTTTTGCCACCAAGTGGACCAACAGCATGACCAAATCTGCCGCATCCAAGAAAAAGTAAATCCGCTTTTAGCGATGATTTAAAAAAAGCAGGCTGATAGCCTGCTTTTTTTATGCCTTTTTCCGTCTTATATGTTGATTTTTGAATATGCTTATTCGCATAAGCGTAGAACAAAACTGTATTTTGTTTAAGTCTGCATAGCCCGTACATTCTGTGGCTATGTCTGAATTAGCCCCGCTCCTGACGTCTTCACTGGCTTATGTCTTTGCCGGTTTTGTTGTGGGTCTGGTCGTGGGTCTGACAGGCGTGGGCGGCGGCTCGCTGATGACGCCGCTGCTGATTTTTGGTTTTGGCATCAAGCCGCACTTGGCCATTGGCACTGACTTGCTGTTTGCGGCTTTCACCAAGCTGGGCGGTACTGTGAGCTTGGCGCGTCACCGACTCATCGACTGGCCTGTGGTGGGCCAAGTGGCTTTGGGCAGCGTGCCGGCTTGCCTGGTCACACTGTACATTTTGAAGCAGCTCGGCCCTGCCAACCCAGCCACGCAAGCCATCATGACGACCACTTTGGGGGCGGCGCTGTTACTCACGGCGGCTGCCACACTGTTCAAAGCCGTTCGCGGCAAGGCTGTGCCCACGCACATTGCCCCTGAACATTTGGGGCGCGCCACCAAAGCACGTCACTGGGCGCTACCCGTGCTGTTTGGCGCGGTCATTGGCACGCTGGTCACTATCACCTCAGTGGGCGCAGGCGCTATTGGCGTGATTGTGCTGATGCTGCTTTACCCCGCCCTGCCCTTGCCACGTATTGTGGCGGCGGACATCGCCCATGCCGTGCCACTGACCTTGGTCGCAGGTTTGGGCCATGCGTCGATTGGCTCGGTAGACTGGCTGCTGCTGGCCAAGCTGCTGGCAGGTTCATTGCCCGGCATTTGGCTGGGTACTTTGCTGATGAAAAGAACCCCTGACCGGGTCATTCGCTCACTCTTGTCTGTCCTGCTGGCTTATGCCGGACTCAAATTGATCGCCATTTAATTTAAGCATGTACCAATACACCGACTTCGACCGCCAATTCGTCCAATCACGCGCCAATCAATATCGTGACCAGCTCACGCGCTGGCAAGCAGGCACACTGCCTGAAGACGAATTTCGCCCGCTGCGCCTGCAAAACGGCTGGTACGTGCAGCGCTACGCACCCATGCTGCGCGTGGCCGTGCCCTATGGCGAACTGAACACCGCGCAACTGCGCGTGCTGGGCAAAATTGCGCGGGACTACGACCAGCCCAATGCTGCGCTGTTCAATGACGCGCAAACCGCACAGGACAAATTGGGCGAGATTCCGTTGCCGCACGGCAAGTCGGTCAAAACCAATTTGACCAAAGGCTACGGTCACTTCACCACCCGCCAAAACGTCCAGTTCAACTGGATTCCTTTGGATAAATCAGCCGACGTGATGGACTTGCTGGCCAGCGTCAACATGCACGGCATTCAGACCAGCGGTAACTGCATCCGCAACATCACCAGCGACGAGCGCGCCGGTATTGCGGCTGACGAGCTGGCCGACCCGCGCCCGTTTGCTGAAATCATGCGCCAGTGGAGCACGCTGCACCCCGAATTTGCGTTTTTACCGCGCAAGTTCAAAATCGCCATCACCGGCGCTCTGGAAGACCGCGCCGCTACCGCCTGGCACGACGTGGGTTTGCACATGGTCAGAAACGACAAAGGCGAACTGGGCTTCAAAGTGCTGGTCGGCGGCGGCATGGGCCGCACGCCGATTTTGGCAAGCACCATCCGCGCGTTTTTGCCATGGCACCAGATCTTGAATTACATCGAGGCCATCGTTCGCGCCTACAACCGCTTTGGCCGCCGCGACAACATGTACAAGGCGCGCATCAAAATTTTAGTCAAGGCTGAGGGTCAATCCTTCTTCGACCAGGTTGAGGCCGAGTACAAAGACATCGTTGACATCGACGGCGCGCCGCACACCATCACCCAGGCCGAGCTCGACCGGGTATCCGCGTCGTTTGTTGCCCCCGACTTGACCTGTAACCGCAGCGATGCTGACGCAAAAATCGCCAATATCCTGCGCGCAGCGGCTGAAGACGATGTGGAGTTTGGCCGCTGGCTTCAGCAAAACGTCGCGCCACATAAAAACCCCGATTTGCGCATCGTCACGCTGTCGTTCAAACGCCTGGGGCAAGCGCCTGGCGATGCAACGGCCGACCAGCTAGACCTGGCCGCTGACCTGGCCGACCGGTTCAGTGCAGGTGAAGTACGCGTGACGCACGACCAGAACCTGGTGCTGCCGTGGGTACGCTGCGACCAGTTGCCCGAGCTGTGGAAGGCCGCACGCAAAGCCGGTTTTGCGCGCCCCAACATTCGCCTGCTGACCGACATGATCGCCTGCCCCGGCGGCGACTTTTGCAGTCTGGCCAACGCCCGCAGCTTGCCCCTGGCTGAAGCCATCACCCGCCGCTATCAAGATTTGGACGAGCTGCACGACCTGGGCGAGATTGACCTGCACATCAGCGGCTGCATCAACTCGTGCGGCCACCACCACAGCGGCCACATCGGTATTTTGGGCGTTGATAAAGACGGCAAAGAGTGGTACCAGATCACGCTGGGCGGCTCTGACGGCTCAGCGCTGTCAGGTGCGCCCGCGCTGGGCAAAGTGGTGGGTCCGTCGTTTTCAGCAGCTGAAGTACCAGACGTGATTGAAGCCGTGCTGGATGTGTACCGTGCGCAGCGCTTGACCGACCAGTCAGAGACTTTTATTGCGGCCCTGCGCCGCCTGGGTTCAGAGCCTTTCAAGCTGGCGACCAACGGCGCACGCCATCCGGCACCACAGGAAGAAACGGTTTAACCGGTAAAGAATACTATGAAATTAATAGCTGCTTGCGCCCGTATTCATTGGTCTGAAGGCCAAAATGATGCCCAAAAACATCTGAAAATCGCCAATTCTGACGATCCACGCGAGGTTTCTCTTGCTGGCGTCGAAAGCATTGAGCTCAACTTCCCCAAATTCTCTGATGGCCGCGCATTTAGCCAGGCGTTTTTGCTCAGCCGCCGCCTGAAATTCAAAGGCGAGATCGTAGCCACAGGCGACGTACTGATTGACCAACTCGCGCAAATGCAGCGCAGCGGCTTTACCTCCGCTGTGCTGCGCGATGACCAGCCGCTAGAGGTGGCAGAGCGGGTTTTGGCCGCCTACCCAGGCTTCGATGTCGGTGCGTATCAGGGCGATGCCGTGCATGTGAGCCCGCATTTTGCGGAAGCCTGAGATGCCGATGAACCTGACACACATCAACGCAGAGTTGGGCAACAACGCGCAAGGCCTGGTGGACTGGGCTGTGGGTTTGGGGCTGCCAGCCATCATCACCACCAATTTCAGGCCCTTTGAAGCGGTCATCCTGCACATGGTGACGCGCGCCAACTCAGAAGTCCCGGTGGTCTGGATGGACAACGGTTACAACACCGACGCCACCTACCGTTTCGCCGACGAAGTGACAAAGCTTCTCGGGCTGAACCTGCACATTTACCTGCCGCGCCGCTCGCGTGCACACCGCGAGGCAGTCGCGGGTAGCACCCCGGCGCTCGACGACCCGCGTCATGCCGCCTTCACTGAAGAGGTCAAGCTCGAGCCTTTTGCCAGAGCCTTGCGCGAGACCGCGCCCAAGGTCTGGTTTACCGCCCTGCGCGCCACCGACACCGCCGTGCGCGCCCAGATGGAGCCGGTCAGCGTCAACCCCGACGGCCTGATCAAAGTCGCGCCCCTGCTGCACTGGTCGTCCAAAGACCTCTACCAGTACTGCGAGATTAACGGTCTGCCCAACAACTTCGACTACGTGGACCCCACCAAGGGTGAAGACAACCGCGAATGCGGCCTGCACGTCGCGCACTGACTTCCCCGACCGGACACCCAAAAGCCCAATATGAACGCCAGAACAGAACCCCAATTGCTGAATCAGCTGAGCAATGCCCACCTTGATGCGCTGGAAGAAGAAGCCATCTTCATCCTGCGTGAAGTCGCAGCTGCTTTTGAGCGCCCCACGCTGCTGTTTTCAGGCGGCAAAGACTCGCTGGTACTGCTCAAATGCGCTGAAAAAGCTTTCGGCGCAGGCAACATCCCCTACCCGCTGTTGATGATCGACACCGGCCACAATTTCCATGAGGTGACCGACTTCCGCGACTACCGGGCAAAACAGTTGGGTGCCAACCTTATTGTGCGCAGCGTTGAAGATTCGATGGCGCGCGGTACGGTGCGCCTGGCCCACCCCGGCGAGTCCCGCAACGTGCACCAGTCGGTCACGCTACTGGAGGCGATTGATGAATTCAGGTTTGACGCACTCATTGGCGGGGCACGGCGTGATGAAGAAAAAGCGCGTGCCAAAGAGCGTATTTTTTCCCACC
>JBILXX010000076.1:0-17856 GCA_044378095.1 Polaromonas sp.
CTGGCTCACAACGAGAATCCCAAGCCCTTCATCTGGACTGCAAGTGCTCGTGACATTCTGGAAAAAGTCATACGCGCCAAGGCCAAACTCAAAATAGTTCAAACAGAGTGAAACACTACACTAGTGAGCGCGACCTAATGGGCTAGGTTTTGCACTCCAGCTCAGGTCAACGTGTGCAGCGGAATGTCACTGTCCACAGCCAACTTGTCAAGCTGGGCGCGGGTTTTGCCCAGCAGCCAGGTGGCAATCGCCTGGTGGGTGGCTGGCAAGCGCATGTTGACCGAATCCAGCCCGGCGGCGGCGCACAAGCGCGCAGCAAAGTGTGGCTCAAGTGCCGCAACAGCCACCCGGCCGTTTTTGCATGTGTAGATCTGGTAGCCGGCATGACCGCCGCCAATGTCTGCACCCGGCGTGGTCAGCTCCCAGGCCCTGGGTAGCGCCAGGTAGCTGGCAGCGCTGGCCAAGGCTACTTCCAGATAAACGCCTTTGCCGCTGGCATGCCGGCTCAGTACCGCCTGCAGCACCGCCTCGCTGGCCATCAGGGAGCCACCCATGTCGGCATATAGCGTGGCGGGCAGGTCAAGCCCTGTGACCAGGCTGTTTTCAGCCAGATAGGTCAGGTCATGGCCCGGCGCTTCAGCCAGCGCGCCCGAACTTCCGACGATGGCGATCTGGCTGAGCTGCGGGTACTGCTTGTGCAGCGTTTTCCATGTCAAGCCCAGCTTGACGAGGGCAGAGGGGCGAAACGAGGTGAGCAGCACATCGGCTTTGGCCAGTTCGCGGTGCATGGCTTTTTGGCCTGCATCGGTCTTCAGGTCAGCAGTCGTGATGCGAATGCCTTGGTGCAATGCGCTGTAAGCCGCAGGGCTGTAGGTTTGCATGGCGTCGCCAGCAGGCGGTTCAAGCTTGGCGCAGCGTGCACCCATTTGCTGGCAGCGCATCAGCGCCGACGGGCCGGGCAGATTGAGTGCGAGGCTGAGAATGCGTATGCCTTTGAGGGGACGAATTTGTGGGTTTTTGGGGTTGGTCATACGCTATATTTTCAGGAGCTGCTTGCGCCCGTATTGATTAGACTGGAGGCCTAAATGATGCCTTATTTTGGCACTTTTCAGCGTTTAAAGCGGCAAACCCACATAATTTTCAGCCAGCGCAGTCGAGGCGGCTTTTGAATGCACCAGGTAGTCCAGCTCGGCCTCCTGCATCTTCTGGCCGAAGGCATCGGTGTCAGGAAATCGGTGCATCAGCGTCGTCAGCGACCACGAAAAGCGCTCAGCCTTCCAGATGCGTGCCAGCGCGCGCTGTGAATAACCGTCAATTCCTGCGCTTGATTTTTCAAGATAAAAGTCAATGAAAGCTTCAGACAAGTACTTCACGTCAGACGCTGCCAGGTTCAGCCCCTTGGCCCCCGTGGGCGGCACAATGTGCGCGGCGTCCCCGGCCAGAAACAAACGGCCAAAGCGCATCGGATCGGCCACAAAGCTGCGCAGCGGTGCGATGCTTTTTTCAATGGACGGGCCGGTGGTGATGCGCTCGGCCAGTTCAGGGTCCAGCCGCAAGCGCAACTCGTCCCAAAAGGCGGCGTCGCTCCATTGCTCAATTTTGTCAGTCATGGGGCATTGAATGTAGTAGCGGCTGCGCATCAAGCTGCGCATGGAGCAGAGCGAAAACCCGCGCGCATGGTTGCCGTAGACGATGGCATGCGGCGACACCGGCGGCACATCAGCCAACACACCCAGCCAGCCGAATGGGTAAATGCGTTCAAACTCCTGAATCGATGTTTTTGGCACGCTGCCCCGACTCACACCGTGAAACCCATCGCACCCGGCAATGAAGTCGCAAGTCAGCTCATGCTGCTGGCCGTCTTTAAAGTAGCGTACCTCAGGTTGTGCCGAATCAAAATCATGAAGGGTAACGTCACCTGCCTCATACACAGTGGTCAGCCCCGCAGCTTGCCGCGCTTTCATCAGGTCATGTGTTACTTCAGTCTGGCCGTAAGCGGTCACAACTTTGCCGCCTGTCAGTCCCGTCACGTCAATGCTGTGGCGCTGGTTTTTAAACACCAGCTCAATGGCGTGGTGGACGGTTCCTTCACTTGCCAGACGCTGACCAGCGCCTACGCTGTGCAGCATGGCCACCGTGCCTTGCTCCAGGATTCCCGCACGGATGCGGCCTAAAACATAGTCACCGCTTTGGCGCTCAATGATGATGTTGTCAATGCCCGCCTTGTGCAAAAGGGCGCCGAGTAAAAGCCCGGATGGGCCAGCGCCAATGATGGCAACTTGAGTTCGCATGTTTGTCTCCTGAGAAGGGATCAGCGTATCCGTACCGGATCTAAAGTGACCGTCCTGGGCCACTTGGTTGTGCGATGATTGGCTGATATGTGCGATCATCGCGCAGTTTGGGGTTGATCTTGGCAATAGAAAAAGCAGATTTCATTGAAGGTATGGCCAAAGGCATGGCGGTGCTGGAGAGCTTTGACACGGACCGCCAGCGACTGAACGCCACACTGGCGGCGCAACGAGCGGGCATCACCCGGGCGGCGGCCCGTCGGCATTTGCTGACGCTTGCACATCTGGGCTATCTGGACAGTGAGGACGGGTATTACTGGCTGTCTCCCAAGGTGCTGCGCTTTTCAGGCAGCTATCTGGCGTCAAGCCGGCTGCCACGCGTGTTGCAGCCGACCCTGAACCGCCTGGCCGCACAGACGCAACAATCGTTTTCAAGCGCGGTACTCGATGCTGACCAGGTGGTGATCGTGGCGCGCAGTGTGGGCCATGAAGTGCAGGGCGTTCATGGCTCTGCCAGAGTCCTGGCCTACGGTTTGCATTTGGGTGCACGCTTGCCTGCTTATGCGACGTCCACTGGCCGGATGTTGCTGGCCAGCAAAAGTCGTGCAGATTTTGCCGCCTGGATCAAAGGCAGGGCTTTGCCCCGTCTGACGGCGCACACCGTGGCTGACACTGCTTCCCTCAAACGACTTGTCAGCACTGCCAGAGCGCAGGACTGGTGTGTAGCTTGCCAGGAACATGAATTGGGTGTTTTTGCACTGGCTGTACCTCTGCGCAACTTGCAGGGCCAGGTGGTTGCCGCCCTGAACGTTGTCACCACACCTGAGCGCTTGCAGGCAGGCGTGATGCAGCGTGATTTGCTGCCGCTGCTTTGTGATGCAGCGCGCGAGCTTCGTCCCTTGTTGTGACGCATCATGTTTTGACTGCTGTCCAAATCAAGGAAATTGACATAATGCAAATCGCCTGAAATAATACTGTTCAGTCGTAATAAATACCAAACAGTAACTTCAAGGAATTTGTTCATGCCTAAACACGGGATTAACCGCCGTCACTTCGGCCAGTTTTCAGCGCTTTTGACTTTGGGCAACCTTGCCATCTGCGCAAGCGCAAAAACAACACCCAAAGCCGCTGATTTGCTCAGGCTTCCTGCTGAACTCAATGCCTTTGCGCAAGCGTCGTCTTGGCAGATGCAGGGAACGGGTGCGCTGCGGTTTTTTGGCTTTAAAGCGTACGACGCCAGTTTGTGGTCTACGGGCGTAGCCAAAACCAATCCTCTGGACGGTAAAAGCCTGTTTGCACTGGAAATTGTGTACAAAACCAGTATCAAAGCCGAAGAAATCGTGAACGTCTCGCTGATTGAAATGGCGCGGCTCAAGAAACTGACCGATTTGCAGATCAAAACCTGGACTGCAGACATGCAACGAACTTTTCCGAGTGTTGTCTCGGGCGACCGCCTGACGGGTGTCTATCTTCCCAAGGTTGGCACCCGGTTTTTCTTCAACACGCGGCTGATAGCCGAGATTAACGACCCTGCTTTTGGGGATGCGTTTTTTGCGATCTGGCTGGACGAAGGAACCAAGCGAGCAGAACTGCGCAGACAACTGCTGGGGCAAACGCCAGCACCCTCTGCCGCCGTCAGCAACTGATCAAACCCCCAAGTATTGCTGCAGCAACTCTGGCTGGGCATTGAGCTGGGCTGATGTGCCTTCAAATACCACTTCACCCTTGACCAGAATCACATTGCGATCAGTGATTTGAGTCACGTGCTTGTGGTTCTTATCGACGATGACAGTGCTGATGCCGGTGGTTTTGATCAGTTGGCAAATGCGCCAGATGTCCCTGGCAATCAGTGGTGCAAGGCCTTCGGTGGCTTCGTCAAGGATCAGCACATCCGGGTTGGTCATCAGTGCCCGGCCAATGGTCAGCATTTGCTGCTCGCCACCGCTGAGTTGCTGGCCGCCATGGCTCAGCCGTTCCTTCAGTCTGGGGAAGGTGTCAAGCACGCGCTCATAAGTCCAGTCGCGCTGGCCCCGGGTTCCTGTCCTGGCGGCCATCTTCAGGTTCTCTGTCACGCTCAGGTTGCCAAAGATGCCGCGACCTTCGGGCACGTAGGCAATGCCGAGTTGCGCGATTTCATAGGGTGCACGTCCCATCATGGCTTTACCTGCAATGTCAATCGATCCACCCCGTGGCTTGACCAGCCCCATGATGCTTTTGAGCAGCGTGCTTTTACCCATGCCGTTACGGCCCATCAGTCCAATGGTCTCCCCGCGTGATACGCAGAAGTTGACGCCGCGCAGGATGTGGCTGGCACCGTAGTAGGTTTGCAGGTTTTGGGCGTTGATGAGAAGGTCTTTTGCCATCAATGCTCCTCACCGAGATAAGCCGCTTGCACGCCAGCATCAGAGCGAATCTCTAATGGCGTGCCACTGGCAATCACCTGGCCATTGACCATCACCGTCAATTTGTCTGCCAGCTGAAAAACCGCGTCCATGTCATGTTCGACCAGCAAAATGCCGTGGTTTTTCTTAATCGCGAGCAGCAACGCCACCATGCGCTCGGCTTCGACAGCGCCCATGCCTGCCAGCGGCTCGTCCAGCAAAATCACTTGCGGTTCGGTCGCCAGTGTCATGGCGATTTCCAGCTGACGCTGCTCACCGTGGCTGATGGTTCCGGCGACGCTTTCGACCCGATTTTTAAGGCCAGAAAGCTCAATAGCCTTTTCAACACGGGTGCGGGTAGCTACGAAATTTGAAGCGTTTGTCAACCACTTGTGAGCCTGTGGTGCGCGTGACTGGGCTGCCAGGTGGACGTTGTCCCAGACGGTGAAAGGCAAAAAGATATTGGTCTTCTGGTAGCTGCGACCCAGCCCCTGGCGCGAGATTTTCTCGGGCGTCCAGCCCGTCACGTCCACGTTACCTAAGGCCACTGTGCCCGAAGTGGGCGGCAAGTCGCCCGACAGCAAATTGGTCAGCGTGGACTTGCCGGCACCGTTCGGGCCGATCACCGCATGGATATGGTTGCGGTAGAGGTCAATCGACACGTTGTCGACAGCCGCCAAACCGCCAAAGCGCTTGGTCAAGCTTTTTGCCGAAAGCAGAACTTCATTCATTTGAAGTCCGTTTGCGTTTCATGAATTTTTCAACCAACCCCAAAATGCCGCGCGGTGCAAACACGACCAGAAGTACGATGAACGAGCCCATCCACAACTGCCAGTGTTTGCCCAGGTTCACCTTTCCAATCGTTGGCAAGTCTTTGAAGACATGCAGCAAATATTCGAACGCAAACGCGCCCACAATCGCACCGGCGAAGTTGCCCATGCCGCCCAAAATCACCATCATGATGGCGCGTGCGCTCATGTGAAAACCCATCAGCTCCGGATTGATATAACCGGTTTGCGTGCCCCACAAGTAGCCCGCCAAACCTGCCAGTGCGCCTGCAACGGTAAAGGCCGCCAGTTTGTAGCCAAACACGCCGTAACCCATGGCGCGCATGCGGTGTTCATTGACGCGAATGCCGCTGAGCGTGCGGCCAAACGGGCTGAACAGCAGGCGGCGCAAAAACACATAGGTTGCCAGCAGGGCGGCAAGCGTGAAGTAGTACAGCACGCGCTTGTTGTCCAAGTCAAACGGCACCCAGCCAAAGATGGCAGCGCTGGGTTTGAAGTTGATGTACAGCCCGTCAGAGCCACCCAGCGCCTTGTTGTCAAAAAACACGTAATACACCATCTGCGCAAACGCCATGGTGACCATGATGAAGTAAATACCGTGCGTGCGCACGACAAAAAAACCAATGATGAGAGCAGCAAGTCCTGACGCCAGAACGGCAACGGGAAGTGTCCACCAAAGGCTCACGGCCTGCCCCTGAGGTGTGAGGAAGGCCAGCGCATAACCCGCCAGACCAAAGTAGGCAGCATGGCCCAGCGAAACCAGCCCGGTCACGCCTTGCAGCAGGTCCAGGCTCATCGCAAAAATCGCCATGATCATCATGCGCGTGACCATCTCGGTGTAAAAGGGCGTGCCCACGAATGGGAAGGCGAGCAGGGCGACCAGACCCATGCCCAGCACGAATTTGATACTGGTTGGGAGCACTTCAAGATTGCCTTGTTGTGCGCTCATTGTTTAAAGAGCCCTTCGGGCCTCCACAATAAAACAGCCGCCATCAACATATAAACCAGCATGCCAGCCACCGACGGCAGCAGCACTTTGCCAAAGGTGTCGACCAAACCCACCAGCAGCGCTGCAATCATGGCACCGCGCACCGAGCCAATGCCGCCAATCACCACCACCACAAAGCACATGATGAGTACCTGTGAGCCCATGTTGGGGTAGACGCTGGCAATCGGTGCGGCAATCATGCCCGCCACGGCTGCCAGTCCCACGCCCAAAGCAAATACCGTGGCGTGAATCAGCTTGATGTTGACCCCCAGTGACTCAGCCATGTCGCGGTTAAATGCACCCGCGCGGATTTTCATGCCCAAGCGGGTCTTTGATATCAGGAGATGCAAGCCAATCGCCAATGCAATGCAAACGCCCGACATAAACAGGCGGTACACCGGGTATGACATGTTTTCAGTCAAAGGGATCGAGCTACTTAACAGCGCAGGAATCGGCACGCCATGAACGTCGTCGCCCCAGATGATGGAGCGAAGCTCTTCAAAAATATAAATCAGGCCAAACGTCAGCAGCACCTGGTCAAGGTGAGGGCGTTTGTAAAAGTGCCGGAACAGCAGCCACTCCAGCGCCAGGCCGAAAGCTACTGCCAGCAAGGCACCCACCAGAATGGCCAGCGTCAAGCTACCAAAAGCAGAGCTGAGCGACCAGGCCAGGTAAGCCCCCAGCATGTAAAAGCTGCCATGTGCCAGATTGACCACCCCCATGATGCCAAAAATCAGCGTCAGGCCCGCAGCCAGCATGAACAGCAGCAGGCCGTACTGCACGCTGTTGAGCAGCTGGATAAGGAATTGGGGAAAGTCCATGTGTATCTGATGCGATTTAGTCAAGCAGGGGCCACGGATCTGGCTATGCCAGTCCGCAGGCGCAGCGGCCCCCCCGGGGGGCAGGGAGTTACGCGAAGCGAACGACCGTGGGGGTCATATTAGTCATGTCATCTTGCAACCAGCACCGCTATCCGCCAGTGCTTTTGCCGCAACACCCATCACCTTGTTTTCCTTGTTCTCAACCTGGCGAACATAGATGTCCTGAATCGGGTTGTGCGATGGGCTCATCTTCCATTTGCCGCGCGGGCTGTCGATGACTGCGCCTTCCATGGACTTGTACAACGCCGCCTTGCTCGACAAATCACCCTTGACAGCGTTGGCGCCTTGCACCAAAAGCAGGCCGGTGTCGTAGCCCTGCACCGCATACACGTCGGGCTGGCTGCGGAATGCCTTGGCGTATTCGAGGCGGAATTTTTTGTTGCGCGGCGTGTCCAGCGAATCGCTGTAGTGCATCGTGGTGATGATGCCGTCAGCTGCTGGGCCGGCGGCGTCCAGCACGCCTTCGGTCAAAAAGCCAGAGCCGTAGAGCGGAATCCGGCCTTTCAGCCCAGCAGCGGCGTAGTCACGGATGAACTTGGCCGCGCCGCCCCCGGCAAAAAAGCAGGCCACGGCGTCAGGCTTGAGCGCAGCGATTTCAGTCAGCAGCGCCTGAAACTCAACTTGCGGGAAGGGCAGGCCCAGCTCTTTGACAATCGTACCGCCCGCAGCCGTGTAGCCCTCTTTGAAGCCTTCAAAAGCCTCGTCGCCAGCGGCGTACTTCCAGGTGATCCAGACCGCTTTTTTGTGGCCTTTGTCGACCATGACCTTGCCCAGCGCACGGGTGGGCTGCGAGTTGCTGAAGCTGGTGCGAAACACATTGGGCGCGCACAGGCTGCGGGTTGCTGCATGTACGCCAGCGTTGGGGATCAAACTCAGCACGCCGCTGTCTCGGGCAACTTTTTGAATGCCCATTTGCACACCAGAATGTACTGTGCCGACAATCACATCCACCTTGTCGCGCTGCACCAGCTTGTTGGCGTTTTCAATGCCTTTGGATGGGTCTGACTCGTCATCGACCTTGAAGTATTCAATCTCGCGGCCACCGAGCTTGCCGCCTTGTTCATTGATGGCCATGCGAAAGCCGTTTTCAATCGCCACACCGAGCTGGGCAAACGTGCCGGTGTACGGCAGCATCAAGCCAACCCGAACCTTGGCGCCTTGCGCACGTACGATTTCAGGCAGCAAAAGACCTGTGGATGCGGCACCGATAACAGCGGCACTGCGGGTCAAAACGAGGCGACGTGAGGTCATGAATAACTCCTGGGTTGAGACAAAAAACAGACTTCGTACATGTTAAGCGGCTCAGGCGGAAACGGCCATAGTGTGAAACCCGAGCTTTATGGATGAATTGTTTAAACCTAAAGAAAGCTTGAGGCAAAGTTACATTTGTCGTAACTTGAAGCGCTGAATCTTGCCTGTGGCCGTCTTTGGCAGTTCCGTCACAAACTCAAACCAGCGCGGGTATTTGTAGGGAGCCAAGTGCTGCTTGACGTGTGCCTTCAGCTCGTCCACGCCTGCGCTTTCGCCTGGTTTAAAGACCACATATGCTTTGGGTTTGACCAGTTCGTCTGCGTCTTTCACGCCAATCACGGCGACCTCAAGTACCGCAGGGTGGGTCATCAAACAGGCTTCGACTTCAAACGGTGACACGTAAATGCCGCCGACTTTGAGCATGTCGTCGCTGCGGCCGCCGTAGGTGTAGTAGCCGTCCGCATCCAGCGTGTATTTGTCGCCGCTTTTGGTCCAGTCGCCTGCAAAGGTGGCTTTGGTTTTGGAGCGGTTGTTCCAGTACATGATGGCCGAGGTGGGACCCTTGATGAGCAATTCACCAATCTCGCCAACGGCGCAGTCTTTGCCGTCGTCCCCCACAATGCGCAGCGCATAGCCCGGTACGGCCTGCCCGGTGGTGCCGTAGCGGACTTGACCGGGACGATTGCTTAAAAAGATGTGCAGCATTTCGGTCGAGCCAATGCCGTCCAGAACCTCTACGCCATAGGCAGCGGTGAACTTTTTACCAATCTCGGCGGGTAACGCCTCGCCTGCGCTGGTACACACGCGAAGTGCCATGTCAGCCTTGGCAGGTCGCGCCGGGTCTGCCAGCAGCGCGGCATACAAGGTGGGTACACCGTAAAAAATGGTCGGTTTGTAGCGGGTCAGGATGCCAAACACATCCAATGGCGTGGGTCTGGCAGGCAGCAGCACAGTGGTGGCACCGACGGCCATTGGGAAGGTGAGTGCGTTGCCCAGGCCGTAGGCAAAAAACAGCTTGGCGGCTGAATACACCACATCATCATGTGCAATACCCAGTACGCCGCGCCCGTACAGTTCGGCCGACTGCATGAGATGGCTGTGCAAATGCACCGTGCCTTTCGGCGTACCGGTGGAACCACTGGAATAGAGCCAGAAGCAGGCGTCATCTGCACATGTATCTGCTACTATTTCAGTAGCTGCTTGCGCACGTATCGATTGGCCTAAAGGCATATTTGACGTGTTTTTTGAGACGAATTCGGGGTCTTTTGCCTCTCCTGCGACAAAAACGGTCTTCAACGTGTCGATGCGGCCAATCAGCGGCTCAAAAGCCGGCAACAGCACACCTGACACCACCAGCCCTTGCGCCCGCGAATCACGCAACATGAACTCAAAGTCAGCCGTCATCAGGAGCGTGTTGGCAGCAACTGGAACGACGCCCGCCAAAATGCAGCCAAGAAAGACCACCGGCCAATCTGGTGTGTCCAGCATGGCCACCAGCACCCGGCTTTCTGGTGCAAAGCCCTGGGCGCGCAGGGCGCTGGCAAACTGGTGCGACTGCCGGGTCAGCTCGCCATAGCTGAGTTTTTCGCCACTGATGGCGTTGATGAAGGCGGTTTTGTCTGGCCAGGCCGTGTTGCGCGCCAGCAGGTCATGTGCCGCGTTGTAGCGGCGCGGGATGGTGACAAGGGGGGGGTGCGTGCCATGATCGGCGGTGCTCAGGTTCATGTCTGTTTGTCTCAGGTGATTTTTTACTATTATTTTTATAGCTGCTTGCGCCCGTGTTTATTGGATAAAAGTCATATTCAATATCTAAAAATGATGGTTTTTACGACTTTCAGGCAGTCACGCTGGTTTGCAGCGCTTCAGCCAGCCACTGCCTGCACCAGGCCGTGCCTTCTTCTTCGGGCATTGTTCCCGTGCTGGCGTCATGGCAGTAGATATCGCCGATCCGTTGTGCGCCCAGGTCCGTCAGGCGTTCGTCAAATTTTTTGCCACCAAAACAGAAGGTTTGCAGGTAAGTGCGGTCGCCAAGGGCAATCACACCGTACTTGACGTGGCCCAGAAACTGAGGACTGGCACTCATTGACTCATACAGTGCCCGGGCGTTGTCGGGCACATCGCCCTGGCCATAAGTGGATGTGCAAATGAGATATATCGCATCTTTTGCTTTGTCTTCAGCAAAGGCGCTGATGTCCAGCTGGTCCATCATTTCAATCTCGATATCACTGACAAGATCGGTGCAATCCATCTGAATGGCCTGCGCCACGAAGTCAGCGGTGCTGGTCATGGTGCCCACCAGTATTTTGAGTTTCATTTTTATCAATCCTAAAAAATGCAATAAACTGCTTGACAATACGATTGGATGAAGTATACTGCAAATCATGAGCATTGCAACAGACACCGAGCAAGACAGCAAGGCCACTCTGGCCGAGCTGGGCGCCCGTGTACGTGCCTGGCGCGCCCGGCGTGGCATGACGCGCAAGGCGCTGGCTGCTGATTCAGGTTTAAGCGAGCGGTTTTTGGCAGATGTCGAGGGTGGCAAAGGCAATGTGTCGATCAACTCCCTTGAAGCCGCAGCACGTGCCTTGAACATCACCGTGATTGATCTGTTGCAAGACGCTCATCGCCCGGCGCTGGCGAGGGCGCACGGGCTTTTGTCGCGACTTGACGATTCACAGCTTGACCAGGCCTATGGTTTGCTGGGCAGTACCTTTGGGCTGGCAGAGTGGGCCGGGGCGCAGGGCAGGGAACAGCGCGTGGCACTGATTGGTTTGCGTGGTGCAGGCAAGTCAACGCTGGGCGCGCAACTGGCCAGCGAACGAGGCTTGCCTTTCATTGAGCTGGACCGTGAAATTGAACGCGAAGCCGGCACCAGCATGAACGAGATTTTGCTGCTCCACGGGCAGGCGGGCTATCGTCGTTATGAGCGGCGTGCCCTGATGCGGATTGCAGAAGATCACCCAGACGGCGTGGTCATGACCACTGGCGGCAGCATTGTCAGCGAGCGTGAAACCTTTGACCTGCTGCAAAGCCGTTTTTACTGCGTCTGGCTCAAAGCCAGCCCTGAAGAACACATGTCAAGAGTAGTCGCGCAGGGCGACATGCGCCCGTTCGACGCCACCGGCGCCAGTCACGAGGCACTTGACGATATTCGCCGCATTCTTGCCAGCCGCGAGGCACTGTATGCGCGGGCTGACGCCGTGGTTGACACAGCCGCACGCACTTTAAAACAAAGCATGACGGATTTAAAACGTTCCGTTCCTCAACGCCTGCACGTCACAAACCAGAAAGAGACAACATGAACGCCATGACAGAACCATTGCTGTTTAAACAAACCATCGCAGGTCAGGAGCGCGAGATGGTCAGCTTTGCCACCCACCCGGCCAAGTACCAGCACTGGACTTTGTCAGTGGATGGCGATGTCGCCAGACTCAAGCTCGACATCAATGAAGACGGCGGCATCAAGCCTGGCTACAAGCTGAAGCTGAACAGCTATGACCTGGGTGTGGACATTGAGCTGCATGACGCGATCAACCGTGTGCGGTTTGAACACCCGAGCGTCAAAGTCATCGTCTTCGAGTCGGGCAAAGAAAAAATCTGGTGCTCGGGCGCCAATATTTACATGCTGGGCGTATCGACTCATGGCTGGAAGGTGAATTTTTGCAAGTTCACCAACGAGACCCGAAACGGACTTGAAGATTCGTCAAAGTACGACGGCTTGCAGTCCATCGCATCTGTCACAGGCGCCTGCGCAGGCGGCGGTTACGAGCTGGCCTTGGCGTGTGACCGCATCATCATGGTCGATGACCGCTCATCCACCGTCAGCCTGCCAGAAGTGCCGCTGCTGGGTGTGCTGCCGGGCACAGGTGGTCTGACCCGCGTGACGGACAAACGCAAGGTGCGGCGCGACCTGGCGGATATTTTTTGCACCACTTCAGAAGGTGTACGAGCTGACCGTGCCAAAGACTGGAGGCTGATTGACGCCCACGCCAAGCCGCAAGCGTTTGGCGCATTGCTTGCTACTGAAATAGAAGCTGCTTGCGCCCGTAGCCAAAGGGCTAGTGGCCTAAAAGGCATCGAATTAACGGCATTGAAGCCTTTGATTGACGATGCGGGCTACCACTACAGCCTGGTTGATGCACAGGTTGATCGCACCAGCCGCATGGCGACGATCACTGTGAAAGCACCTGAGACCGCGATTGAGTCAACGCCTGAAACCATCCAGGCAGCAGGCGCCAATTGGTATCCGCTCAAACTGCAGCGTGAACTCGACGATGCGATTTTGAACCTGCGTACCAACGAGCTCGAAGTGGGCACCTGGGTGATCAAAACCAGCGGTGATGCAGCGCAGGTCATGAAGATGGACCAGGTGCTGGCCAGCCTGAAAGACCACTGGCTGGTCAAAGAAACCACAGGCGCGCTACGCCGAACGCTGGCTCGGCTTGACGTGACCAGTCGCTCATTGATTGCATTGGTTGATTCAGGCTCCTGCTTTGCCGGGACTTTTTATGAACTGGCTTTGGCTTGCGACCGCATCTACATGCTCGACTTGCCCGACTCACCTGATGCTGCGCCTGCGCTGCAGCTGAGCCCGGCTAATTTTGGCTGGTTTCCGGCAGTCAACAACCTGACCCGCTTGCAAACCCGCTTTTGTGAAGACGAAACCACGATTGCGCAATTACAGAATTTGAATGACAGCCCCGTGCGCGCCGACCAGGCACTGGCACTCGGTTTGGTCACGTTAACGCCTGACGACATCGATTGGGAAGACGAAATCCGCATCATGCTGGAGGAACGCGCCAGCCTGTCGCCCGACGCGATGACGGGCCTGGAAGCATCGCTACGATTCCCGGGCAAAGAGACGATGGAAACCCGAATTTTTGGCCGCTTGTCTGCCTGGCAGAACTGGATTTTTATTCGCCCCAATGCGGTGGGCGAAGAGGGCGCTTTGAAGTTGTTTGGCACCGGTAAAAAGGCCAAATTCGACTGGAAGCGTGTTTGATTTTTATTGGAGCACAACATGAGCAACATTGACCTGCAAGCCTTGATCCCCAACAACGTCCACCTGGGTGAAAACCGCCAGCTCCAGCGTGCGCTCGAGCACTGGCAACCGGCCTTTTTGAACTGGTGGGAGGAAATGGGCCCGTCCGACTTCAAAGCCAAGGAGGTTTATCTGCGAACTGCTGTAGGCGTAGATGCGTCAGGCTGGGCCAGTTACGGCTACATACCCATGCCCGACTACCGCTGGGGTATCTTTCTGGCTGACAAGGAAGAAGGCCGCAAGATTGGTTTTGGTGACCACATGGGCCAGGACGTGTGGCAGGAAGTGCCGGGCGAATACCGCTCTACCTTCCGCCGCATGATCGTCACCCAGGGCGACACCGAGCCCGCATCGGTCGAGCAGCAGCGGCTGCTGGGCCACACCGCGCCCAGTTTGTATGACTTGCGCAACCTGTTCCAGGTCAATGTTGAAGAAGGCCGCCACCTGTGGGCCATGGTCTATTTGCTGCACGCCCATTTTGGCCGCGATGGCCGTGAGGAAGCAGAAGAACTTTTGATGCGCCACAGCGGTGACGCCGACAAGCCGCGTATTTTGGGGACGTTTAACGAGCCGATGGACAACTGGCTCAGTTTTTTCATGTTTACCTACTTCACAGACCGTGACGGCAAGTTCCAGTTGAAGAGTTTTGCGGAAAGCGCGTTTGACCCGCTGGCCCGTACCACACGCTTCATGCTGACCGAAGAAGCGCATCACATGTTTGTGGGTGAAACCGGCATTGGCCGCGTGATTCGCCGCACACTGGAGGTGATGAAGGAGCTCGACACGTCTGATACTGCCACTCTGCGCAATGCGGGTGTGATTGACTTGCCGACAGTGCAGAAATTCATGAATTTCTGGTTCACATCGTCGCTCGATTTGTTTGGGTCCGAGTCATCCAGCAACGCCGCCAACGCCTTTGCCAACGGCATCAAAGGCCGGCCCGATGAAGCCAAGTTTGCTGATCACGTTGAACTCGATACGGAAATGCAGATTTGTGTGCCGGACGGCAAAGGCGGCATGAAGATGGAATCCATCTCCACCCGCGTCGGCATGAACGAAACCACCCGGCTTGAATATGTCAAGGACTGCAACGTCGGCCTGACCCGCTGGAACATGGGTATCAAGCGTGCCGGGGTTGATTTTGTTTTCGAGCTGCCATCCACCCGCTTTCGCCGTAATGTGGGCAGTTGGGCCGGTGTGCATACTGACCCAAAGGGCACGCCCATCAGCGCCGCCGAGTTTGAGGCAAAAAAGGACAACTGGCTACCCAACGACGCCGATAAAGCCTTCGTTCACACCCTGATGCAGCGCGTGACCGAGCCTGGCAAGATGGCAGGCTGGATTGCCCCACCTGACCGTGGTATCAATGCGAATCCGGTTGAGTACCAATACGTGAAGCTTTGATTGCAGATAAAAGTTTTCGGGCTATAATCTGTGGCCTGTCGGAGTGTGGCGCAGTCTGGTAGCGCACCTGGTTTGGGACCAGGGGGTCCAAGGTTCGAATCCTTGTACTCCGACCAAAAAAATCTAAAAAAGCTCACCAAAAGGTGGGCTTTTTTTACATGTGCTGCCAGATTTTTGCTATCTTCAGCATTTGTCCGTCATTTCTGCCCGTAGCTCAGTCGGATAGAGCATCAGCCTTCTAAGCTGAGGGTCGGGGGTTCGATCCCCTCCGGGCAGACCAATAGATTGTCCAAGCCAATCTAAATCAGTCTATAAATCGGGCAATTTCACCAGCGTTCGCTGGGAAAGAGACCCAGACCAGCCCGGACTGATCTACTTGCATCTAACCTCAAAACGGGGTACAAGTCGGGGAACAAACCTGATTTTCAGCTTCGTCGCTGATTCTGTTCCCCATGCCACTCACAGACGCCGCCTGCAAAAACGCCTCATGCCCTACTGACAAGCTCAGGGCCCGATTCACCGATTCTGGCGGGCTGTATTTGGAGGTGGCGCCTGGTGGCTCAAAGCGATGGTTCTGGAAATATCTGTTCAACAGCAAGGAGAAACGCCTTGCACTTGGCAGCTACCCCGAGACTTCATTGAAGGACGCGCGTGTGACCCGTGATGATGCGCGCAAGCTGCAGCGCGCCGGCACCGATCCCGCCCACCAGCGGAAACTCGACAAGCTTGAGAACAAGCACCAGGCTGGCGAGACCTTTGAGGCTGTCGCGCGCGAACTGTATGAGATCAAAAAGGCCGGCTGGAGCGAGACCTATGCAAAACGGTGGATCGAGCGAATGGAGAAGGATCTGTTCCCCTTTTTGGGCGGCCTGCCTTTGACCAAGATTCCGGCACCGCTGCTGCTGCAGACTATTCGCAGGATCGAGGCTCGTGGAGCCAACGAAACGGCCCATACGGCGCGCCAGACGGCTGGCCAGGTGTTCCGGTATGGCGTGGCCACAGGACGCTGCCTCAGCAACCCCGCGCCCGACCTGCATGGCGCACTGAAGCCAGTCAACACCAAGCACATGGCCGCAGTCTTGGAGCCAAGCAAAGCGGGTGCGCTGATGCGCTCAATCGGTGCCTACGAAGGCCAGCCCACGACCAAAGCAGGCCTGCAGCTGGCTGCCCTGTTATTCCAGCGTCCGGGCAACATCCGGCAAATGGAGTGGGCAGACGTCGACTTCGAGGATGCCATGTGGACGATCCCGGCTGCCAGCATGAAGCGGACAGTTCACGCGAAAGCGAACGGGCGCCCGCACCTGGTACCCCTTGCCCCGCAGGCTGTCGAAATCTTGAAGGCGTTGCAACCGCTGACCGGGCACGGCCAATATGTTTTCCCCAGTTTGCTGACCGGTGAACGCCCGATGAGCGAGAACACCCTGCGCGCGGCGCTTCGCCGCATGGGTTACAGCAACGATGACATGACCCCCCACGGGTTCCGCGCGATGGCCCGCACCATCATGGTGGAGAAGCTGAACATCAATCCTGACGTGATAGAGGCGCAGCTGGCACATGGAAAGAGCGGCCCCCTGGGTGCAGCCTATGACCGGGCCGAGTTCATGGAGCAGCGCCGCAGCATGATGATCGTCTGGGCCAATTACCTTGACGAATTGAAGGTCGGAGGCAAGGTATTGCGATTTAAGGCTGCGTAAATAAATCTCAAAATAATCCTTGACTGAATTGAATATCGGTATTGCTATTAATCAATGAACAAATTAATAGGTCGCGGTGGTCCTGGCAGAGGTCAAGGTCGCAAACCCAAGGAGGTAAGCGAGGCAATGACGCCAGTCACCATCAAGATGTCCGAACCTCAAAAGGAAAAGCTCGCCCGGCTTGGGGGCGCGCCTTGGGTACGTGACCGGATCGACAAAGCCAAGGAGCCCAAGTAACGCGCGGAGCGTTGTACAGATAACCGCCATGCCCCGCGGCGGTTTATGCGGGGCAAAAAAGACGACGGCCAGGGTGGTGGAACACTCAGACCGTCTGACCAAAAATGATCACGAAAGGATCAAAAATGGCTGTAGCTAATGTAGACCAATCCCCTAAAACTCGCGCGCCGATTGCTTCACTCTACCGCTTTCACAGAGAAGCCGTCGACAACGTTCGGCTTCCAGGCGGAGCAGTAATGAGGTTTGCTGAGATGGCCCATGACATGGCGCGTGGAATGCGCACAGTTGCTTCTGTACTGGCAGCGGACGATCAGGCTACCCAGGATGCCGACGCACCACGGCTGTTAGCGGTTGATGATCGCGAGGCTCTTATCAGGGTCATGTATCTCAATATGGACCTCATGGCCAGTCAAGCGGGCGAACTGATGGAGTGGGCTTATGACTGCCACACAGACAAAGGTCGGGCTGAAAAAGCCGAACTCCAGGGTTCACTCGCGCGCGCCGGGGATACGTAAGTGACGTCTGAGCCGAAGAAGAGAGGCAGAAAGCACGAATTGGCAAAGGCCATGGAGGTGGAGGTGCGAGCTTTCGAATCTCCGTGGCCTAAGATTGCCGATCCAGGCGAGCGCGACAGCCTGAATCGGGCAATCGAGCAGGCTATGACGTGGTACAGCCCCGACCTAAAAGAGCACCTTGGCATTCTCCGGGCGCTGAAAATAGCGTTAGCCAAAGTTGAAGGCTGGACTTCGATTGGCGAGACGCTCGCGGCTGCTTTGTTGGAGCCTGTCAGAAATTTTGTGTTTGAGGCATACCATTCCCCCAAAGGAGTTACATGCCCCGCACTACAACCAAGTCCGCTGTCAGCGGCAAATCGGCACAGCCGCAAATTTCAGCCAAGCTACT
>JBILXX010000145.1:0-4902 GCA_044378095.1 Polaromonas sp.
CAATACCCTGATCTTGCAGCCTTTTAGGCGGTGCCCGCAACTTTTTTTACCTCACGTAGCGGTTAATTCGGCTGGCTTGCGGAATTCTGCAAGTCCCTCAGGCTTAAACAGGACAGTAAGCAAAATCAGTGCCTGCAGATCTTTGCCTGATGCCGTCATGCACCAATCAGGCAACCATTTTCGGGTCATATTGGTGCGTATGAGCGTCGCCAATGCACAAAACATCCCCGTGAATACCCGTGAACCGCACGTTTTGGTGCATTTGAGCGGTTTAAACCAGCAAGTCGCTCAGCGCGCGTGCAATCACTTTGGTCGCGCGACGCAGGTCGTCAAGCGCCAGTCGTTCATCGGCGCGCTTGGCATGGGACTCCAGCACGGTGCGCGGACCTGCGCCGTAAATCACGCCTGGAATGCCAGCTTCGCAAAACAGGCGCACGTCGGTGTACAGCGGTGTACCAAGAGCGGGTATTGGCTCGCCAAAAACTGTCAGGCCATGTTTTTGAAGCGCTTCGACCAGCGGTTTGTTGCCAGCCAGTGGCTGCATGGCTCTGGCCAGCAAAATGCGCTTGATGTCGACGGTAACGCCCGAGGCTTCAGCAGCGGTTTGATGGATGATTTGCCGGAGCGTCGCTTCAACCTCAGCCGGGTTTTCTTCAGGGATCATGCGGCGGTCAAGCTTGAAAGTGACGCGGCCTGGAACGACGTTGGTGTTGGTGCCACCCGAAATCTGGCCAATGTTCAGGTAGGGGTGGGTGATGCCTTCAACGTTTGATGTGATTTGTTTGTACAGCGCGTTTTGCGCGTAAAGGGCCGTCAAGGTTTTGTTGGCCGCTTGCAGTGCGTCGATGCCTGAATCAGGAATCGCCGCATGTGCCATCTTGCCGTGGACGGTGACTTCCATTTGCAGGCAGCCGTTGTGCGCTGTGATGACCTGGTAGCTGAAGCCTGCGGCAATCATCAGGTCTGGCTTGATGATCTGGTGCTTGAGCAACCAGGCCGGGCCGACCTCGCCACCGAATTCTTCGTCATAAGTAAACAGCAGCTCAACGCTGCCGTGCGTGGGTCTGGCAACGGCTTCAAGCGCCCGAACCGCAAACGCATAAGTTGAAAAGTCGCATTTGCTGACAGCAGCAGCGCGGCCATAAATGTTGCCGTTCTCGATCTCGCCGCCATACGGGTCTTTGGTCCAGCCTTCGCCGGGCGGCACAACGTCGCCGTGGGCGTTGAGCAGAACTGTTTTGCCCGCGCCGTACTTTCGGCGCACGACCAGGTTGGTGATGGATTCCAGCCCCGCTGCCTTTACTTCAGCTTGCGGCACAGGATGCTTTTCAGCGTCAAGTCCCATCGCGTGCAGCAGCTCGGCAGTGCGCTCGGCATGCGGCGCGTTGTTGCCCGGTGGCGTGTCAGTCGGTACACGAATCAGGGCTTGTAAAAACGCCACCTGCCCATCAAAATGCGCGTCAATCCAGTTGTCGATCTTGTCGTAGTCTGTCATTTGTTTTCTTCAGCCAGTTGCTTCAAAAGGTAGGTGAAAGCATCAATGCACAACTGGATGTCGTCACTGGTGGTGCTTTCAAGCGGGTTGTGGCTGATGCCAGAGTTTTGGCCGCGCACAAACAGCATCGCCTGCGGCATGATTTTGTGCAGCTTCATCGCGTCATGGCCAGCGCCACTGGGCATGCGGTGCAGCGGTACGCCGAGGGCTTTGACGGCTGCTTCCCAGCGCTGTTGCCAGGCAGGCGCGCTGGGTGCTGCGGCAGCGCGCTCTGTCATTTCAGTGGTCACCTGCACGCCGCGCCGCGCGCATATGGCGTTGACTTCAGCCAGCACGTCGTTGACAAGGGCATCGCGTTGCGCGTCAAGCGGGGCACGCAAATCGAGTGAAAAAAGGCAGCGCCCCGGCACGACATTGATCGAGCCATTTGGCACATTCAGCATGCCCACCGTACCAACCGAGTCTGCGTCTTGCGCTGCGCGTTTTTCAACATACAGCGCAATTTCTGCCGCTGCTGTGGCTGCATCACGTCGCGTAGCCATGGGTGTGGTGCCTGCGTGACTGGCAAGGCCGGTGACTTCACACAAATAACGCACATTGCCATTGATGGATGTGACGATGCCGAGCGGAATGTCCAGTGCATTGAGCACGGGGCCCTGTTCAACGTGAACCTCGACAAAGCCCAGATAGCTTGCCGGGTCACGTTTGATCAGCGGGATGTCGCTGACCTTCAAACCTGCATCAGCCATCGCCTGGCGCATCGTGATGCCGTCTGCATCCTTTTGATCCAGCCACTCGGGCTTGAAGTCCCCCAGCAGAGCGCCTGAACCTAAAAAAGTCGCCTTGTAGCGCTGGCCTTCTTCTTCGGCAAAACCCACCACTTCAATGTTAAAGGGCAGGCGTTTGCCTTGTGCGTGTAGCTCGCGTACGCACATCATGGGTGTGAGAATGCCCAGACGGCCGTCGTACTTGCCACCGTTGCGCACGGTGTCGTAATGGCTGCCAGTCAACAGGGTTTTGGCATCCGGCGTTGAAGCCTTGTAGATGCCCACTACATTGCCGACTGCGTCAATGCTGACATTGTCAAAGCCGCATTCCTGCATTTTGCTGGTGATAAAAGCGGCACATGCAAGGTGTGCGTCTGTCAAATACGTGACGGTGAGCTGTCCTTTTTCTTTGTAGCCCTCGTCGCTGTGTTGCGCCATGGCTTCATGCCAGTCCCACTGCATGTTGCCCAGCTCTGGGGTGACGCCGAACTTGTCGTTCAGTCGCAGCTCCACCACGCGGTGGATGTTGCGTAGGCACTCGGCCAGCTCAAAATCGGGGTGGTTTTGCAGGCGGCGAGTGAAGGTGCTGATGATCTGCTGTTTGCTCAAGCCGTTGCCGCGTGTGCCGCGCACCGCCAATATGAACGGGAAGCCAAATTTGGCGTTGTAGTCTGAATTGAGTTGCTGGATGGTTGCAAATTCTTCCGCCGTGCATTGCGTCAGGCCAGCTGTTTTTTGCTCGTGAGTCGATTCAGTGGTCAGGCTCTGGCTGACCATCGCCTTGCCGGCCAGTTCGGGGTGGGCGCGTATCAAATCTGTTTGGGCCTGTTTGCCTGCATTTTTCAACACCACGGTCATGACATGCTTCAGATGTGCCAGTGACTGAAAGGGCCTTGCTTCCAACGCTTTTTCGGCTACCCACGGGGAGTGTTCATACAAACCGCCAAGTGCTTGCAGCGCCTCGGCATGCGGCGTGGTATTGATGTGATCTAGCGTGAGGGTCATGATTTGTTGGCAATATGAGGATGCGTGGCTTGCCAGTGCTTTGCAATATCAGCACGACGGCAGACCCAGACATGGCTGTGTTTTTCAATATGGTTCATAAACTTTTGCAGGGCCGTGATGCGCCCGGGCCGACCCAGCAGGCGGCAATGCATGCCAATGCTCATCATCTTGGGGCGGTCAAGTCCCGCAGGGTCGCCTTCAGCGTACAGCGCATCAAAGCTGTCACGCAGATAAATGAAAAAATCTTCAGCTTGCGCAAAGCCCTGAGCTGACGAAAACCGCATGTCGTTGGCATCCAGCGTGTAGGGCACAACGAGGCGCGGCACGATTGTTTTGTCAGTGCGCTGAACGGGCGTCCAGAACGGCAGGTCGTCACCGTAACAGTCGCTGTCGTACAAGGTACGCCCTTCGTCTGCCACCAGTCGGCGGGTGTTGGGGCTGTCGCGGCCGGTGTACCAACCCAGCGGGCAAGTACCGGTGAGTTTTTCAATTGCTTCCATGCCAAGGCGCATGTGCTCGCGTTCAGTGGCCTCATCGACTTGCTGATAGTTGATCCAGCGCCAGCCGTGACAGGCAATCTCATGACCCAGTTCAACAAAGGCAGCGGTCACATCAGGCGTACGATGCAAAGCCATGCCAACACCGAAAACAGTCAGCGGCAACTGGCGCTTTTCAAACTCGCGCAAGATGCGCCACACGCCTGCACGTGAGCCGTATTCATAAATGCTTTCCATGCTCAAGTGGCGGTCTGCAAACGCTGCCGGATTGAACATCTCAGACAAAAATTGCTCGGACCCAGCGTCGCCATGCAGCACAGAGTTTTCACCACCTTCTTCGTAATTCAAGACAAACTGCACCGCAATGCGCGCCTGGCCCGGCCAATGGGCGTGGGGCGGGTTGCGGCCATAGCCGGCCAGATCTCGCGGATAGTTTGGGGTTTGAGGCATGGTGGTCAATATCAGATGAAAATCTGTTCTAGCTGGCAGCTATCATCGGTAAATTATCGGCGAGTCTGCGAGTCTTTTACCCGCCCGCCAGTTATGAACCTTATTTGAATTGTTCAGAAAGAGACACCATGGGCTTGAGCACACATGTACTGGACACCATGATGGGCGTGCCCGCCAGTGGCATGGCGGTTTCGCTCTACACCACGAGCGGCGCTAACGCCACGCTGGTCAAACAGTTCACCCTGAACAGCGATGGCCGCAACCCCGACGGACCGCTGTACGACAACGCTTCCATAAAAGCGGGCACATACAGGCTGGTGTTTGACGTCGCTGGCTATTTCAGGTCACGCGCTGTGGTGTTGCCCGAACCGAATTTTTTAAACCAGGTCACGATTGATTTTGGTGTGGCCGATGTCAGCGCCCACTATCATGTGCCGCTGCTGGTCAGCCCCTGGAGCTATTCAACGTATCGCGGGAGTTAAATTTTCTGCCGGGCCGCCCCAAAGAAAATGTGCCTCCTCGGGGGGTGGCAGCGTATTACATGTAGTGAAAAGCGTGGGGGTGCTAGTGTAGTGTTTCACTCTGTTTGAACTATTTTGAGTTTGGCCTTGGCGCGTATGACTTTTTCCAGAATGTCACGAGCACTTGCAGTCCAGATGAAGGGCTTGGGATTCTCGTTGTGAGCCAG
>JBILXX010000146.1:0-4822 GCA_044378095.1 Polaromonas sp.
CTGGCTCACAACGAGAATCCCAAGCCCTTCATCTGGACTGCAAGTGCTCGTGACATTCTGGAAAAAGTCATACGCGCCAAGGCCAAACTCAAAATAGTTCAAACAGAGTGAAACACTACACTAGTGATGTTTATTTCTTTCAATAAATCAAATTGTCACATCACTTTCACAGTGCTTGAAGACACTCAAGTCGTCTAGACAGCTTTTCTTGGAGATTCAAAATGGCTCTTCTCATTCAAAACCTCAGCAAACGATTTTCCAGTGGCACTTTGGCACTGGATGCCATCAACCTTGAAATCAAGCAGGGCGAAATGGTCGCGTTGATTGGTGCTTCGGGTTCGGGCAAGTCAACCCTGCTGCGTCATATTGCGGGCTTGATGGCTGGCGACGCATCTGCCGGCTCAGTCATTGAAGTGGCGGGTCGTTGCGTCCAGCGCGAAGGCCGCATCCAGCGCGATGTGCGCAATATCCGGTCTCAAGTTGGCTTCGTCTTTCAACAGTTCAATCTGGTGGATCGACTGCCCGTTTTGATGAATGTCCTGGTGGGCCGCTTGCACGACATGCCTTGGTGGCGAAGCTGGACGCGGTGGTTCACCGCACAAGACCGCGCGCGTGCCCTCGATGCGCTGGCGCGTGTCGGCATTGCCGAGTGTCATGCACAGCGCGCATCAACGCTGTCAGGCGGGCAGCAGCAGCGAGCCGCGATAGCAAGAACCCTTGTGCAGGGTGCAAAAGTGGTGCTTGCCGACGAGCCTATCGCATCCCTGGATCCTGAGGCATCACGCAAAGTGATGGAGATTTTGTCTCTTATCAACCGCGAAGACGGCAGCACCATCGTCGTGTCCCTGCACCAGGTTGACATGGCCATGCGCTACTGCAAGCGTGTGATTGCGTTGCACAAGGGCCGCGTGGTGTATGACGGCACAGCCAGCAATCTCACACCTGCTTTGCTGCGTGACCTCTACGGCATGCAGGCTGAAGAAATTCTCAATGGCAGCAGCATGCTGCACAACACGCCGACGCTCGCTTCAGTTCCCGTCCCGTCGCCGGCGGCGTGGCCTCTTCCCCTGGCTCAGGCTGCCTGAGCTGATCTTTTTTAACCTACTTTCCAAGGATCTCACCATGTTCAAGAAAACGATTGCGGCGATTGCCCTCGGCATGAGTCTTACGGCCACCTGGGCGCAAGACATCAACTTCGGCATCATTTCGACCGAGGCCACACAAAATCTCAAGGCCGACTGGCAGCCTCTGATTGACGACATGATCAAGCAGACGGGCCTGAAGGTCACCGCCTTTTTTGCACCTGACTATGCAGGCATCATCGAGGGCATGCGCTTTAACAAAGTGCAAGTGGCCTGGTTGGGTAACAAATCAGCCATGGAGGCAGTGGATCGCTCCAATGCTGAAGTGTTCGCCCAGATGGTGAACTCAGACGGCACGCAGGGCTACTACTCACATCTGATCGTCCACAAAGACAGCACCATCAAAACGCTGGACGATGTGCTCAAAAACGGCAAGTCGCTCAGTTTTGGTAATGGTGATCCCAACTCCACCTCAGGCTTTTTGGTGCCAGGCTTTTACGTGTTTGCCAAAAACAAGGTCGATGCGAAAAGCTTTTTCAAAGTGGTTCGCAGTGCCAACCATGAAACCAATGCGCTGGCCGTGGCCGACAAGCAAGTGGACATCGCCACCAACAATAGCGAAAACCTCGACAAGATCAAAGACCGGCAACCAGAGAAGTTCAAAGACATCCGCATTGTGTGGACTTCGCCTCTGATCCCGCTTGATCCGCTCGTGCTGCACAAAGAGCTGCCCGCTGCATCAAAAGAGAAGATCAAGACCTTCTTCTACAACTACGGCAAAACAGACGCACGTGAGAAAGAAATCCTCATGAAGATTTCCAAGTTGTCCGGCTTCAAAGCTTCAACCAACGCCCAGCTTACCCCTATTCGCGAGCTTGATCTGTTTGGCAAGCGCAACAAGATTGAGTCAGACACCACCATCGCCGCTGCCGACAAAACCAGACAGCTGGCCGATATTGACAAGCAGTTGGCCAGCCTGCGCTGATCGTTAACTTGCAAGGCCTGCTGGTATCACAGCGGGCCTTGCCACTACCGGAGAATCGTTGATGAATGTGCTGACACCGAACGCCCAACTCGTGGCCTTGAACAATGCTGCTGCTACCCGTCACAGCCTTGGCTGGTATCTCGGTTGGGCCGTTGTGCTTGCTGTTCTGGCTGCTTCATGGAAGGGCGCAGACATGCGGCCGATGGAATTGTTGCGTGACTCGGGCAATATGGCCAAGTACGCCAGTGATTTCTTCCCGCCGAAGTTCGGCGACTGGCGCATGTATATTGAAGAGATGGTCATCACGCTGCAGATTGCCGTATGGGGCACTGCTCTGGCTCTGGTTGCCGCTGTGCCCCTGAGCTTGCTGGCTTCTGCCAATATTGCACCCTGGTGGGTCAATCAGCCCGTGCGTCGCATGCTGGATGCTTGCCGGGCTATCAATGAAATGGTTTTTGCCATGCTGTTTGTGGTGGCTGTCGGCCTGGGTCCTTTCGCGGGCGTTCTGGCACTGTGGATTCACACTACAGGTACGCTGGCCAAGCTGTTTTCGGAAGCGGTGGAGGCGATAGATCCGCAGCCAGTCGAAGGCATCCGCTCGACCGGTGCTTCGGCATTGCACGAAATTGTTTATGGCGTGATCCCACAAGTCATGCCGCTGTGGATTTCTTACACGTTGTACAGGTTCGAAGCCAATGTGCGATCTGCGACCGTCGTTGGAATGGTGGGCGCAGGCGGTATTGGCGTGGTGCTCTGGGAAATCATCCGCGGTTTTCGTTATGCAGAAACCGCTGCGGTCATGATCATCATCATTGTCACAGTCAGTCTGATCGATCTGTTGTCTGCCCGTATCCGCAAGACCTTGATTTAATAACGCACAAGTCAGGACTTTAATATGGCATTGACAACCCAAGACATTGTTCGATTGCTGAGCGATCATGGCGCCAAACAGTATGGCCGCGAAGCCGTCAGTCAGCTTGAGCATGCACTGCAATGTGCCCACCTGGCGGAGTCGGCGGGCGAGCCTGATGAGGTGATCATCGCCAGCTTGCTGCACGACGTGGGCCATATGCTCAAGTCTGAAAGCGGCACAGCGATGGCGGTCAACACCGACCGTGATGACCTGCATCAATACACCCTGATGCCATTTTTGCGCGGCAAGCTGCCCGACGCTGTGCTGGAGCCGATTCGCCTGCATGTGGATGCCAAGCGCTACCTGTGCCAGGCCGATTCGGCGTACTTCGGTTCTTTGTCACCTGCATCGGTTCACAGCCTGGCATTGCAGGGCGGCGTGTTCAGCGACGATCAGGCTCACGCCTTTTTGCAGCAACCGCATGCACAAGCTGCCGCACGACTGCGCCGCTACGACGATCTGGCCAAAGTAGCCGGGCGCGCCGTGCCGCCTCTTGAGCACTATCTTCCACGGCTTGAACAGTTGATGGCAGCGGATAGCCCTGAATGACTGTAGCGGGCCAGTATGGTGTGGTGGCCCGGATCGGCACCACACAGACACTGGCCTGGGCTTCAACCTATTACCTGCCGGCCTTGCTGGCTGCGCCGCTGGCTGCTGATTTAGGTCTGCCTGCGACACATGTTTTTGGCGCTTTTACGCTGGCGCTTGTGCTGTCCGCACTGGTCGGGCCGCGCGCAGGACGTGCGCTGGACGACTGGGGCGGCCGCAACGTGCTGTCGGCCACCAGTGTGCTGTTTGCAGCCGGTCTGGCTGCACTTGGCATGGCGCAGACCGAATGGCAGATGTGGGCCGCATGGGCCCTGATTGGCGTAGGCATGGGCAGCGGCTTGTATGACGCCGCGTTTGCAGCCGTGGTGCGCTTGTACCCTGTCAGTGCGCGCAGCGCCATCACGGGCATCACTCTGGTGGCAGGGTTTGCCAGCACCGTGGGCTGGCCATTAACAGCCTGGTGGATTGAAAGCCTGGGCTGGCGCGGCACCTGCTTTGCCTGGGCGGGCCTGCATCTGCTGACAGGTTTGCCGCTGCACTTGAGTCTGCCCAAAGCCGCGCGTGAAAGCATCCAGCCAGTGGCGCAAGCCGTGGCTGAATCACCCGCACCCCCAGCCAGCCGCCCCGCGCCGCGCTGGATGATGGGCGCGCTGGCCAGTGTCTTCGCCATCACCTGGTTTAGCAGCACGGCCATGGCCGCTCACTTGCCCATGCTGCTGCAAATGCAGGGTCTGACAGCCAGCGCCGCCTTGGGAATTGCCATGCTTGTGGGGCCAGCGCAGGTGATCGCGCGTGTGCTGGACTTTGGCCTGTTACGCCATGTCCACCCCCTGCATTCGGCAAGGCTGGCGGCTGCGGCGCACCCGCTGGGCGTACTGGCCATCGCTGTCTTTGGCCCTGCCGCAGCCTGGCTGTTTGTCAGTTTGCACGGTGCAGGCAACGGCGTTTTGACCATTTCAAAAGGAACTCTGCCGCTGGTGGTGTTTGGTCCCGCAGGCTATGGCGAGCGCCAGGGCTGGCTGATGGCCCCCGCGCGATTCGCCCAGGCCGCAGCACCCGCCCTGTTTGGCATGGCCATCGCGCATTGGGGCGGTGCGGCGCTCTGGTTGACCGCAGGCCTTGGGTTGGCAACCGTATTTATTTTGCAGGGCATGGCTGCTAGTTGGCGGCGCTAGTGTAGTGTTTCACTCTGTTTGAACTATTTTGAGTTTGGCCTTGGCGCGTATGACTTTTTCCAGAATGTCACGAGCACTTGCAGTCCAGATGAAGGGCTTGGGATTCTCGTTGTGAGCC